>JAESSY010000124.1 GCA_016763855.1 Pseudomonadales bacterium
CAATCAGCGGCGCTACACCACAGCCGCTATCCGCCGTTTACGTTTATTCGCCATGCGTCCATAGACTGGATGGATGTGATCCCAAGAAACCCATCAGGAAAAATTCTAAAAACTACATTACGCAAACCCTATTGGGAAGGGCAAGACAGGAACGTTTCCTAAGATAACTTAACTTTTATGATCGCTCTTTTCTTGATGCGGCCTGTGAGCTTTGCTATAAAATTTAAGGAACGTGTTTGCCATCCATATTTTTGATCGAATGCCTTGTACATTTCAGCAATCTCTTTTTCGTCCGTGACTAATTGTGCACAACCTGATATCCAATCACTACTGACTCGCCCCTTTAGATCGCACTTTGCTATTTTTACCGTGCTATTATTTTTGATGCGTTTTACTTTACCTGCTTTGGCTTCTGAAAAAACATAATAAGCACCTGCATTTTTAGCTATCCACACGGGTGTTTTGACCTCGGCACCGGTTTTTCGATAGGTTACTAAACTGACATATGGTGTAGTTGCTGGATCAAATGGTAACCCTGGCATATATTCTTCCTATTCAAGAAATGAGTTCGAGTGCTCTGTTAAACAAGGAGAGGGTAGTGGCATGTAATTTGTCACCGGTTTCTTTTGGTGCTTTCCCCGCGCAAGCTCTTGCAAAAGTACCCTCTAGAATGATGCCCAATTTATAACAAGCAAGCACACCATACCAATTGATATTGTTCAGGTCTCGTGAGCTATGTAAACCGTAGTGTTCAATTAACGCTTCAATGTTAGGGAATCCTTTCCAAGGTGTAACGCTTGTGGTCAAGGTTGGGTTGTCTCCTGGCCAGGTCGCTATTAACCATCCGAGATCAAGTAGTGGATCACCAATGGTCGTGAGTTCCCAGTCAACTATTGCGGCGAGCTTTGGGCTGTCGTAGTGAAACATAACATTAGCCAAGTGATAGTCTCCGTGGATAATTCCCGGTTCATAACTTGTTGGACACTTCTCAACTAACCATTTTGCAACAGTATCGATGCCATTTATTGCTGAACTGCCGGGCCATTCTGAGAATTCAAGGTATGAGTCGAGCTGCGATCGCCATCGAGATACCTGTCTTTCCAGAAAACCGTCGGGTTTACCAAATCCTTCCAAGCCAACAGCTAGATAGTCAATTGCGCCCAGAGAGGCAATCCCTTCTACTAGGCTAAAACCCATTTCTCGTCTGACCTTTGGATCACCTGCATGGTAGTTAGGTAACTCGGTGGTTGCATTGAAGCCTGCTATGGGTTCCATTAAATAAAAGGCAGCGCCTAAGATTGACTTGTCATTGCATGGGGCTATGAGTTCTGGATGAGGTACGTCAGTTCCCTTAAGAGCAGAAAGCATACGAGCTTCCCTACGCATGGTGTTATTAGAATTAGATCTTGGGTGAGGTGGTGGGCGGCGCAGAATAAAAGCGCGATCTCCCTTATCGAAAGACAGCAGGATATTTTGTGTGCCGCCGCTGAGGATTTTGGCTGCGCTGATCTCTCCAGAGCCCAATCCTTGATCATCCATCCATTTTGTCAATTTTTGGAGATCAATTAATTGGAGTAGATCATCGCTCATGCAATTATTTTATGACGGCTCGTTAGTTCATGACTGAGGGCTTCAATACGTTTAACCCAGGCATTTTCGAACTCTTCTGTCCACTCACTTGCGATTGAATGTTTCACAACAGTGTGAACTGCCCGTAAAAGGTTTGCGTACATATGGCCTTCAACACTGAAGCTATTTTGATGATAATTCACTTCAAAATTGAGGTAATCAGACTCTTCTTGATAGTCATCAACCATAATAAGGCGTAAAACTTCCTGGATCATTTTGCCTTTAACACCCGGGTCTACATGTTCCATCAGTTTTTCTGAGCCTGGGCAGTCTTTGAAATACTGCTCATAAATTGCATCGGTAACGTCGCCGGCTTTATCTGCGGCGAGTTCAAATGAAGTTAATATTGGATCTGTCATGTTGTGGTACTCCCATTCGCGGTAATTAAATCTTCCTTAATATACTTAGCAGCGCTTAGATAATTGAAAAAGGAAATAATATAAACAAATGCACATAGAAATAGTGCGTAACGCAGGGATTCAACATCGGTCATTTGTAATTGTGATTGCATCAAATCACTGAGTATGCCGACCATGGTTGGGCCAAAGACCAAACCAATAATATTAATAATAAACAACAATAAGGCAGAGGCAGCCGCTCGCATAGCGAGTGGCGCGAGGGATTGTGTCATACCGAAGGTAGGCCCGGTGTATAAGTTAATCGTAAAGGCAGGTATGACATACATTGCCAGAGCGAACCAAAGATTATCTAGTAGATAGACAGCAATGCTAAAGGGTACCGCTACAATAAAACCGATTGCAGGAACCCACATATACCATCGCACATCTTTCTCACCCAGACGATCACATATAATGCCGCTAAGGAATGTGCCGAGGCCGCCCGCAAAACCTATAATTAAACCCAGTGCAGTGCCTACCTGAGTGGTGGTCATGTCATGGGTTCTAATTAAGAAAGCAGGTAACCACGCAATTGCACCGTAACCCACGAAAGCCTGTGTGGCTGCGCCGAGTGAAATATATCTAAATGAGCGGTACCCCCACATGGTTTTCACGACTTCGGAAAAAGGAATATGCTTTTTTGTGGCTACTTTGCCATCAGAATGCCCTCGTGGTGGTTCCTTGACGGTGAGCTTCAGCACCAGGGCCAGTGCGATACCCGGTATGCCAACAATCAAAAAGGCATTTCTCCATCCATATAAGTCATTGATAACACCTCCCGCAAAATTTCCGAATAAAATACCGATAGGAATGCCAAGGGCGTAAATACCTAAAGCCGATGCCCTTTTATCACTCGGAAAAAAGTCTGCCAACAAGGAGTGCGAGGGGGGGCTGCCACCAGCCTCGCCAATAGCGACGCCTATTCTGGCAAATAAAAGATGCCAGAAATTTTGTGCGAATCCAGATAGAGCGGTCATTGCACTCCATACGACGAGACAAATTGAGATTATGTTGACTCTCGAATACTTGTCCGCAAGCCGTGCAATAGGAATACCTAGTGTTGCGTAGAAGATACCGAAGGCAACACCGCTTAACGCGCCAATTTGTGTGTCGGATAAGCCTAAATCAGTTTTTATGGCTTGGGCCAGAATGGCTAGAATTTGTCGGTCAATAAAGTTGAAAGTGTAGACAACCACAAGCATGGCGAGCACATAATTGGTGTAGCTTTTTGTGAACAAAGGTTTGATTTCTGGAGTGGGTGATTGACTAGTTTCCGACACTGGTAATCCTTATCTGCTTCCTAAGTCTGAGCATATCAAAGGTAGACGCTTTGTAACACTGACAGAATCTATTAAAGAAGACGTTATCATTGTTGGTTATTCTCACAGCTAATTTGGGTATAACGAATCTGAGCATTGTAGTAGCTCATGACCTGCACACGGAGAGTCGGTTTCTTGCAATCGGTTATGTTGGGGATTGAACTGTGAAATTTATAAAAAGAAGGGCTTAGAGCAGTTATTTAAAAATATGTTTAAATTTAACTGCTAAGTTGTTGTTTTAAATAAAAATCCACTATAGAATCCCCCAATGCCTGATCACGCTTTGAGCAAGATCCATCATTTAGCGGGTTTCCAATTTCCCGCGGTGCGCAAAACCCTCCAACATTTTCTCAAGATAAGCCAGCAAGATCAGCAAGACCTAAGTGAATTAGTAGCTGTGGTGGAGTTAGACCCGTCCTTGTTGGCTGTTTTTTTGTCTACAAATCCTCAAAAAGAGAAACTGGGTGACTGGCATCAGGATATTGATCTAAGTCGTTACAAGCAGACAGCGTTGACACTGTGCAATCACTTCAATTTTGAAGGTTTTTCGGACGAACAATTTTATTTAACGCTTTGGCAACGATCCCTTATGCAGGGGGCAGTTTGTGCCGCCTTGGCTGAAAAATTAGGCGTGGATGCGACTGAACATCGACTGCTAGGACTCTGTGCTGGGCTCGGTCATCATTTGCTTGCTAAAACATTTGGTAAAAAATATATACAACTAACAGCTAGTATTTCCTCTCGTGACAAACTGCTCCAAATGGAATTTGAACACTTTGGAATCAATGGTAATAATGTTTCTGCGAGGATATTAAGCCAATGGGGTTATGGCACTTCATTGACGGATGCTTTGTGTTATCAATATTCAAGCCCAGGGGCTTTGATCGAAGCTTCTCAAAGGGTGCAGATCGTGGGGTTTTCAAACTGCTTGCTTGACTTGTCTGGCGCGCTCCCAAATGAAGAAGTCATTAAAGCGGGGAAGGAAATTTTTAATGTCGAGAGTCAAGATTTGTTCGATATCTTGTCTCAGGCTGAATTCAATGTGAATCGCTCACTCGTCCAATTAGATGAGCTGGAAGCGGAGAACTTTCAAAAGGAACTCGCTCAGGCCAATATTGCTGAAAGCATTAGCAATAGTCTTTCAAGCAATAGTCTTTCACTTAGCCATTTAGCTGGACTGGTTTTTGGTATCAAAAACAGCATCCATTTTCAGCTTGTTGGTAATCAGCTTATTGCAAGCCCTCATGAAGGCGATGTGTTGAGCCTTCCACATGATAGTCAACGTAGCCAAATAGCGAAATGTTATCAAACGGGGAAAACGATTACTGCCGAGAGAGAAGCATTGTCCTCAATCGTAGAAAAGCAGTTACTGCAGCGATTGGGGACAGATGCCTGTTGTCTTCTGTTCTTAGGCGCGCAAGGTGGTGTTCTAGCTTGCGGCCTCGGAAAAAATCAGTCAATTAATGAAGGATTGTTGGGCAATTTTCAAAGTGCTGCTGCTCAACACTTGAGTCAGGAGAAGCCGCACATTGAACTTGAGTATGTACATGCACGGGTTAGTGAAGTTACCCATGAAGTCAATAACCCACTTGCGATTGTTCAAAATTATTTGCACACCTTATCCCTGAAAATTGATGAAGATTCCCCTGTTCAAGCGGATATAAAAACAATCAGTAGAGAAATGTTAAGAGTGGCAGGTATCGTAAAAAAATATGGCCAGATTGGCCGACAAGAAGATTTGCTAAGAGAAGAAGTGAACATCAATGAATTGTTAGACGAGTTGATCAAGATTTTCAGAGGAGGTCACGACTCTATCAAATTTAAAGCTCAACTGGATTCAGCAATGCCACAGGTTGTGATCACCCCAGATAGCTTTAAGCAGGTAGTTGTTAATCTTGTGAAAAATGCAGTAGAAGCTATTGGCACGCAGCCTGACGGACAAATTGAGATAAGCAGTCATGGCTCCATCAATTTTGGTGGAGATCAATTTATAGAAATTCTCATTAGTGATAATGGACCGGGTATACCGCTCGAGATTCGTGACAAATTATTCCAAGCCAACAATAGTAGCAAAGGGATTGGCCACTCTGGTTTGGGATTGAGCATCGTCAAACAACTCTTAAGTGATATGAGTGGTTTGATCAGCTGTAGAAGCCAGATTAAAGGCGAAGGAAGCCCTGGTACAACATTTCAAATATTAATACCGTTAGTCAACGCCGTTAGTTAATTGATGCACAATAATAAAAGAAGGGGAATACCATGAGCGCAGTCAGAACTGAAATAGGAATGGGTAGAAGCATTCTAATTGTTGATGACGAACCTATCCAGCGTGAAAGCCTGATGCAAATGATATTGCTTTATGGCTATCAAGTAGAAACAGCAGAAAGTGGCGAAGAAGCGATTTCCATGTTGCAGAATTATACTTTTGACCTTCTTCTTCTTGATTTGAACATGCCGGGAATGTCGGGTTTCGATGTTATCGACTACATTGTTGAACATAATGTCCCAAGCAAAGTCATTGTGGTGAGTGGAGATGCCAGTTTTGATTCCGCAAGGGAAGCACTGAAAAAAGGTGCTCATGATTTCGTTAAGAAACCTTATGCGCCCGATGAATTGCTCAATACCATTAAGAATGCCGCATCAAAGAAAGAATTAGAAGATTCACACGAAGTGATGAGTACAAAGCTATCAGAGTCAGAATACCTGCATAGGTTTATTGTTGATCACAGCCCAGACATAGTATTTATGTTGGATACCGATGGCCGTTTTACTTTTCTTAATGATACGGTTTACAAGAGCCTGGGTTTTTCCAAGAATGATCTCTTGGGTCAACACTATAGTAAAATGGTTTCAGGGCAATCTAAGGAGCAGGCTCAATTTGTATTTACGGAACGACGGGCTGGGGAGCGAAAGTCCAGAAATATTGAGTTGAAACTCAAATGTCAGGGAGAGTCTGAGTATCGATATTCCGATACAACATCAATGTCTATAATGCTTAATCAATCTGACCACAACGTCAATGGTCAGTTTCAGGGTACTTATGGCGTAGCGCGAGATATAACAGAAAAGAAACAGGCGCAGGAAGTGATCAATTTTCAGGCTTATCATGACTTACTGACGAACTTACCCAATCGTGCGCTAATGGAAGATAGACTGCAGATAGCGATTACTCAATCAAAGCGAAATAATCAAAAATTGGCGGTTATGTTTCTTGACCTAGATCGATTTAAATGGGTCAACGATACAATGGGTCACACTATGGGAGATCGCCTCCTTCAAGCTGTTAGTCAGCGCCTTGAGAGTTGTCTTCGAAGCGGTGACACCTTGGCCAGATTTGGTGGTGATGAATTTACGCTGGTTTTACCTCAGGTTAAGCAACGTGAAGATGCATCTATTATTGCTGAAAAGGTTCTAAACGAATTTAAGACACCATTCATGATTGACGAACATGAGCTATTTGTCAGTGCCAGTATCGGTATAGCGGTCTATCCAGAGGCGGGCACCTGTATGGAATCATTGATTAAAAGCGCTGATCTTGCGATGTATTGTGTCAAGGAACGTGGCAAGAATGGTTTCGAGTTTTATAATGAAGAAATGAGCGGTATATCCAATTCGAAACTTATGATGGAGCGCGACCTTCGAAAGGCTTTGATGAACGACGAACTGCGAGTTTGTTATCAGCCACAAGTGAATGCTGAAACCGAAGAAGTCGTTGGCTTTGAAGCCTTAGTAAGATGGGAGCATGCCGAAAATGGATTGGTGTTTCCTGATGAATTCATTCCGATAGCTGAAGAAACAGGTCTCATTCTGGAAGTCGGTAACTTTGTGATGGAAACTGCCTGTAAAGATCTGGCTGAATGGCGCGCCTCAGGTATTGATAACATCCGAGTGTCCATTAATTTTTCAGCACCACAGGTAGATCAAGATGATTTTATTGATCGGATTGTTCAGACCTTGCAAAAATACAATCTTCCCGGTAGTGCTCTTGAAGTTGAAATAACGGAGAACATCATCATGAATGATATGGCTCATGTTATTCAAAAACTTCGTAAGCTAACAACATTGGGTATTAAGATTGCAGTAGACGATTTCGGTACGGGGTATTCTTCTTTAAGTTATCTACAGCATTTTCCCGTCAATACGCTGAAAATAGATAAATCCTTTGTCAATTCAATCCACGTAAATAAAGGCGGTACCAGCATCGTGAATGCGATTGTCGCTATGGCCCAGGGCCTGAATCTAAATTTAATCGCGGAAGGCGTCGAGACGGATCCCCAGCTTGAGTATCTTAAAAGTCTGGGCTGTGCAGAGATACAGGGTTGGCTATTTGGTAAAGCTGAAAGTGCGGAAACCACACTTGAGATGCTAGAGAAGATTCGCAATGGCTCTGCTTTGCGAGAGTTGGCGGCCTAATCAGCTGCTGTCTTCGCGTTTTATACTTCTTTGCCGGCGCTCAGGAATATGCCGCTAGAATACCCAAGATAGCAAGGTGTCAGCAATTGTGATGAAAAATGCTGCTACAAAGGTTGTGCCCATGTTTTCAATTTCGAAATCTTCTAAGAGTTGATCTGTTAGCCAGAGAAGGAATGCGTTGATTACGAACAGGAATAACCCGGCCGTGATAAAAATGAAGGGGATCGCAAGTAGCTTAAGGAGAGATCCTAGTACTAGATTAATCAAACCATAGACAATGGCAACAACCAAAGCGGTACCAAAGCCTTCCACATGCACGCCGGGCATGGACTTGGCGATGATAAAAATCGTAACCGCGAGTAAGAGTAAATGTAGTATGAGATCCATTGTGCTTCCTTCTTGGGACATTAACTTGTATAAGACAATAATTTGAATTACACGATTCATGCCAAATTTATAACTAACTGATTTTGTTAATATAAAATTGGAAATGGAACTTTGCAATTGTTGTTTGTACTGATTATATGGTTAATATAACCAAACGAAAATCACTTCTCAGTGCTTTATTCAAATTCTCTTTTCTCCCACCATGGAAAAAATTCCGGCATATCTTCAGTCACTTTGCCGGGAAATTTTGGTGACCTCTTTTCTAGAAATGATTCAACACCTTCCTTGGCATCGGGTCCTTTACCTGTGTAATAAATACCTCTGGAATCGATTTTATGTGCTTCCATTGGATGGTCAGCACCCAGCATCTTCCACATCATTTGCCTTGATAGGGCAACTGAAATAGCCGAGGTGTTGTGGATAAATTCGTTGGCTAGTTCACGTGCGGCGGATAAGAGATCATCTTCGTCGTGGACACTTCGAACAAAACGTTTCTCAAGCGCTTCATCGGCATTAAAAATTCTGGCAGAAAATACCCATTCAAGCGCCTGATTGATGCCAACGATACGGGGAAGGAACCAACTTGAACAAGCTTCCGGTACAACGCCACGTTTGGTAAAGACAAATCCGTATCTCGCTTTTTTAGATGCTAACCTGACATCCATCGCGCATTGCATCGTTGCACCAATGCCAACAGCAGGTCCATTGCATGCTGCTATGACAGGTTTTAGACATTCAAAAATTCTGAGTGTTAAGAGGCCGCCGCCATCTGGGCTTAAGCCACGGCCGGTCTTGTCAGAATCAAAGGTTGAACCCCCACTTGAGAGATCAGCTCCAGCACAAAATCCGCGTCCAGAACCTGTGACAATAATTGCTCGTACTTCATCATCAGCATCTGCTCGATCAAAAGCGTTAATTAATTCATCCATCATGCGATGAGTAAACGCGTTCAATTTATCCGGGCGATTTAATGTAATTGTTAGTATGTTGTCTTCTAGGTCGTAAAGTATGTCTTTGTATTCCATGTCCAATTTCTCACATTTGTATAAAGATCTATCTCGACTGTGCCTCAGCATAATTTTTGAAGTCATCAAATAAATGACGTTGTGCATGACTGCCGCCGATTTTAAAAATATTGTCTTGTATCAAATTTAGGTTTTGCTTGGCTTTGGTGTAGTCTCCTGCCCCAAACTGAATAATTGATTCGGCAAGCGGCAAACCAACAAGTTTGCATATGGCGCCTTGATTAGTCTCCTCCATACTCCATGACTGGTAGTGGTCCATTGCATTTTTCAGAAGGGCGGTATTTTTTAGTCGAGCAGGAACCATAAGATAATGTAAAGATGAAAAAACCAATTCGTCATCACAAATACGATTTTCAGCATAGCTGGCAAGTGCCTGCCATCGGTCCCCTACATCGATTCCTAGCATTTCTAATCGCCATAGTAAGGATGTTGCGTTACAGATATCTAAATAGAAATCGTCTGTTAATGGTGAGATCAGATGCTGATCATAGAGGCTGAGGGCCGTTTCATAATCTTTCTTACCTAGGTAAAAGAGCGCTTTGTGCCAATGTAGGTGATAGACGAAATTGTTGGTATTACGCCATTGCGGAATGAGTTCTTCAAGCCAGGCTATGCCTTCGTCGGATCTCTTTTGCATTTGAAATACGTGAGTGACGGCGTGTGAGGCCCATACATCTTTCGGATTTAAAAGAATGGCTTTTTTACCCAATTTCTCTGCTTCTTCGTAGTTGCCCGATTCTTCCAAACCGAAACTATACATCCCCAACAAATAGGCATAAAAAGGATCGTCTTCACCCCAAACCTGAATGGCACGATTTACCGAATCTCTCATTTTTTCAGCCGTGCCCGCATAGAAATGCATGTAGTGAGCCATTCGTAATGCCAGCATATCTTTCTGATCAGAGACGAGGAGAGTCTCTAGGATATCCAATGCTTTATCATTGTGGTTATCCGTCCAAGCTTGAAGCGCAGCAATGTGAAGTGCTTCGCGTTCATTTTGAATGTTGTTCTCTGATAATTGTGACAAGAAATGTTTGATTGGTCGAGTAAACTTTGGGTCCCCAGCGAGCTTCATTAAGTACCCTTTCAATACCAGTGCCATCGGCATGGTGCTATCAACTTCGAGAAGTGCGTCAAGTTTCGGCATAACATCATCTAGATTGCCTAAATAGGATTCTATGATGTTGTTAAAAGCTTCAAGGGAAGATTCAGTTTTTACCGAATAAGTGATCCCCAATTTATCTCTGACTTGTTCCATAGTTTTACCTCTCTGTCGTTTTGTTAATTAAGGGAGCGAATTATGGGTGCTGATTGATTTCTTCATCTGTAAATTGCAAATAGGATTTCAGGTAGTGAACCCCAAGGTAGAATATGGGGGTGTCGAGTAAAGCTACAACTAACTTAAATAAATAATTACTTAACATAAGGGTCAGCATAGTCACAGCGGCCATTGTTCCAGCGACAAAGGCCGCTCCGAAAGTCACGCTGATAACCACGAACGAATCAACACCTTGGCTAACCAAAGTACTGCCATTGTTGCGCAGCCATAAGTGTTTACCTTTTGTTAGCCTTTTCAAAAAATGGAAGAGGTATACATCGCAATACTGTGCGGCTATATAGGCCATCATCGAGGCAAAAACCGCTCCGGTAGTGGTGGAATACATTAAAGTGTAAAGCTCTACCTGATCACTAACAATGTTGCCATTGGGTAGCGCGACATCTTGTGAGAGATGAAGTAATTGCCAAGGAGGTTGATTAGAGGGGTCAACCGATGGAATTAAATTGCCTAACCACATCGTCCCAAGAATGAAAAAATTCAGCATTAAGCCAACGCTCACTAGAAAGTTTGCTCGTGAGCGGCCATATAGTTCACTCACTAGGTCGGTACATAGAAAAGTAATGGGGTAGGGAAGAACACCTACCGCAAGCGCGAGGGGACCTAGTTGAATAAATCGAGTAATACCAATGATGTTTAACATCGTCATAGCACAGAGAAAAATACCTGCTAAAACAAGAAATACTCTTTCTCTTCTCTCGCGAACTAGATCACTTATTGGGTTCATTAAGACTCAACCTGGCCAAGATTAGCGTGTAGCACTGCGCCGTTAATGACGGGGTTTAGTGCTGCAAATTCTATGGTGTTTGCAATTTCAGATGGCGAGATGATTCTTCCGAAAGTTGATAATTTTGCGAGTGAATCTACACTTTCTCCTACATGTTGCCTTAACATTTCTGTGTCCGTGAATCCTGGGCAGATACAGCTTGTATGGATACCAGTGCCGGCTAAATCTTGACAACATGCTTTCATCATACCAATGATGGCATGTTTACTTACGATATAACTGTAGGCGTTAGAAACAGCTTTTTCTGACAATGTCGACCCTATGTAAATGATGCTGGAATCTTCTGACATGAACGGAATAATATGTTGGTTTAAAATGTGCGGTGCTACTACATTGAGATTGAGTACATCTTTAAAGCTTGCAGAATCGGTTCCCTGCGCGGTGTCGTTTAACAACATGGCCGCATTGTGTACGAGACAAATTTTGGTTTTTTTAAGATGTGTATCAACAAAGGATTTGATTTCAGCTTCAGCGTCAGGTTGGGTTAAATCAATTTGGTAATTCTCAATATCATCATGGGGGGCGGGCGTACGGGATAAATTTATAACTCGGTATCCTAAGCCCAAAAACTTTAAGGCGGTTTTAAATCCAATTCCTTTGCTGGCGCCGGTGATGACTAAAATGGGTGAGATACTCATGACTTACTCCAGTTTGCGACGCCGCATTGACCCGGATTTGAATATATTTTAACTGTGAGGCTGATAATGCCCTTGTCTTGTAGCTCAGGATGATCTTTTAAAGTATTGAGAAAATAATAGGAGAATTCTTCTATGGTTGAGTTTGCAATATCGAGGACCGTAACATCTCGTTTAAGAAAGTAGAGTTTTTCCTTATCGAACTTAGCAATGATATAAGCATCGTCCTCACTAATATCCAAAAAAGGAGACTTTGACGGAAGGATGGTTTGCTCATCAAGTTCATCACAGAGTGCCTTCATGATTTTCTTTAATATCGCGTAATCAAATATCAAACCATCTTCACCCAAGGAAGCTGTGACATTGCACTGTAATTGAAAGTTGTGCCCGTGGAGATCCTCTCTTTCGGTCTGTGAAAAGATTGTAAAATGACCTATTGAAAAATTGTGGGCCTGTTTTGATATTTCTATCGTACCGAGTTTTGCCTTTTCCAAGAATGCCTCGTGATGCCAACTTACCTAATGATGTGTGATACTACCCTATTTGATTCTGGTGCGCGAAATAGTGCACAATTATTTCATTTAACTATTTATTGCTATTGGGATTTTATATGGCCTTGTCAAAACTAAGCCGTTCAGTAAAGGGAAAGGTTGTTGTTATCACGGGTGGTGCTAGCGGCATGGGTCGTGCTACGGCTCATCTTTTTTCTGATGAAGGCGCACAGGTTGCATTAATTGATTTGAACAAGGTTCCCCTTGATAAGGTTGTGGGTGAGATTAACGATAGTGGTGGGGTAGCGAAAGGATGGCAACTTGACCTTTCTATTGCTGAGGATATAGAGCCCGTCATTAAGGATATTGCCGCGTCCTTTGGTGGTATCGATATATTGGTCAATAATGCCGGTATTTCAATCCCGACAGCAATTGATGCGCCAGATTTTGTGACAAGTTGGAATAAAACACTCGCCGTACTGTTGACGGCTCATACCTATACTATTCGAGCGGCCTTACCCTATCTAAGAAAGGCTGAACATCCGAGAATTGTGAATGTGGCATCAACAGAAGCGCTGGGAGCGACCAAATTTGGCAGTCCTTACACAGCAGCAAAATCAGGTGTAGTGGGTTTGACTAGATCACTCGCTGTTGAGTTAGGCGTAGAAGCCATTACGGTTAATTGTGTCTGCCCTGGGCCTATTAATACTGCCATGACCAATGAGATTCCTGAAGAACATAAAGCGATCTTTGCTCGGCGTCGCGTAGCCTTGCGTCGATATGCAGAGCCAGAAGAAGTCGCACATGGCATTCTCTCTCTTTCATTACCGGCTTCTCAATATATAACCGGTGTCGCGCTTCCGATAGACGGAGGATTGACGATTAAGAATGCTTAATTAAAAATTGGCTAACGAGTCGCCTTCTTACATAAGTGTTTTACATTATGCACTGCATGTTCATCAAGAATTGAATCCAAGGTGCTGCCAATTTTGGTGCAGATTCTTAGTCGCTCCAGTTGCGGCCACGTAGCTCTTTCGCCGTCAAGAATGAGTTCATTGATTTCATCTTCCGTGAGTTGGCCCAATAATTTTTGTGGGTCAACGAAGTTGAAACTAGGTGCAATATTAACGTCGCCACTGTAGTCCTGAGCCATGACAGAATAAAACATACTCATAGCTTTACCTGCATTTGGAATTTGACGAAGCCAGCGCCGACTTAATTTCTCCCCACTTTTTAATATCTCTTTTGTTGAATGACGAATAATTGATTTGGTGACATCAGGGAGCGGTATATATTTATCTGTGCTCATCATAGCCAGAGCGAGTGGGTTTGCTTGGCTAACGATATAGTGATTAACACCATAAAGCCGTGCCAGTCTCTTGGCTGGAAGATCATCTGTGACAGCGCCATCGACCCATCTTCTATTCGGTAGATAGGGTTGCTGTTCTCCATAGACATTCTTTGCCATTAACATAACGGGTGGGAAAATACCTGGGACGGCACATGAGGCCATCACAGCTGAACGAATGAAAACGTTAGGGGAGGTGATGGCATTCATTAATCTTGAGGTCTGATGTTCTTCGAGGGGTGCAATCGTGATACTGATCATCCGACCTGTTTTTTCATAGGCTTCCTGAAATGTGATATCTGGAATGACACTTTCGAGAAGATTTCTCAATGTCTTAGAATCGACTTGAGGTCGAATAAATCCCCATGCTCTATTGTCACCATGCTTGGTGATTGAATCAGACAAGCCCTCAGTGAACAAGAGTTCTTCGAGCTCTTTGTCGACATGTGTTCCCAATATTGCGGCAAAGACAGAACCCGCACTGGAACCTGATATCACATTAGGTAAGAGCTTATGGGTGAAAAGTGTTCTGACGACACCATGATGAAAATGACCTAAAGAACCTGCGCCACTTAGCATTAATGCAGACCGGCCAAAGCAAAGTTGTGCTCTGTGAAAAAAATCGAGTTTATCTTCCTTGTTAATTTCTTTAGAGTCTTTAAGGCTGTGAATGTGCTTTAACGCACTGACAATTTCATTCACATAGTCACTGATGAGATCTTTTGTACCGAGAAGTGATTTCTCGTATAAATCACTTTTCCCCATACCGCCTTGATTACCGTGGATACCCTCGTTTAGCGCGAAAAGCAGACCAATATCGTCTTTGTCTGCTTTAAGCCGGCGCAAGTCATCCAATCGGGTCTGAATATTATTGTAATCATATACCTTGGAACTTGGATCAGCTCGCCACTTTGCGCCACCTGAATTTTGATCGTGTTCTTCTGCTGCTGACAGCCATTCCTCATAATTTGTAGAGCGACGAATCTCACGTTCTATTCGGGATATTGCGGATGATGACATCTAAAATTCCATGTAAATGTTGCAGTGCATTAAATTCATTATAGCTATTTCTAGTCCTTGTGCATCTCTTATAGGTCGCTGATATTAGTCGTGATAAATAAATGCGTGATTGGGGATTAAGTGGGGGCCTTGAGACTGCTGGATGACTGGGGCATGCTAGAACAATCTTTTAGAATATAGCCAGAGATATGGAAATTAGCGTTAATCTCAATACAGATACCTACTGCAAAATACTGTTGATCGCGACACTCGGCCTGCTTTCAATGCATCTTGGTCTTAACTATTACAACCATCAAGTTGCTGAGACGTCTTGGTTATTGCATCAATTATTTGAGTTAGATGAGGAAAATAATATCCCAACCTGGTTTTCCAGTTTTCTACTGTTGAACAACGCCTTCTTTCTTTGGATTATTGCAGAATCCCATTACAAAGGATTCAGGGCTGCTGAGAACAGCGTGGATCATTATCGTATCCACTGGCGTGTCCTAGCGTTTGGATTCCTAGTGCTGGCGATTGATGAAACTGCGGGACTGCATGAAACATTCCATACCGCGATTGATACAAATTGGGCAATTTTTGGCGGGATTCTTGTTGCCTTGGTGGGGCTCGCGTTTATCCCTTTTTTACTTTCGCTTCCCAGAACTATTGCAGCCTGGTTTGTACTTGCAGGTGCCATCTTCATCGGGGGTGCAATAGGGATTGAATACCTAAGCAAAGATATGGACGAAGATTCTATGTCCTATGGATTTGCTGTGGCAGTGGAAGAGGGAATGGAAATGTTAGGTGCGCTCTTATTCTTATTTATTATTTTACGTGAAATGAAGAAGGGCCAAACTGAAGGTGAGTAGTGCTTCGGTTTAGATGGCCCTCGAATTAGGTCTTTCTTGAATTAGGTGCTCTCGAAATTAGGTGCTCATCGAATCAATAGTCCCATCCGAGAAAAGGTTTAGGTAGGCGCAAAGTTTCATCCAGCCGCTTCAACAGTCCCGGTTCTGCACTTAAAGATGTACTGATTGCCAACTCGCTGGCGGATCTGACACCTAACCACATTCGCGTGAATTCGTTTACAGAGGCTTTTAGCGTGGGTAGATCAGTTTGATGGACAGGCTCAGCACTACTCATCGTGCCTAAGGTGATGGCATAGTCTCCAGCAATACCTCTCCAGAGAGAATCTTCTGGCAAGCTACTTTCAATTGGATCTGACAAGGTTAAATTGAAGTTCAGTGAAGGCCCATTTAAATGTGTCTTTGCGAGGCAGGCATATAAATCCAAAATACGAATTTGCCAGTAAGCTGCGGCTCGGCTTTCATGGCTAAATTGCCCCTTGGCCGTCATGCCTCGTGAGCGAAATGGTTGTTTCAATAAATCCTGTAACTGAATATGTCCGGGTTCTAAAATACAGACTTGATTAATTTGATCTGCCTGAGCTTTAAGTAATGATAATAATTCCAAAAATTGTGTTTTGTTTTTATAGGCGATAAATGTGACGACCAATGGGCCGTTTTCACCTTCACTTTTACCCCAGATAAAATGACTGAGCTTTCCTTCTTCAAAGAAGCCTAAGCCAAAGCCGTTTTCCGTCATCTTCATTTCAGTTTCGTAGAATAAGGGAGAGAGAAGATTGACGCTGCCATGATTTGCGGTTCTGGCACACATCGCAGTATGCATTGCTTGTGAATCTTTTATGCCAAGTCGTACAGGGGGCCTTGTAGGGTTGGGCACCGTTAACGTTGCTGGGTCGAATTTAATCCAATGTTCATAACAACCAGTGCCGAAACCCAATTGGTCATAGAATCCCTGCTCGAACATGCCAAGGGATGAGAGGGGATAACCTGCGTTTGCCTGACGGGCGACCAGTTCTGCGGTGAGTTCTCGGGCAAAGCCTAATTTGCGAGAAATTCTGCTGGTTGTGACGCCTGTGATCGCTGCCATATCGAAACGCTCATCAAGATATTGCATTATTCCTTTGGTGCTTTTAACCGCACATTCAGCTTCATCGTTGATTAATGCAACAAGCGCATCCTCTGAAGCTTGAAAATAATCCTTTACATAGATGCCATCGGTTTCAATATCTTTTATCCAGCCGCACTCAAGCCAAATCTGCTTCACGGCCTTGATATCTTTTTCTTCTACAAATTCTCTGAATGCTCTTTTCATTGTTCTTTGCCCTAATGAACTCCTATGAGCATGGTCCACAATCTATCTCGACGATCACTGGATAGATCTCGAAATGTCAGATACTCAACATGTTGATCTGGACCAGCTTCTGTGTCGAATCGAATACCCCACATTGCTTTGATTTCGTTTGGTAGAACAGAATACCGCATATCAATAATCAAGTGAGGGTCTTCCACATCAATCGCAAGAAAGCCGTGGCTAAACCAATCAAAGCGTTTTAAATCTTTTGCTTGCTGGCTGCCCGGTTTAAGCCAGGTTAAATCTTTAGACAAATCAAGTTTTTCGATACTACTACCCTCATAAGAGGTTAAAGCCCATCCACTTCGAACGCCATCAACGTAGTATCTGCCTTCCCATTCATAGATGACCTTCCAAAGTAATAGGCTTCCCAAGCCGGGTTTAGCGGATACGCTATCGGGATAATGTCCACGAGCATTAGCGATATCCAAGCCAAAGGCTTCTGTTCTGGTATTCTGAAAAACACCTAAGCTTAAATATCCAAAAACCCAGAACATACCAATTCTTGCGAGTGTGGGTTTCCTTAGCTTTACCGTGAAGATAACCAATAGGAGAAGCGGAATCGTCATCATTGGATCCATTACTGATATATTATTCCACGCGATGCGAATATAAGAAAATGGCCACGCCAACATCGTACCGTAACTCGTACAAGCATCGAGTAGGGCATGTGTGCTGTAGCCTAAGAGGCAAATAAGGTAGCTTGCTTTGAATGCCATTTCCTTTTTAGTCCAGCGATAGGCAATGAGGGCGCAAATCAATGCGCCGATGGGAATGAAAACAAGGGAGTGAGTAAATTGCCTGTGAAACTCTAAAAAAAGCAAAGGATCATTGGCAGAACGAATGAAAATATCAATATCCGGTGCCATGCCAGCAAAGCAACCAAGCAAGGCTGTTAATTTGAGTTTCGATCGCTTGCTGAAACTAAGCGGTAAAGCTGCGCCAAGTGCGCCTTGAGTAATTGGATCCATGTGGTGGAGGCTATCGACAAGGAGCCTGCAACACAAGTATTCTTATGCCTTGATTGGTATCACGCTTTTAGGATTTTCTCATCAGCAAACTTGAAATTTATATCGACTTTAAGAGTCCCTATGCCTTTATCGCCAAGGATGCGAATTATGCCTTAGAGGAAGCCTATGGGATTGAAATCGATTGGTATCCTTTGACCCTCAATATAAAGAGTTATCTTGGTTCTGCAAAAAAGAAAGCAGGTAAAGTGATTGAAAGTAATCGTACATCGACACAGTGGTTGGCAGTGAAATATGCCTATAAGGATGCTCGTCGATATGCTTCTTTAAGAAATTTAGTCCTTAAGGGAACTGAGAAAATCTGGGATTCATCCCTGGCAGGTATTGGTTTGTTATGGGCAAAGCAACAGAGTCGTACCGGACTTAAAAGCTATATCGATGTCGTCTTTGAGCGATTCTGGCAGCGGAAACTTGATATTGAGGATATCGATGTGATTGTTAGCGTGTTGCAAGCGGCAGGCGTTGATACTGCCGGGTTCGTTAAGTTCGCCTTAGCCGAAGGTAGAATTATCCATGATGCTCTTCAGAATGAGATTCTGGAAAAAGGATATTACGGGGTTCCTACCTATGTGGTAGATAATGAGGTCTATTTTGGTAGAGAGCACTTGCCCAGAGTACGTTGGCATCTCCAAGGTCGAGAAGGGGAGTTCCCAGACATCGCTTATGATTCGCAAGTGATATGAGATGTGAGATATAAATAGCCGGATAAGATCATGAAAAATAGCCTCAGAATCTATATCGATTTGGGTAACATCAATTGCTATCTGGCGATGAAGCAGACTTTGGCATTGATCAGTGATTTTGGTCTAGATGTAAAATGGTTGCCTATTTCTGGCATCGTTAAAACCGTCGCTAACCGCAAACCGATTATCGCTTCTGCAGATGAGCTATCGACTATAAGATTAAAACGGCTTGAAGCCAGATCACGATATGAAGCCCGTGAGCTAGAAAGAAATGCGGCGCGACTCGGTATTACTGTCGATGGGGCAAGGCATTGCTTTGATCAGAAGTTTCTTCATATTGCCTTGTTGTATCTGAATCAATGCGCTGTCAGTCCTGAAGCATTTTTAAATGAGGTTTTTGAAAAAGCTTTTCGTTACAAAATGGATTTTGAAAATATCGACTGTGTGTCTCTTCTAATAGAAAAAATGGGTTTAAATCAGAAAGGGTATTTGGATTTTCTAGAGGAAGGAGCACTTCAGCTAAAGGAATTACAAACTGCCACCTTAGAGAAAGGTATTTTTGATGCACCAGCATATCAATTAAATGGTGAGAATTATCAGGGCCGTGCCCACTTGCCATTGATACGTTGGTATCTGAATGGCGCCTCAGGAACCGCGCCCACATAAGACGCGTCGCTAAAAAGCTCTGTCGATAATTAACCGAGCTGAACTAAGTGGTTTCGGCACTATACTTTTCTAAGCGTGCTTTCAGGTCATCTGGTATACGATAATTTGCTGGGTTGTACCAGGGAAAGAGTGTGTTCAGATATTTAAATCCCCCTGCAAGTATGAAAAAGGGAATGTATGGCATGACTCTCATTCCTTTCGCTTTCAACATGACGACATAGAATTTATGGATGGCATAAAGATAATGTCCCTGAGCCCAGAGACCTCTTGTTAGCCGATAGAAATACTTTCCACAAACCTGTTGGAAAACGTCAAAAGCGACAGTTCTGTGCTCGATTTCTTCTAGTCCGTGCCAATCCAAAAGATCTGCCCAGTCCTTATTCATAAAGCCGGTCTTATGAGGTTTTCGTTGTGCGCTAGTTAATGCAGCAGCGCAAGTCATCGCCTCAAAGCCTTCGGCATAAGCCAGATTAAAATCGAGGTTTTCATCTTTTAAAAAACGATCGTAATCTGCTTTTAGATCAGACTCGATTCGCGCTAGTTGTTTTGCTACGTCATCATCAAATTTTGAGCGTATTATCTTATTGATCCTTGCATGATTCCGATAATGATTCCCTTCCTGCTGGCAAAATCGATTCATGTCTTCCAGAAGTGCTTCGTCGCTGATATTTTTTTTGGCATTCAACATCATCTTGATTAAATAGGGTTCAAGATAGGGCATGGTGAGCGAAAAGGCGACGATAAAAAGCGAGACCCGTGGCATAGAAGGGATAGGATAAAGATCGATATCCTCTGGGAACTCGAAGTTAACTTTTCTGACTATAATTTCAGACATTTGCTATTCCTTCTTGATTTAGCCAGTAGTGAAGACTGATAAGTATCATAAAGGAAAAGCGAGTGCTTTCCCACATTGTGTGGGTGTGTAGATCTCGTTAGATACGCGGTTGTTTCAGAACACCCTAAACGTCCTATCAACATGGGTGATCTTTGTTAAGGTATTTGAAATTAGAGCTACGATGACGAGGAAATTCATATTGCCAGAGGGTTTTTGAGAGCACTGGATTTGAAATCACTATTGACATGCAATCACTATCGACATGCAATCACTATGATAATCTTTTCACTCGTATGCCTTCGTTTTGATTTTGTGTCAATTTTTCTGATAACTTGTTAGATGACGGTTAAGTTATTAAGTCCTCGGTGTCCCGAAAACCCTTACCGTAGCGCTTCCCACGTACTAAAGTTCTACTTTTAAGGTGTTCCCGTAGATTGATCCCTATTTCGAATGAACAACACCAAACCAAAAGCCAGTAGTGCGGGAACGCCTTGAATCACCAAAATTGAAATACTTGCTGTAAAAGCGCCGAACACGCCTGCAACGATTACACAACCAAGGAAAAAAAGCTTAAGGGAATCTCCTTGTTGTTTGGAAAATAAACCCCAAATTAATCCAGCCGCTAAAAAGCCATTATATAACCCTTGATTGGCAGCCAAGGTTGCAGACTGTTCTGCAAATTCTGCCGTTAAATTAAAAGTTTTTAAACCAATGGGGCTTGTCCAAAAAAACATTTCTAGCACTAGAAAGTAGGTATGTTCGATAGCGACAAATGCAACCAGTATGTTTGATAATTTATTCACTAATTAACTTCCATTTAATCATTGGTTTATTGGTGTGTATCTTAGTTGTAGGCTTAGGTAGACTACCCATCAAAACCTAACCTTACCATCAAGAGAGATAATGTCCCATACAAAACAATTTCTGACAGTTGCAATATTTCCCCCAGGACACGGTATAATTCTTCTATCATTATTGCCCCCTCGTACTTTATAAAGCCAAAATGAGAACAGACGTGATCGATCAAACAGAAAGCACCGGCTGGTGGTTGATTTTTATCAGCTGGTTGATTTCAATGCTATCAACCTTGGGCAGCCTGTTTTTCAGTGAGATCATGTCGTTGGTTCCCTGCGAGCTATGTTGGTATCAACGTATTTTCATGTTTCCATTAGCCATTATTTTGTTGTTCGGTCTGCACCCACTCGATACACGCGTAGTTAGATATGCACTGCCGATTGCAGGTATCGGGCTACTGTTTACAATTTATCACTGTTTGCTGTTTTACGGCTTCATTCCGGAAAGTCTGCAACCTTGTCGAGAAGGCATATCCTGCGCTGATGACAGTATGGTATTGTTTGGCGTAATGCCCATTCCACTGCTGTCGCTGACGGCCTTTATCGCAATCATTATTTTGCTGCTTAAGGCACACAGGCTTTTCAAGCATGATATTGAATATCGTAATAATTAAACCGGAAATACAACATGAAACAGCGTCATTTTATTACCCTAATCACCTTATCTTTACTGATACTGGCTTTTGTTGTTGCTGCACTGTTCTTTGAAACTGAAAAAGACCACGCGCAAAATAAACGTGCAACAAACAATAGCGATGTATTGATTAGGGATTATTCAGTTAAAGCAGGAGATCCCTCCGCAAAAGTAACCATTGTCGAATTTCTGGACCCAGCTTGTAGAACCTGCGCCCAATTTCATCCGTTTGTAAAACAACTCATGCAGCATCATCCTGGCAAGGTAAATCTAGTGGTACGCTATCTTCCGTTTCATAAAGGCTCAGATCAGATGGTAGCAATACTAGAAGCCGCCAGAAAACAGAATAAATTCTGGGAAGTATTAGAGCTGATGTTTGACACTCAGTCACAATGGACGATTAATCATGTAGCATATCCGGATGTCTTTTGGGAACTAATTGATCGAGCAGGTGTTGATCCTGAGCGCATCAAACAGGACATGCGAGCTCCCGAAATTGTGCAAATAATTCAGCAGGATCTCGCCGATGGCAAGTTCCTGGGTGCAGACAAAACACCTAGCTTTTTTGTCAACGGAAAACCACTTCGAAATTTTGGTTTTGAACAGCTAGAAGCACTGGTGGATTCGGAGGTAGGCGCTAATTATTAGGCGCTTATCCATCGTTTAAAAGCGCGAAAGAAAGCACTTGGTTCAGAGTAACCCGTCAAGTAGAACTTTTCACTTTTAATTTTCGATAAAGCATTTGGCGTCGAGTTCAAGTATTTTAGCAACGGAATCCATATTTATCTTGTTTGGAAGTTTCAAAGCCATGGATTCTGCATCTACTAAAATGGCCACTGTTTTTCTCCAAGAAAAAAAGAAATCTTAGCTGAAACTAAACAGAAAATTGAGGTAATAATGAGTTTTAAACTTAGTGCTCACCAACGACTCTCTGACCAATTTTTGGTCTGCCGAGATTATGACTTAAGCCATTAACTCATCACTCTCTTGAATACTCACTGTTAGCCAAGACAAATCTGCTATGATAAGTTCCCTTTATTCTGACTAACAAAATGCAGAGATAGCCTATGAATTTCGATATCCCCCAAAAACTTCAAGACTACCTTGTTACCTTAGATGCTTTCATTGAGGCAGAGATAAAACCACTCGAACAAGAAAATGACAATATTCGTTTCTTTGATCATCGGCGGGAGGATGCGCGAACTGATTGGGATAGAGGCGGTTTGCCCAGTGAAGAATGGGAGGCCTTGTTAACAGAAGCAAAGCGGCGTGCTGATGCAGCAGGGCACTATCGTTATCCTCTTGGTAAAGAGTATGGTGGCCAGGAAGGGACTAACTATGATATGGCCATTATAAGAGAACATTTTGCTGCGAAGGGCTTAGGTTTGCATAACGATCTACAGAATGAACATTCAATTGTGGGTAATAGCGTCGGACTTCTTTTGATGATTGCCTACGGTACGGATGAGCAGAAAGAGGAATGGATTCCTCTAATGCTAGAAGGAAAACGAGGTTTCGCTTTTGGTATTACTGAACCAGACCATGGATCTGATGCGACCCACATGGAAACAACGGCTGTTAAAGATGGAGACGGGTGGCGCATTAATGGTGAAAAAACCTGGAATACCGGTATCCATAAAGCCCCCTACGACATGATTTTAGCACGGACCGACGGTAAGGCAGGAGATGGACATGGTATTACAGCCTTTCTCGTACCGACCAACGCAGACGGGTTTACAGTAGGGGAGATGTTGTGGACCTTCAATATGCCGACAGATCATGGCCATGTTGCGTTAGATGATGTATTTGTTTCCAATGCCGCAGTTTTCGGTGGAGAAGGGCGAGGCTTACATGTTGTCCAGCATTTTTTTAATGAGAACCGTATTCGTCAAGCAGCATCAAGCTTGGGTGCTGCTCAATTTTGTATCGACGAATCCGTCGCTTATGCTCAAATTAGAAAACCTTTTGGTAAACCACTTTCCACCAATCAAGGTATTCAATTCCCCTTGGTCGAATTGCAAACCCAGTGTGAAATGCTGCGCGCTTTAATCCATAAAACAGCATGGCAAATGGATACTTATGGCAACTTTAAAGTGTCAGACAAGGTTTCTATGTGTAATTACTTCGCTAACAGGCTTTGCTGTGAAGCTGCAGATAGAGCAATGCAGGTCCACGGTGGACTTGGTTATTCTCGTCACAAGCCATTTGAACATATATATCGTCATCACCGTCGATATCGCATAACCGAAGGCGCAGAAGAGATACAAATGCGGCGAATAGCAGGTTATATGTTCGGGTATATGAAACAAACGGCTCCCAAAGGCGTTCGAGAGGGATAGATGTTAGATCGCACAATTGAAGAAAAGCTAGTACTTGTCTATCAGAAACACTTCAGCAATTTTGTTGAGTTAATCAGTGTCGAGAGATTAACTGGTGGTGCGAGCCAGGAAACATATCAGATAAGAATCAAAACCTTTGATGGTGAACTAATCCACGCATTGCGGCGATCTGCAGGGGGTGAGATTGCAGAAATAACAGCTGAACATCCAGGGCTTGTCACTGAAGCTATGTTGATGGGTGCTGCCAAACTTGCGTTAGTCCCTGTACCAGATATTTATTATGTATTGCAAGATGAAGATGAACTAGGTGCTGGTTTTATCATGGCATGGTTAGAAGGGGAGACCCTCGGCGCTAGTATCGTTAGATCTGAGAAGTATGAAAAACTAAGAAGTGGGCTCGCAGCAGAGTGTGGTCGTCTTCTTGCGCGAATTCATGCTATCGATTTGGATGCGTCGAACCTAAGCGATCACCTTACCGAAGTGTCTCCCAAAGAGTTTGTTGAACAGATATGGGACAAGTATCAAGCATTAGAAACGCCCCAGCCCATGATCGACTATACAGCCCGTTGGCTATTAGATAATTTGCCTGAAAATTACCAAGCATGTCTTGTACACAATGATTTTCGCAATGGAAATTTGATGGTGTCAGAGGAAAAAGTCGTTGCGGTTTTAGATTGGGAGCTTGCACATATCGGCGATCCCATGCGGGATTTGGGTTGGATATGCGTTAATTCTTGGCGTTTTGGTTCAACCTTGCCTGTTGGGGGCTTCGGTGAGTATGAGGATCTATTCAAGGCCTATGAGAAGGAATCTGGCAAAGCAATTAATCGCAAAAGTGTAAAATTTTGGGAAGTTTTCGGCTCTTTCTGGTGGTCTGTTGGTTGTCTCGGTATGGCAGAACATTATCGTCATGGGCCGGATCAAAGCGTCGAGAGGCCTGCGGTAGGAAGGCGTTCTTCTGAATGCCAAATAGACTGTGTGAATTTGCTCATACCGGGAAAGGTGACATCGATAGAACCGCTCTCTCATCAATCACTTGCTGATGCAGACCAATTACCCATGAGTCTTGAGCTGATTGAGAGCGTAATTGATTTCTTAAGAGAAGATATCGTGCCGAGTACAAATGGTCGAAATCAATTCCTCTCAAGAGTGTCAGCGAATTCACTGGCTATAGTGAAGCGCGAGCTACAATTGGGTTCGCTTGTCCGAGAAAATGAAACAAAACGATTGCAAGGAATTTATGGTTCAAAAGATGAGAGGAAGAAACTGCGTTGGCGACTAACAAATTCATTACGTGATGGTTCTCAATCGCTGGAAGATCAAAAAGTAATGGATCACCTAAGACAAAGCACATTTGATCAAATAACAATTGATCAACCTCGTTATAATGGCCTTGAAACCTGCAAGCACGATCATTAGTCGATAACAATTGATATCTCTAAACCCAAGCTAAACTGGAAAAGGCGATATTCAAGCCCAAAATAATAAGCAGTACACCCATCACCCGATCAAACCAATGTCCCATTAACTCAAATTTTCTTCTCACCCTTTCGTGACTAAAAAATGTCGCCACAATGAAAAACCACAAAGCCGTTGCTGTGGCTAGATATAGCCCGTAAGCCATTTGGATGATCAGGGGGGTCGTCGTTTGAATAACGACGGTAAATAATGAGATAAAGAATAAGGCGGCTTTTGGATTTAGGCCATTGGTCAAAAAGCCAATCCTGAAAGCAGCCCAGGTGCTCTTTACGCTATTTGTTTCCGAACCATCCACTAAACTAACATCCCGGTTCGCTTTTGTTCGAATTGCGCCATATCCAAGATAGATCAGATAGGCGGCAGCGAAGTATTTCATGTAGTTAAAGAGTGTTTCAGAACTATTCGCCAGAAAACTAACGCCCACCAATGAATAAGCCACGTGCCAGAGTATGGCTGTGCCTACACCAATAGCTGTGATGCGGCCGATAAAACGGCCTTCTCGTACCGATTGTTTGATGACGATAGCGAAATCTGGGCCTGGACTAACAACTGCTAAGCCGTGAAGTATGGCGATTGTCAGAAACTCAGGACCCCAATCACTCATTCAAGTTTGTACTGTCATCATCTGTTACGGAGGGTGCGTTCCAATAATCATACTGGGGAACCCATTCATTTTCAGAAATACCTGCCAAACTTAATAAATTCCATTGAGAGCAGAATTCATCCCCTGGACCAAAGATAGCAGAATTTTTACGAAAAATCTCACCGTCTTCTAGCACGTAACAAACTATGCCTGGCATGTTATTTTCGCCTTTTAAAACACTTTGCTCGGAGATATACTCGCCGCCACCATGTGATGCCATTTTAAATCGCCATTGACGAGAATTGGCCATCCGACGTTGGGTGTCTGGGTTGTCTTTCGATACCAGTGCCAATGCGAATTCACTTTCGATATGTGGAATGAAACCATTGAGGCCGTCTGCCCATAGGGTGCAATGTTGACACCCCTGGCCCATATTGTGAATTAGAAACAGTATCTTGTTTGAACCAAAAAGTGCTTTAAGGGAGACATTTCCGTCTGTATCTTCAAAAACGTAATTTTTGACAGACACCAGTGGTGCATCTTTACGAAGTTCAGCAACCCTTTGCGTTAGCTCAAATAGATCCTTCTCTGCTTGTTGAAGTTCGTTCATATTGTTTCTCCTGCCACTGCTATTGTGCCTTTTTTGTCCAAGCTAGGTCTGTTGTCGGATCTGTGTTTCTAAATCTGAAATGTGTTCTCGTAAATTTAAAATTTCTTCTTCAAGGGCTTCAATTTCTTCTTCTTGCTCAATCTCTAAGCCGCCATTTTCATATAGTTCGTCATTGTAGGTATCAACTTGATCTACTAAGGTGACAAGGTCATATAGCCAGCCAACAATGATCAATCCGCCGGTGAAGAAATAAAGAACTCCCCATAATGGTTTACGTAAGTAAAAGTTGTGTAAGCCAAAGATGCCGAAAGGGACACAAAGCAAATAAGCTATCCAGACTTCTTTGGGTCTTAGTGCTAGATTGCGCGTCATATGTAACCTGCATTTGGTTTGTAATGTGTTTGTAGTATGCCATTCAATAAGGATGGGTAAAAGTCGGTTTCAAGGTTAAAAGGCCGGTTCTATCATTTGCTTAGCAGATCAATTTTGGAGTAGATTGCTATGGTATATACTTATCATTAACTTTCGCAACCCATTTTGGATTCTGGAATTTGGTTTCCAGTTCTTATGCGCAAATTAGTCTTTATTACATTCTTTCTGCTTATTGATTTTCAGTCTACCAATGTCTTTGCCGAAGTCGTTATCGAGACAGCTTCTGAGACAATGACCGTTTCTTTTCTGAATCGTCCGCCTTACTATTTTGTCGAAGAAAATGAAGCTAGTGGAATTCTAGTAGATCGAACCAGAAAAATATTCGATAAAGCGGGCATTGAAGTCAACTTTATCCAGAGACCACCCAAGAGAATTATGCGAGGGATAAAGCAGTTAGGTAATGAATATTGTTCGATTGGTTGGTTCAAAAATACAGAGAGAGAGACCTTTGCTAAATTTTCTGATCCAATTTTTCAAAATGAACCTATAGTGGTGCTCATCAATAAAGATAAGCAAACAGCTTTTTCAGCCTATGATTCGCTTAAGAGCATTCTTGAAAATAAGGTGTTTAGATTCGGTAGTATCGAGGATTTCTCCTACGGGGAAAGAATTGATCTTATGATCGCGGACAATGTTCCTAACGATTATAAAATTTCGGGAGAACAAAAACAACTTGTTAGGCTATTGTCCATCCAGCGAATCTCATTTATGTTAATTGCCCCTGAAGAAATTGATACATTGATTTATTCGGCTAATTTGGAACCTGGTAAATTCCTTTCAATTCAGCTTAATGATATCCCAAATGGAAACAAACGTTACATTATGTGCAATAAACATGTTTCCGATGAAGTCATGAAAAGGATCAATGATGCGATTAGAGAAGTTGTAGTTCCGATTCTGCTATAAGTTGTCGCAACTGGGCAAATAATTTCCAATATTCGCGAATGATTCTTGCTAACAATGCATCCAACTTAGCAATCTCAATCGAAGAAGGATGAAAAAAGTGGGTGCAATCGGAAACTTTATCACCAATCAAGAGCTTACGATCAGTAAGGACGGGGAAGTAACCCACGGTAATGTCAATAAATTAATTAGTAAGGCATACGCCAAACACTTTCAGTGCGACCTACGTCATTTCCTGCCTTCTAGCTTTAGTCTTGTCTCCTCTAACGAGGTAGTTGCTTGTACCGGATTTCAGTCTGCGGATCACAGTGAGCTTTTTTTGGAACAGTACCTTGATAAGCCGATTGAACAAGCACTTTCTATCGCCATGGACTCCTCTATTGAGCGTAAGGATATTGTTGAAATCGGTGGCTTTGCGGTGACGAGTTCGAATCATGCACTTTCCTTTATGTTGCAATTAGCACCGGCATTCCAGAATCTCGGATTTCGGTATGCTGTCTGTACAGTGACATATCCGGTTCGCAAATATCTGAAAAACTTGGGGCTGGATACTGTTTTTCTGGGTGATGCGACCCCGGATATGGTTGATACAAGTGACAATGCTTGGGGTTCGTATTATCGACTTAAACCCGTCATATTAGGTGGGAATATCAACGCAGCGGTTCAAAAGATTTATAATTGGGGCGATGTGTGAGCTTGATTATTGAAAAATTATTGTCGCACTGCGAGCATCGACCAAATTCAATTGCAATTGATGACTCCGTTCAAAGGCTCACATTTAAGGAACTTTATGAATGGGTGGAAAACTTCTCCCAATATCTGACTGATCTCTGCGTCAAAACAATTGGTTTTCAATTGGATAATGGTTTGTCATGGGTAGTTTTTGATCTTGCTGCAATGAAGGCTGGGATCAACATTGTCCCCATTCCCAGTTTTTTTAGCCAACAGCAACGTGAACACATTATTCAAACGGCGCGAATTGATGTGCTAATTCTAGATACGGATATCAAGCTGAACGATGCTTGGCAAAAAATTGAAAATCCCGGCATAGCTCAAATGAAAGACCTAAAAAATCCTTTCACCACTTATTCAAGAGAAGTGCTTGATCCGATTGAATACAGTAATACCAAAATCACCTTCACTTCTGGTAGTACAGGCTCGCCAAAGGGTGTCTGTCTGGCTAACGCGACAGTAGAATCTGTTGCTGTAAGTATTGATAAAGCACTTTTTTCACTTGAATTAAATTCCCATCTAAGCGTACTTCCTCTCGCTACCTTGTTAGAGAATATTGCAGGCGTCTATGCGCCCCTTATCAGAGGGATGTGTGTTCATGTGCCCTCTCTTTCACTTGTAGGCTTGGTTGGATCAAACCTAGATGTTGAAAAGTTCTCTAAAATGATTAATCAGGTGAACCCGAATAGTATCATTTTGGTGCCGCAGCTCCTGACTGCTCTAGTCACGCTCAAACAGTTTGATTTAATCACTGTCGATAATTTTCAAATGATAGCTGTGGGAGGTGGACGCGTTAGCCAACATCTCTTGGAATCTGCTCAAGACATGGGACTTCCTGTCTGTCAGGGTTATGGTCTATCTGAATGTTGCTCTGTCTTAACACTCAATACTTCGGGTAAGACCAAGCCAAATTCCGTTGGCAAGATACTGCCCCATGCGAATGTTAGGATAAATTCAGAGGGTGAAATAGAAGCAAATGGCAGCAATATGCTGGGCTATCTTGGTGATGATGTGAGCTTTGGTGAGTGGTATCCCACTGGAGATCTTGGTTCGATAGATGATGAAGGATTTGTTTATATTACCGGACGAAAGAAGAATGTATTTATTACAAGCTTTGGTAGAAATGTAAACCCTGAATGGGTTGAATCAGCTCTCACTCAACAAGCCGCGATTTCTCAAGCTTTTATATTTGGTGAGTCCAAGAGCCATAACTTAGCCCTCATCTGGTTGCGCTTTCCCCAAAGTGAAAGTGAAATTGAACAAATGGTTAATAGTGCTAATGCTGAACTACCCGATTATGCAAGGGCATCTGCATTTATCGTAGTGGACGAAAATCTCAGTAACGATCTTGTTACGCCAAACGGTAGATTAAAGCGCGATTTAGTACTCGCGCGTTTCCAAGATCTTATTGATGGTCACTATTCTGTTCATGGAAAAGAAGCTCGTAATAAAGAAGAGCAGAAAGAGAGTTCTGCTCTAACGTTTAGTTAAACCTAATTAAATCTAAAGGAAACATTTATGTTATTTTATAAGCGGCTTTTAAGCGAAACCTCCAGTGGGCAGGAATATTTATTGTCAGCCCAAATTATTAACGATGTATTTGAGGGGAAGTTTTCTCTCGATACTTATGTCGCGTTTCTAAATCAGGCCTATCATCACGTTAAACATACAATTCCTTTGTTGATGTCTGCAGGTTCCCGTTTAAACGACACTCATGAGTGGGCGCGGCTTACAATCGGTGAATATATTCAAGAAGAAATGGGCCATGAACAATGGATATTGAACGATATAGAAGCTTGTGGATTTGATAGAGAAACATTCGAGAAAGCAGATGCTCCCCACAGTTCGGAAATGATGGTGGCCTATCTTTATGACACTGTGGCGCGTAAGAATCCTATGGGTATATTTGGAATGGTACTCGTACTTGAAGGTACAAGTTCTAGTTTAGCGCCAGCTGTTGCGCAAATAGTGCGTGAGCAATTGTCCTTGCCAGATGAAGCGATGACCTATCTCACAACACATGGTGAGCTTGATCAAGATCATATTCAGTTTTTTGAAAATGCAATGAACAAAGTAACTGATCTTGAGGATCAGAAAGCGATTATTCACTCAGCTAATGCAGTTTATAGGCTCTATGGTGATGTTTATCGCTCATTGTCAACGGCAGCCCAAGAGATTAAAGATAAGAGAGCTGCATAAATGATTGTGAACTTGGAACTCAGGAATCAGAGGGTGTTGTTAACAGGTGCAACAGGTGGCATCGGAAAACAAATTGTTCTCCATCTACTTAATGCAGGTGCGTCTGTGCTATTACAGGGTCGTAACATAAAGAAACTGGATGCACTACGAACCCAATTTAACCAATTTAATGAAAAAGTCACCGTTGTTGCAGGGGATCTTCTAAAATCTGAAGATCGAAATGCGGTCGTAATAGCGGCGTCAGAAGACAAGGTCAACTGTCTGATAAACAATGCCGGCGTGAATCAGTTTTCAGCGTTCGAAAGTGCTGAAATTTCTAATCTGATTAATACAAATGTGACTGCCACGATGTTGCTCACTCAAGCATTACTGCCAATGCTGATGAGAAACAAAGAAAAGCCTTTGATTGTGAACATTGGATCCACCTTTGGCGCTATCGGGTTTCCAGGTTACGTCTCTTATTGCGCAAGTAAGCACGCAATCAAAGGCTTCTCTGAAGCGCTGTCACGGGAATATGCTGATACCAGTTTACAAGTCATTTATGTGTCACCGCGTGCTACAAATACTGAGATGAACACAGTCGCAGCTGATGAAGTCAATCGAGCACTCTGCGTTAAGTCAGATTCTTCGGAGTGGGTCGCGTCGGAAGTCATCAAGTCAATCGCGAATAAGGTTCCTCGGAGCCAGCTTGGATGGCCGGAAAAATTTCATGTTAAGTTAAATGCCATTCTGCCTAGTTTGGTCGATGGCGTTATTGCAAAACAACTTCCAACAATAAAGAGATATATTTAGAAAAAGAGGATACAACCTATGTTCAGACCATTTTTAACGATTAAATCAATGTTAGCAGTATCTTTTTTCAGCTTGATGTTTAGCCATCTGATCCTTGCGAGTAGCTTAACTGACTTGCAGAGAGATTGGGCTTTGGCGAACTATGTCAGCGCGGAAAGTGAACAGGATGTAAAGTTTGAATCTTTGATTGCTCAAGCAGAGCTTGCTATAGCTGAAGATCCCAACAATGCAGAGTTATTCATCTGGCAAGGCATCATATTGAGCACGGCTGCTGGAAAAGCAGGGGGCTTATCCGCTCTAGGTCTAATTAAAGATGCTAAGGCTTCTCTGGAGCATGCTATCGAGATCGATGCCAGCGCGTTGAACGGAAGTGCTTATACAAGTCTCGGTGCTCTCTATTATCAGGTTCCAGGCTGGCCGATTGCATTTGGTAGTGATAAAAAAGCCCGGAAGTTTCTTGAGAAGTCACTGACGATTAACCCAGATGGAATTGACCCCAATTTCTTTTATGGCGAGTTTTTGATACGAAAAAAAGATTACAAGGCAGCGGCTCAAGCTCTCAATAGGGCACTGTCAGCAGCTCCGAGAGCCGGACGAGAAATTGCAGATGAAGGCAGGCGAAAAGAAATAATTAAATTGTTAGCGAAAATTAACTCCTAGAATCGCCAATATAAATCGATAAAAGGTAGTGTAGGCAAGCCGGTTTTGATTCCTGAAGTGAGTTCCCCATCTTCTACTTCGAAATCTATCCCAACCTGATTTACCTTATCAAAAATGTTTGTAATGCCAATTTCAAGGCGAAGCGAGTGGTGAGCTATATCCCATGTTCGACTCGCCTTGATATCCCAAGATGAGAAATCATCGAGCCTAATGCTATTTCTTTCAATTACTTGTACTTCGTTATCGATGAGAGATAGACGCGTGGTCGGCCAACCGTCATGCATGGAACCGCTGAAAGCAATATGCCATTTCTTCATTTCAAATTGAATACCAATGTTACTTGAATGTTTCTGATCCCAACTCCGATTGACCTTAGTACCTGTCATCGAGTCTTTGGCTGAAGCATAACTCGTATTGGCCCAGTAGTTTATTCCCCGCCATGTTCCCCTAAGTGATATTTCGAGGCCTTTTGATTCGAGCCTTGTCGGAGAGATCTGATAGCGATCAGGTTGTAGCTCAGGTAACAAGGTGAGGGGGTTTGTGAGGTTCTGATAGTAAGTATTAATTTCGGTGCCGGTTTTTCTATAAGCCTCAATGTTGAGGGAAGTATCAATAGATAGATCGAACTTCCATCCAAGTACGATATGGTTTAGCGCTTGAGCTTCTTGAAAATCGGTAAGACCATCTTCAATTTTTAATTCATGGATGCCTTCTGCCTGGGAGAATCTGCCCCAGCTAAAACGAAATGCTGAATTATTTGAATATTGATATAGCACACTCAGCCTTGGATTATATTGTCTACTTGTGAGAGAGTTTTCATAGTGTTGGCCATCAAAACGCAGGCCTATTTCTGCTGACAGTTTATTCGTCATGATCCACTTATGGCTGAAATATAAATTGTATTGATGTCCTGTTTCATCTAGCGAAGCATTGAAAATCAATGGGCGATCATAATTGGAAATTGACTGGAACAATGGGTCAATATTTATTTTGGATTCGTAAGTATATTGGGCGGTCAGATACCGGTACTCCCAGCCAAATTGAAAAAACATATCTGATTGGTATAAATACTCGAAGCTTTGTTTTAGGAAATAAGCGCTGAATTTTCTATCGTCAATTAGATTTCCAGTGGCAAAATGGGGTTTTGTAATTGATCCCTTTCTGTCATTTTTGATAGCTGAAAAGCCTATATAAGACTCAAGATAGAGCTCATCACTTAACTCGTATTCTGACTTGGCCCAAAGATAAGTATTACCATAAATATTTGTTAAGGTTTCATTGGCAGACTCTTTGTTAAGTTCAGTATCGTCTCCAAACCAGAACACGTTAAGCTTCAAAACATGATTCTCATTGAGATCCATACTGTAACGGGCAAATATGTCTGCAAATGTAGGCTTGCCTATGTTCAATTCTGATAAGCCGGTTAAAAGCTCAATGGTACTTCGCCTGGCATTGATCATCCAAGTATCAGATCCTCTTGTTCCAGACTGAAGGTAGGAGAGATTATAAAACCCTAAACCGATTTCTCTTATACTCTGAAGATCCTGATCTTCTCGAGTATTGATGACCATGGCAGCACTAAGACGATCGCCAAATTGGGAAGTAAATCCTCCGCTGTAAAAATCGATATTATCGATTATTCGAGCGTCAAAACTACCAAATAAATTATTGAAGCTGTTGAGGTGGAATGGTTCATATAGGGTAATTCCGTCGAAGAGGATGAGAGTTTCATCTTTGTTCCCGCCGCGTACATTGGGTTGTGCTGAGATTCCAACGCTGGCACTACCTGGCAAGTGATTGACGAGGCGAATTGCATCGTTTCCAAGGGCAGGGCGTGATCTTAGATCAGCTTGTCCGAGGCTTGCATGGCTGATTTGAGTATTGAGCATGATTTGATGCTTGCTTGACGTAACAACGAGCTCTTCGATGTTTAAGCTGAAAAGATTTATTTCATCGACAAGCAGAATAGTTTCTTCTTTCTGGCGAATGACGGTATAGGTTTTTGTTGTGATCCTTTTTAACTGAAGATCAAACCCAGCAAGTGCTGTTTCTAGGCGAGTGATGGTCGTTTTTTTTTCGGGATCGATCGTGACTTGATATCTTGGCAGAATGAGATCGGAGGAATAAAGTATCGAATACCCATCTTTTGAAGCGCGATCTAGAAAGGCTTTTAGAGATAGCTGTTCTTCAGCGAAGCTTGAATTTGCACCTAATAAAGTGACTAGTGCTAGAAATTGCCAAAGTGGCTGAAGTGATAGTAGGCGGGATTTATACATCCCGTCATTTTAGCAAAAAATGAAACATATTACCGGTCAATAACAATACTCGATTGAGTACTTTCGATAATGATGAAATCGGTTGTCGAAATAATGTTAGATAAGGTATCCATTGAAGCCAAATTAGTTGCGGAACCATGTAATATAGTTTTACTTGCTGCTTCATGCGCTGATTCAGATCGGTACTTTATCTTTTTTCCAGATTCTTTGCTTATCCATTCAAGGTAGTGGTCTAGTGTAGCGCCTTCAAGTTGAAATGGAGCACTGACATTTTTTATCCACTGCCAACTGTCATCGTGACTTTCTATTGGGCTTTTTGTAACCGTGTCGCTTTCGCTGATTTCAAGACGATAACCTGATTCAAGTAAAAAGACCTCGTTGTCATCCTTCATTTCTACTTTGCCATCCCTAACTTGAACTCGCCATTGCTGAGGTGTTACCTGGACTAGGAATTGTGTACCAATATCAACAGCCTGTCCAAATGGTGTTCTTATACTAATATCTGTCTCACTACCAGAAACGGTAGAATTTGAGTCAACATAAAGGGTCCCAGTACTTAAAAAAATAGTATCGAGATTGACGATTTCAATTTCTGTATCTTCTCCAACACGGACATCCATCCCATTTTGAAGACGAAGTGAAGTATAGGAATTCGAACCCGTTCTAATCTTATATGATGCGGCTATGAGAGTTTGTCCAATATTTTGCCACTCTCCAGATTCGATTTTATACTCCACTTGGTTGACAGATTTAGTCACGGTCGCGATAGTCTCGGCTTGGTTAAGGGGGGAGTCGGACATATTCATGCCAACGGCGATAAATAAACTTGCAGCGATCGCAAATAAAGTCATGCCTATCTTTCTTTTCAAACTGCTTCTTTTCAAACTATTTGTTTTAAGCGCTTGCATGGCAACTTCATCTTGCCAGGCTAGTTTCACATTCGCCTTTATTTCTGAGGTGAGTTCAGTAGGTGGGTCCGCTCTAGCGCCTACTTTTTGAAGTAGCTCAGCAATTTGTGATTCATTTTTCATCATGCTTTCCTCCTTAGTTCCCAGGAACGAGTTGAGGTGATATTTTATTGAGCGCATCTCGAAATGAACCTCTTGCCCTCGCAAGAATTGATTGAGTGGCTAATTCACTTAATTGCAAGCGTTCAGCAATTTCACTTACCGTAAATCCTTCGATATATTTCCATTCTAGTGCATTGCCATAATTGCTAGGTAAATAATCCAGTACTTCCTGTATGAGTCTTTTCACCTGAAGGTTTTCAAATAAGCTTTCTGGGCTATTTGTTGCTTCCAAAGATTCGAGAATAGGTCTAATTGAATCGTCATCTTGAGGTACGACAGGGACAGACTTTGCGAGTTGCCTAAAGTGTCCATTTATCTCATTTCTACAAATTTGGCACAACCATGTGAACATTGCAGCATCCCCTCTATAAGTTGATATTCCCCGGATGGCATTCATCAGTGTTGCTTGCACGATATCTTTTACTGCATCCTCATCTGAACTCAGCCTGGTGAGTGCGAAACGATACAGTTTTGGAAAGTATTCATCGAAGAAAATTTCAAATTGTGCCTCATCGCCTGATACCAAGGATTGAGCAAGGATAAGATCGTTTCGATGAGGCATAGTGCCATATCCATTCTTAAAGGTTTAGCCGTCACAAAGGCAAATTAATACCTATTTGGGGCGTTAGAGTCGCAATTTGCGATAAATCATTCGTGATTAGTCAAAAAAGTTCAAGATTAATTAGAATTAATTCCGATTAATCGCATAATTTTTCTAAGATTGGCAAGAACGTTAATGCGAAATTAAGCACTAAAGAGAAAGTAAATAGGTAATACTATAAATTATCAAGCCCGCGAGCCCTCCTACAACTGTGCCATTAATCCTGATAAATTGAAGATCTTTGCCAATTTGCAACTCTATTCGCTCTGAGGCTGCATTAGGATCCCAATCTTCGATTGTTTGGGATATCAGATTCGCAACTTCGTGGCCAAAATTTTGAATAAGGTATCGAGCGCTATCGTCAGCCCAGCCGTCGATTTTTTTGGCGAGGCTGTCATCTTCCAAAATTGAATCCGAAAAATGGATCACTGCATCGTGAATAGCTTTCTTTAGTTCAGCATCAGGGTTCTGACTTTGTTCCAATAGAGATTGCTTGATGTCTTTCCAGAGAGATTGTGTGAAGTCTCTAATGGCGGGTTCTTTTAGCAGGTCTTCTTTAATGGTGATTTCTTTTTGCTTTATGTCTTCAGAGCTTTTGAGTTCTTCCATAAACTCATTGCTCATTTCGATCATCCTGACCCGCATAGGATGATAGATATCGACTTGCATTTCATACAGGCTTTTACTCACGCTGCGAATAATTTTTTTATAAATTGCTTTGTCTAGTGAGCCGGGAAACCACCAAGGTGTTTGAGTTTCTATGGTTTCTTTGATGTCCTTGTCCCCAACCTCCAAAAGATTTAACCCGATATTGGCAAATGCATTAAACATTTCTTGTTGACGTCGACCTGAAGAAATAAAGGAAAGTAGATCTCCTATTAGGGGAGCAAAAGATGTTGTTCGTATTTTATCTTCAACTTTTCTTTCGATTAGAGATTGTATTTCATTGTCATTCATCACTCTGACGACACCAGCGAGTCCAGCTGTCATTTGCTCAGCTACTGCATTGGCGTTCTTCGATTCTGACAGCCAGGCGGCAACCCGTCGGCTAAGATCCATGGATTGAACTTTCTTTGATATTAAATCTTCGGAAAGAAAATTTTGCTGAACAAATTCTCCAAATTGTTCAGCGATGGCGTCTTTACGATTAGGGATTATTGCCGTGTGAGGAATTTTTATACTAAGTGGATGGCGAAATAGGGCTGTGACGGCAAACCAATCCGCTATTGCACCGATCATTGCGGCTTCTGCAGTCGCTTCTATAAAGCCAACCCAAGTATATTCATCATGAAAATAATGGCTAACGACAAAGATTATTGTCATGAGGCACAACAAACCCGTCGCTAAACGTTTCATCTTCGCCAGCTCAACAGTTTTCTCTTGTTCGGAAACTGTTAGGTCTTTTAAGTGCATTTTATCACGCTCTTTTTCACCTGTTGTGACTCCTCTGCTTCCTAACTTGGACGAGCGTTGTGCTGTTTAGGTTTGCATGCTAAATCTTCCATCATTCATGTAGCTAGCATTCATGTAGCCGGTCGTAATTTGTATCTAATGGGTAAGTGCTTGATTCCATGTACGAAGCTCGCTTGCAAGTACTCGGCATCTCCAACGAGTTCCATTTCCTCTATTCTAGGTAAGAGTTGCTTAAAGAAAACCCGCATTTCCATTCTGGCGAGAACGGTACCCAGGCATAAGTGAGGACCGGTACCAAAAGCTAAATGTTTATTGGGTTGTCGATCGACTCTAAACTCATCGCCATCCGAAAAAATAGCTTCGTCTCTACATGCCGAGGCGTAGAATAGGCCGACAGAGTCTCCCGCTTTAATGGTCTTACCTCTGATTTGATAGTCTTCTGCTGCGACCCGGCAGAATTGTGAAACAGGGGTAGTCCACCGTATCATCTCTTCTGTACCTAATTTCATTAAAGAAGGATCGTCGGTAAGTTTCTTCATTTCTGCAGGATTATCCAATAAGGCTTTAAGCCCGCCAGACATTGCGGTTCGTGTTGTTTCATGGCCTGCTGTGATGACGATAATGTAATAACCTAGCAGATCAGCATCGCTCAGGTATTCACCATCGATTTTGCCGTTAGCGATATAACTACAAAGATCTTCACTAGGGTTTTCTCGCCGATCAGCGGTGACTTTCATAAAATAGGTGACCAGATCCATTATCGTTGCCATTAATCCAGAGCTGTCTCCTTCGGTGCGTATCATCTCCTCGTCTTCACCTGCAAAAATTTCGTTGGTGAGTTTTAGTAATAGCGCTTCATCTTTTTGTGGGATACCGAGAATATTGCAAATCATGCGAAGCGGCCCCCAGACAGCGATGTCTTGTACAAAGTCGCATTCCTGAACGCTGCCATCTCCCATCATCTCATCGATAATGTTTTTCGTGATTGCTTCTAGTTGCTCTTCAAGTTTGGCAAGATTGACCGGTCGAAACCAGGGCATGACTAGCTGCCGAAATGGTTTGTGGTCAGGTTGATCCATGTTAACCAGACTGCGAAAAATGGGCTTATCACTTTTTTGGCCGAGGGATTCTGCTTGTTGTTGAGCAGCCTTCAATAAACTGTCAGGTAATATTTGAGTACGAGGGGCACTCAAGAAGATATTCGGGAGCTTTTCAATTTCGCTTATATCTGCGTGAGTCGTTGCTGCCCAGAAAGGCGCGAATCCCTTCGGTTCAAAATATCGCAGGGGGTCATTCTTCCTTAGCCAACTAAAGAGTTCGTAAGGATGTCCGTGACGTCCGTAGTATTTGGTTGCGATGATGTCATCTTCTGAGAATGGCATTTCCTTCATTTTCATTACCTTTGTGTTTAGCTGAACCTTTTAGTTGGGTGACTACTTTTGCAATACTCGTTGCACCATTGGAACAAAGTCTCCTAATGGCATTGTATCGAAGTCCTTGTCAAAAGAGGGCATGTCATATTTTTCAATAAACTCTTTTGTATATTCGTAATGATCGTGATCTTTGTATTTGTCGCGACTATTTTTGTCTCCCCCCACATGCTCGAAGAAATAGTAACCCTGAAATGTCGTGTGATTCTCCATCATCCAACGATTTGCTTCGGAGACAAAAGGCTGCATTATTGCTGCTGCGACGGCGCCGTGATTGAATGTGCCAAGGGTGTCACCTATATCGTGCAATAAACAACAGACCACATATTCTTCGTCTCTGCCATCTCGATGGGCGCGTGTTGCAGTTTGCAAGCAATGTTCTAAACGGTGTACGGGAAACCCCCCAAAATCACCATCGAGTAATTTCAAATGATCTATAACCCGTAGTGGCAAATCCTTTGCAAAGGCTTGCATATGATTGCCGATAATATCCATATCTTGTTTTGTGCATTCACCAAAACGAGAGAATGAGGCTTGCTCTTGTGTCATGGTTTTGTCCTCTATGTACTAAAAATTAATCATTTCTGAATTCAAGAAGTGAGTTTCGCTTTAAGTTTTTCATATTCAGTTGTTGATATTGCGCCGCTATCTAACAAGGCTTTAAGTTTTTCCAATTGAGTGACAATGTCTGTACTGGGTTGAGAATCACTTACCGGTATTCTATCCGAAATTAGCCGGCGTTCGATATCGCTGCTCGTTGATAAGGAGCTCGTCGACTCTAAGACTTCGTTATTTTCAAGACTAAAGTCTCTAATACCAAAAAGTTGACCCAATTTTCTAAACAGAAATTTGACCCCTGCCCATAATCTTGGGAGAAGCCAGATTGTCAGCAAAAGAAAAATGATGATGAGCGCAATAAAAACGACAGGATGCGTCAGTGCTGCCCAGAGGCCCGCGAAGACAGCAAGGTCTTCTGCGATGGAGAGTCCCCAATTTGAAAAAGGTTCGGGAGAAGTGTTCACCACTAGCCGCGTTCCCGCTTTTGTTGCGTGACTGGTAGCGGCTAAGCCACCACCCATGATACCGGCAGCAATTTCAAGGGCAGGGCTGACATCTCCTACTACACCGGCAGCTAACATCACACCTGCGGGTATCCTGATAAAGGTATGGAGCGCATCCCAGGTAGAGTCGAGACCGGGTATTTTGTCCGCTAAAAATTCTGCAGCGTACATCACACCTGCTGCAAAAATCACTAAGGGGTTTTGTAATGCTTCTAAGTCTGGTGGCAAATCAATATTGCCTGTAATGCCCCCAAGACCGAGTACAAGCAAGGCCGCATACAAATTCACGCCACTCGCCCAGCTCACGCCCATTGTTAGGGAGACAACGCTAATGAGTGCCTGGTATTCGTCCATCTTTTCTGATATCTCCGGTGCTTTTGTATTGAGGAAATCTGTTCAGCGAATTTCTGTGAAAGTAGATTTATTTTTTATGATTCTACTATAAACACCGAGAATATGAATATTGTCCTTGTTCAAGGTACGGGAATGTCCATCTTCCTTCGAGTTATATCTGGTTATATGAGGTACTGAATTGATTGGATATTGCATTCAGCAGTTTTACTGCCTCGAATAATGGACATTCAATGGAATGTGCGTATTATTACTAGGTTATGGTGGGGGGAAGCTGAGAGCGATAAACTTTTCAGTTTCAGGGCTGGTTGTTACGGTTACCAATCGACAATAACGCAGATCTACTTGCCTTGATCACTTTTGTGAATAGTTGTTTTCGCAGACGATACAATCGTTTATTTATTCAAGTGATGAGAATAATAGGGGGAGAGTCAAATAGAAGCCCAAGGAACATTATTCGGATTTTATTTCACTCTTAATTTTTGATTTTACTTTTTTCATATTTAATGGACTCGTCTCTTCTAGATAGAGGCTGAGTTTTTATAGAATTTGATTTGGAGATTATCAGTGAGATATTTTACAAAAACTGCCTTGGCTTTGAGTATCGTTCTTCCGACACTCGCATTCAATGTGACAGCAGAACAAGAAATAGAAGAAGTAGTGGTAACAGGATCGTATTTAAAACGAAACCCTGAGGACTCACCATCACCACTATCCGTATTAACTAAATCTGACCTTGATGCTATTGGTGCAACTGACATCAAAGAAGTCGTTAGGAATCTAACGTTTAATTCCGGCTCCATTGGTGGCGCAGCAAATGCATTCTCCGGTGGTGATAGCTCTACCGGTAATGCCAGTGTCAATTTACGAAACCTCGGTAGTGGTGCAACCTTAGTCCTGATTAACGGTAAGCGTACTGTGACTACGAACTTCGATAATGTCGGTAGCGGCTATGTCGATTTGCAAGGTCTGTTACCAAACATTGCGTTACAACGTGTAGAAGTTGTTAAGGATGGTGCATCAGCACTTTATGGCGCAGATGCAGTAGCAGGTGTTGTAAACTTTATTACCCGTAAGAACTTCGAAGGGATAGAGCTTCAAGCTGACTATTCAGTTGATGATGAAAGTGGCGAACAAACTGATGCCTTGATTTCGATGATCATGGGTGTTGAAAGTGATATGGGCCATATGACCTTGTCAGCCAGTTATTTGAATCGAGGCGGTCTGCAGATTGCTGATCGTTATGATACTTTTGGGCGATCTGGCATTTCGACTTTCGGACAACCAGGTCGGTATGTCGCCCTAGGCGGAATTACCAATACACCTAGTTTCTTTTCTGGAGGCTCAGATAGTTTTGGCCCAGGCTATGATCCTGACTGTGATCTAGTCGCCGCGGACGATGGACCTCAAGGCACACAGGGTACATTGGGCAATCTCTGCATTTATGACTTTTCAAGCTTCTTTAACTTGGTTATGGAAGAAACACAAACTAAAGTCCATCTGGATGGTAGTTTGATCCTGAGTGACAATGTTGAGGCTTACACATCGGTCAGCTTTTCTGATAACTTCGCTACTCGTGGTAATTCATTATTCCCAGACGTGACATTCGCCGTTATCCCTCCAAGCCATTTTGGTTTGCAACTAGATGCGCAGCGTAGAGGAATTGCACCTGTGCCCTATCTTGCATTACAAAGGCTCATAGGTGGTTCAGCTGGCTCTAGTAGTGCTGATCGACCTTTAAATACGGACTCAACCTATGATAGAACGGTATATCGTATCAACGGTGGCGTGAAGTGGGATTTGGAATTGTTTGGGAACGAGTGGGCTCTGGATTTTTCAGGCACATTCTCTCAAAGAGAGATCTCATCTGTGGTAGCTTCTGATACATTGACTAATAATACCAATGCTGCGTATGTTGGATTAGGTGGTCCTAGCTGTAATCAGTTTACAGGTACTGCTGGTTCAGGAAACTTAGGCACAGGCAACTGTTTCTATTACAATAATTTCCAAACTAGTGTGTTTGACCCGGTAACAGGCCAACGATGGAATGCATCTGATAATACCCCATGGGCTGGGGATCCAAATCTAACAGTGGCACAAGCTGCACTTAGGTATCAGAACCCTGTTAATCTACTAGAATGGATTAAAGGTGATATCGGATCGCAAACCGAGAATGAGCAGATTGTATTTGATTTTGTTCTAGCCGGTGATCTAATGGATATTAGCGCTGGCACTATTGGTCTCGCTGTAGGTGCTCAATATCGTCGTGAACAGATTAAGGTTGATCAGGACAACAATCTGAATAACAACAACTTTAAGTTCGTTTTTGGCGCGGGTGATTATACTAATAAGTTGACTTCAACTTCTGTTTTTGCGGAGCTATATATTCCGCTAGCAGACTGGGCTGACTTAACGCTTGCTGGCCGATACGAAGATTTTGATCAAATCAATTCTAATACTTTTGATCCAAAAGCGACTTTGATGCTTCTTCCGACTGACACGCTCACTATTCGTGCTTCTATTGGAACGTCATTTAGAGTTGCATCTTTGCTTCAATCAGGTGGAACAGCAACTAGCCTTTTGAACTCAACTGATGGGTTTTCTGGTACAGGTGGCTTAGCCTTCCGACCTTCGATTACAAATGGTAATAGGAATTTAGACCCGGAAGAAGCTGATTCTTTCAATATTGGTTTTACCTGGATACCTGAAGGCACACTTGAAGGCCTGAATGTTAACGTTGACTATTACAGCTATGACTATACTGATTTGATATCACGTGAAGGGCATCAGGATTTAATTAACCTCGATAATGCACTTCGTTGCCCCAATGGTACTAATAGTGATCCTACTGCAGGACCTCTCTGTGGCGTATCAGATCAAAATGGAGATGGCTTAAGCGAAATCTATTCGATCGGTGCTGGTATTCCCAATAGTGTTATCAGGGGAGCAGATGGAAGTTTACTTCGAACACAAGCTGTCTACTTTAACGCGCAGAGCCTCGAAACTTCCGGTGTAGATCTAACGGTAGGTTATGATTTTGCCACTTCCAGTTTGGGTGACTTCAGAGCTAAGCTGGCGATCAGCTATACGCTTGCTTATGATTTGGTCACTGATGCCGGTGTAAAAATTGACGGTGTTGGTAGTAGAAATGCGGGTAATAGTGTAGGTCGTCCATTACCTGAATGGAAGGCTAACTTGCTCTTGGGTTGGAACAACGGTCGTCATGCTGCAACCGTCATGGTTCACCATATCGATGGGTATGAAGACGATCTTCCCCAGAGTGCTCTACGGGGTAGCTTCATTGGACTAGCGCCTACTATCGATAGTTTCACTACTGTGGATCTGCAGTACACATACGATATGCCTGAGCTTGGTTTCCAGGCAGAGGGATCTGTACTGACATTGGGTATTAAGAACGCAAGTAATGAAGAACCACCACTTGTAAATACAGATGGTGCATTCGATGCGTTTACTCATGACCCACGTGGTCGTATTTACTACTTCAGATATTTGTTAAATATCTAAGTGTAAATCTAAGCCTTAGGGCCTAGGAACAATCTATTAAAAGGGCGCTGTTTTTCAGTGCCCTTTTTTTTAGAATTTGTTTCTCGCTACACAACAGGCAATTGTTTAGTCGGCCTACAGTAAAAATAACTTAATATGGGCTCTTCCGGCTGCTTCTAATTTTGATTCTGCATTTTGATCCGTCAATTTACTCGTCTTGCCGCAGTTTTTCATTGAAAACATTGGGCGAACCTAAAATCGTTTCCGTTGATCGCAAGCCTTACAACCTTTTTTCATTTTGTACGATCTTATTAAGTACAGATTCACAATGATCTGGTTATTAAAAAAGCTAACTTAATATTTTGAGGTCGTAGAAATGAAAAAATTATTAATCGCCGTAAGTTGTCTCGCACTTTCAATCGGTGCGAATATATCAATTTCAAATGCAGCAGTTTTTGATTCAGTCATCGTTAATATTAAAGATATTAATCTGGCGACAGAATCAGGACAGGAAAAGTTGCACCAACGTATCACGCATGCCGCGAAGTCTGTTTGTGGTAGTACAATTCGTTCAGAAGTTAGTTCTTTGTATGAGCTAATGCAAAACAGAAGCTGCGTAGAGCAAGCGATTGCGAAAGGAATGTCTGACTCAGGCGTAAATGTAGCTACGCGATAGTGTGTAGAAACGAATGCTTATTTTCCCTTTATGGAAAATTGATTGATAGAGACTTTACTTTGTGAAGAAATAGATCACTATAGAGGTTTTTAGGCAATCAATTTTTCAGGGTAGACGCTATGAGTTTAAATGCAGATTCAAAAACTTTTGATTTGTCGGGGAAGTCGGTACTGATCACAGGTGCATCCTCAGGACTTGGCCATCACTTTGCTGGGGTGCTCGCAGATGCAGGAGCAACTGTTATATTGGGAGCAAGACGAGTTGATAAAATTGAACAACGGGTAAGCGAGATTAAAGCTCGCGGTGGTCGTGCATTCGGTTTAGCGCTTGATGTCAATAATGCGGAAAACGTAGTTGATTTTCTTGAGCAAGCTGAAGCCCTTTGCGGGCGATTAGATGTCCTAATCAATAACGCCGGTGTAGAAGCGGGTGCTAAAACTTTTATGATGATTGATGAAGAAGATTGGGACACGGTATTTAACACTAACCTCAAATCGATTTGGCGCTTGTCCAAATTATTTACTGAGCGGATAGCGAAGAATAAGCACCCTGCGAGTATTGTTAACATTGCATCAATTACAGCATTTAGAACTATTAAAGGGCAATTTCCTTACGCTGTTTCAAAGGCAGCTCTGATCAAAGCCACAGAAATCATGGCCTTGGAAGGGGCAAAGTACGGGGTACGAGTAAATGCACTAGCACCAGGATATTTTTTGACTGATGTCAGTCGGGTTTTATTAGAAAGTGAAATGTCTGAGGAATTCAGAAAAGGTATTCCTATGCGACGGTATGGAGAATTTTCTGACCTTGACGGTCCTTTACTGCTGCTTGCGTCTGATGCCTCGGCTTACATGACAGGGTCGACCATTGTTGTTGACGGTGGCCATATTTGCGCTGAGCTGTAAGCGTAGGAAGTAAGCGTAAGTGTGAAATTTAGGCTTTACGTATTACATCAAAGCATTCGAGTTCAATGACTTGTTGGCAACTTCGTGTCGCCATTGCCACAAACATATCATTACCTCGGTCAGTTTCCTCAACGACCATTGACGCAATAACTGCCATGATCAGACCGGATGCAGAATAGGCCCGGTAGTACTTCCAGCAGTCATTCCAGCTTAAGTCGATTTTGTAAGAAGCTAGAACTTCAAGATAATGTTTGAGCAGTGCTTTTTCTTCTTTTAATCGTTCAGCGCTTATTAGCGAAGTACCTAAACAGTAGCTTGCGTCGGATAAGCCACAGCCTAATGAGATTGTTTGCCAGTCAACAATTGAAAGGGGGTGAGCGCCACCAAACATCATGTTATCTAGGCGGTAATCGCAGTGTATCAACGCTTTGGGTCCAGTATAGATCGCTTTATAGAAAGGAAGCAGTTCCATCATCAGCTCTATGGTCGCAATATGTTCGCTGGAAAACCGATGTGCATATCGATTTAAGAAGCCGGGTAAGACCATTTTATAAATCATCTGCAACTGGCTTAGCTTTTCCTCATCATCGGTACGACCTAATAGCTTGTATTGTAATAGCGTCTCATCTCCCCATGTTGGTCCATGAAGCTTTGCTAGTTGTTCAAGGGCGAGGGCAGCATCGTCAACGCCGCAACCTTGTATTTGGTCTCCTTGTTGACCTGGAGCCAAATCCTCCATCAAAATCACAAATTCATGAGATTCTGGGTTACAGTTTACGTAGAAGATTTCTGGTGTTTGTATATCGACTTTAGATTGAAGATGCTGATAAAAAAGAACTTCCTTGATATAGGTTTCTTGTTGGATTCCCGTTTCCCGACTTACTGGGTCAGGAGACATGAATTTACCGACAATGGACTTTGGCGCATTCTCGCTTAAAGCGAAGGTAAATCTGATATTTTCGCCAATCTGACCCGTGCCGATACTCTCCCGACTAAAATCGTCAATTTGATAATCATATCCGCCATGACGAAATACATGATTTATCCACTCAGGGCTGACTTGTTCGGGTTTTGATAAGAAGCTAGGATCTGTCATTGAGTAAGGTTCATATTAGCAATCTCGTAGATTGCCACGACTGTAGACAGACCGCAATTATGCCTCGTCATGTTGACCAGAAGCTGGCAAATATGCGTAGCATTGCTACGCATAATAATTTGACGTAGACTGTGACACTACCAATCCTGTAAATGAGGTGATTTATGAGCGAAGCAACTTCAATCTCGGCAGAAACTGCATTAGAAGATATCGATTTATCTAATCCGAATATCTATTTAACCGAAAGCCAATGGCCCATATTTGAACGCCTGAGAAAGGATGCTCCTGTCCACTATTGTAAAGAGAGTGCTTTTGGTCCTTTTTGGTCTGTGACGCGTTTCGAGGATATTGTTGAAGTCGATAAGAATAATCATCTCTTTTCTTCAGAGCCTGCCATAACCTTAGGCGATAACCCTGAGGACTTTCAGCTGCCCATGTTCATTGCAATGGATGCCCCCAAACATGATGCACAACGAAAGGCGGTAACAGGTGCCGTCGCGCCCAGAAATTTGGCTACCCTAGAGCCCGTTATCAGAAATCATGTCATTGAGATTTTAGATGGCCTACCAAAAGACGAAACCTTTAACTGGGCTGATAGAGTATCTATTGAGCTAACCACACGTATGTTGGCTACGCTATTTGACTTTCCTTTCGAGCGTAGGGAAAAGCTCACTTTCTGGTCAGATATGGCAACAGCGAGTCCAGATATTGCCGGTGATGATAGTGTCTCAGAAGAAGAGCGAATGGCTGCTTTAACAGAATGTTTGGAAGAATTTACTGTGCTTTGGAATGAGCGAGTCAACCTACCCGCCGGAGAACGTCAAGACTTTATTTCTATGTTGGCGCATTCCCCTGCGACACGAAACATGGAACCTATGGAGTATCTGGGAAATTTGATTCTGTTGATCGTTGGGGGTAATGATACGACTAGAAATTCCCTGTCAGGTGGTGTCGAATTTTTGAACCAGTTCCCAGAACAATATGATAAGTTACGCAAACACCCTGAACTCATTCCTAGTATGGTTTCTGAGATCATTCGCTTCCAAACACCACTAATGCATATGCGTCGAATTGCAATGGAGGACACTGTGTTGGGAGGTCAACACATCAAAAAAGGTGACAAGGTTGTGATGTGGTATGCATCCGGTAATCGTGACGAGCGAAAAATTGACAGACCTGACGAATTTATAATCGATAGAAAGAATCCCCGAAACCATCTTTCTTTTGGATTTGGTATTCATCGATGTATGGGTAACCGTTTGGCAGAAATGCAATTACGAATTGTTTGGGAAGAAATATTGAAACGCTTCGATAACATTGAAGTAGTAGGTGAGCCAACCCGCCTTAAGTCAAACTTTGTCAGAGGTATTACGGAGCTCCCTGTTAGATTGCACCCGCTTAAATAGGGATGAATGCACTGATTAAAATGAAAGAGTTGGAGTCTCGAAGTGGCGTCGGTCGTGAGACGATTCGGTACTATATCAGGGAAGGTATACTTCCCATGCCCAACAAACCTAGGGCTAATGTTGCCTTTTATTCTCAGGTTCATCTCAAACGCTTGTTGGCCATTAAGTACATGCAGCAGGAAAGGGAGATGTCACTTGGTCGAATAAAGTCTATTCTTTCAAGCGGTGACTTTGATAAGTTGTCCGGCCCATCGTCTTTAAAAGGTCTTGATCAATTACTACCGGCTTTGTTGGATGGTGCAGCGGCGAGTGAAAACTTGACGCTTAATCAAGTTATTCAGAAAACGGGCTTAAGCGAAAGTGTCATTGAAGATTTAGTTGAACGGGGTGTCATTACACGTTCGTTAGACAATGTATCGAAAGGCAATCATGGTCAGTTCTCATATCGTGATGTCATTATTCTTGAAAAATGGGCTCAGGCAAAGGAAGCAGGTTATACCGAAAATAAAGGTTACGATAATAATTTGTTGGACCTCTATAAAAAAACAATAGATCAATTGGCACAATATGAAATCGAACTATTTTTTGATGGCTTCGGTTATGATACGCGTCCAGAGGATGCGGCCACAAAATTGGCAATTGGTTTGGATTGTGCAAATACCATACTTCAACAAATGCACAATAAGGCGGTCATCCACGCGATTGAAGAAAAGCTAAGCTAGTCATAATTATTTTAATCCCAGCACCACAAGGAGCTGGGATTCTTCTACTTCTTAACCTTCTTAATTTCCGAATCTACCAATTTAACCCGCTACCAATTTAGTCTTATACCAGCATAAGCTGCAAATCCCGGTGCTTCAAAACCCAACACTTCCTCATAGTTTTTGTCTAAAGCATTTTCGAGTCGCGCAGTTAGTTGTACTGCATCGCTTAACTGGTAATTACCTGCGAGGTTAAGCAATATATAGCTATCAAGATTCACTCGCTGAGGCGATGCAGGGAAGGGAGGGAAAAAGTCATCTTTCTGGCTTCCGTTAAAATTGATGGACAGATTAAGATTGGCTTTATCCCATTGGTAATTACCTCGAAGACTGGCAATGTGTCTTGGGCGACGTACTTCGTCTAAGTCCTTCCCTGTTGCATCTTCAAAGTTTGAATCCAGATAGGTATAGGACGCATTAATAGAAAGGTGAGAGGAGGCGATCCAGCTCAGTTCAATTTCTGCCCCTTGTCGTTGAGAGTCCTCTTTTCTATTTGCTGCGGTGAAGGCAAAGGTAGCTGAATCAAATACGAACCCGTTGATTTCATTTTGCAGTACCGATGAGAAGTAACTCAAGGTTGTGTTAAATACGCCCTGCTTGTGTTTTACACCTATCTCCCAAGAATCTGATATTTCGGGTTCAAGATCTGGGTTGCCCTGGAAAGTATCAAAGAAACCGAACCGCTCTGTAAAAGATGGGTTTTTAGATGCCCGACCCTGGGAAGCATAAACATAAAGATTCTCTACGGGCGTTAGCCAATTCGCGGTTAATCTATAAGTTGTCGAATCATCGAAATCTGAATTGCTATCCTGTCTCAAACTGGCAGAGAAATGCCAGGCTTCTCCATTGTAGCGATACTCAAAAGCTAAACTATTGTTCGTAAGATCTAAATCACGGTTGGGATTACCGAAGCCTGAATCCAAACCGCGTTGTTCATAATTCTCTTTTTCGTACTCCGCTACTAGCGTAAGAGTTTGATTGTCCTTGATGAAGTTGCCTTGATATTGCACCTGATCTTTGGTGCCACGGCTAATGCTGTTCTGGCTACTCCCCGCAATATTAGATTCATTGTCGGTATCGGTTCGTGCAAGTAAAAAGCGCTGGTTATACTTACCTTCCAAGCCCTGAAGATCGAAGCTGATACGGGCATAAGCTTGTTCGCTTTTAGTTTCGTTATCTGCGTCAATAGGCAGTCCCGTGACAAAAAAATCAAAACCGTCGAAATCTGTGACCGAATCAGTCAGTCTTAGATTCGCGCTCACTTTTAGCCGATCCCTTACTTGAATCACAGTGTTTATAGCGATGGTTGTATTTTTATATCCGTCGTCTTCGCTCCCTTGCCTCGCGATATTGGTACCGTCTGTTGACATGTGATTGATAGATGCTTGAAGCTGCGCTTTATCTGACCCGTATTGATAAACTAAGCCCGTCTTTAGGAATTTATGTGATCCAGTCTCGGTATTGACTGAAAAATCGGATCCTTTAATATCATTGTCTAGGGTAATGATATTAATCACCCCGGCCAAGGCATCGCTGCCCCAAAGTGCACTCTGTGGCCCTCGAACAATTTCTATCCGTTTAATTTGATCTGTTTGTAAATGGGCGAAGTTAAATTCTCCACCCTGAGCAATGTCATTGACTTCAATACCATCAATTAAAACTAAAAGATGGTTGGCTTCGGCGCCGCGAACTCTGATTTGAGTCAGCGCCCCTCTTGAACCTTGTTGGTTAACCTGTAACCCTGCGACGTTCCTGAGTAAGTCACTCAAATTACTGGCCTGACTTTGCTTTATTTGAGCCTCGTCTAGAATGGTCACTGAGCTACCGGTTTTAATAATTTCTATGGGAGTTCTTGACGCGGTAACGGTCACTGTCTCCAGCTCATTTGCTGCGACTTGGATTGTAATAAGACTAATAAGAAAAATTGTTAAAATATTGATGGGGTTTTTTAAATAAATGGCTTTTAAATACATAGGGACTCCACACTCCGCCCGAGTGAATAATTGGTTTTTTACGCGGAGGAGGGGAAAGAGAGTTTCTTTCTACACCGGCCCGCCGCGCGTGTATCAATACAGTGACAAGGCCGGTCTCCGGGCTCACGAGCGGATTTCTCCCGTGATTTCGCCTTCCCATATTTGAATACAGTGGCACAAATGAAATCACTTACTCGTCTACCGTTGCGGGGGCAGCGCCAGAATTGCTTTCGCGCACTGGCTTCTCGTTTCATCTTCTGACAATAGATAAAAATCTAATGTCAGAAGACACCTATAACTGGTTAGACGCGCGCATCATAGTGCTTCGTTATCCAGCGATCAATGGTAAACTGGATATTTTGGAATATTCTTTTGATAAAACTTGCGCTAATTTGGACTGTCTGTTTGTTCTTGCTTCCTGTTCTCATCCTACAGGGTATCTGGACTCGTAAAACGGCATTGCGACTCCCTGAAGCAAGTGGAGATTCCTCAAGCGGTGTTCGATGCGGGTCGCATATCATAGGGTTGGGGGATTCAGTCATAGCCGGTGTCGGTTTAAACGAGCTCAGTGATGCTCTGACAGCTCAATTGGCATTAAAGTTGTCTGAAGATCAATCTCAGGCTGTCTCATGGTCAGCACTGGGCGTGAACGGTGAACGAGTTCAGGAACTTATAAGACGCGTAAAATTAATTGATGCAGATACTCCAGATCTGATCCTCATATCCATCGGTGTAAATGATGTTAGTCATCTAAGCTCTCTTACTAGGTGGCAATTGGATATCGCTACACTCATAGGGGATCTCAAAGAGAAATTTAACGCGCCCATTGTATTTTTGGGTCTTCCGCCTATGGGAGAATTCCCTGCTCTACCCCAACCGTTACGCTTTGCCTTGGGGATTCGTGCGGCGATGCTCGATTTCACCTTTAAACAAGCTGGTGAACTCATTAAGGATGTGTATTGGATAGAGATTCATCGTTCTGAGAGCAATTTACCGATGGCTGAAGACGGATACCATCCATCTGCTCTTGCTTGTGCTTCAATAGCAGAAGTAATTGTAAAACACATCACGGCAAATGGTTTTTGTTTACCGAATAATAACGAAGATTGATAAAATTTTAAGCGAAGGAAAAATACCAAGGAGACAAAGAATATGTATAAAGAAACTTTTGAATACTATGATGGTGATGTCGAGCTTGAAGCTTACATTACCTATGATGATAGCCTTACAGGGCCGCTCCCCGCAGTACTCGTTGCCCATGATTGGACAGGTAGACGTGAGTTCGCGACCAGTAAAGCAGATGAAGTCGCAAAGTTGGGTTATGTTGGTATCGCAATTGATATGTACGGGAAAGGGATTTTTGGTAAAGATAGTGATGCGGAATACAACGCTTCCTTAATGGGGCCTTTTGCGACCGATAGAAATTTATTGCGAGGGCGAATCAACGCAGCAATGATAGCGCTTAAAAATTTGGATTTTGTTAATCACGATAAAATTGCTGCAATGGGATACTGTTTTGGTGGTATGTGTGTGATTGAACTTGCCCGGGGCGGTAGTGATGTATTGGGTGTTATCAGTATTCATGGCATCTTTGCGCCGGGAGAAATAGCTAACGAATCCATTACTGCAAAAATTCTTTGTCTTCACGGTCACGATGATCCTATGGTGCCACCAGAACAGGTTCTTGCATTTCAAACTGAAATGAGTGAGGCAGGGGCTGATTGGCAGGTCCACGCTTATGGAGACACGGTACATGCATTTACCAATCCCAATGCAAATGATAAAGCCAATGGCGTGCAATTCAATCCGATTGTTAATGATCGAGCTACACAGTCAATTCAAAATTTTCTTGTCGAACTTTTTGTTTAGGATTCACCGTGATCAAAAAAATATTCCTTAGCTTTTTATTATTAATTTTGATGGCTGTTGGAGGAATAACAGCTATCTTGATTCCTGCTCATCAACAGATTGATGCGTTAAATCCACCATTCCCATCTCTAAAATCAATTCGTGAATCCGCCAAAATTGAAGGGCTGCCTGTTTCAATAGAGATGTTTAACACTGCCACTCAGATGGTTTCTAAGACTAGTGTCTTGAGTTCTGTTAAAAAAGACGATGCTTTTGAAATGTCATATCCGACCTTCCTTATTACTTGGGAGAATGGACAGCAGTTTCTGATTGATGCGGGTATGACCGAATCTGTTGCACTTGCATTTGGTAAGCCTTTAGAAACTCTGGGTGCAGGTGCTATGAAGTTTCATGGTGATCTTAAAGATTTTATTGATCCATCTAATATTAACGGTATTGGTTTCACACACCTACATGAAGACCATGTTGATGGTGTTCGAACTTTGTGTCCTGCAGCGAAAGGCTTAGTTGTGGTTCAAGGACATGAACAATTTAGCCAAGTAAATTATGGTACTTCTGCGCAAAATGAATTGTTAGATTCTCTAGAATGTGGAAAACGTTTGTTGATTCGTGACGACTTCACGCTGAAATCGATTGCTGGATTCCCTAGTTTATATCTAATCAATGTCGCGGGTCACACACCAGGGAGTCAGGTCTTTGTTGTGCATGTCAAAGTTGAAGGCCGGAATACGACCTATATTTTAGCGGGGGATTTAGCAAACCATATTGAAGGTGTCGAGTCGAATACTTCCAAGCCAGTTTTCTATAGCCGTTTTATCGTCCCGAAAATCTAGTGCAACTAGACAAAGCGAGAATATGGTTAAAACAACTCGACGCTGAATATAATACCAATGTATTGATATCTCATCATAAACGGTCGATTGATGACCGACTTGATTAATTCTGGGTTTATAAAATTCATAGCCAATTGATAACAATTCTTCACTGTTTGGGTATTGGCTATTGCCTTCATCCCGAATGTCTGAAAAGTGTGCTACGCAACTTGGTTTACAACCGTCCATCTCTACAGTTTCCTAATTGGCATTAGCATAAACAACCAAATCGCGATTAAAGACGATTTTCTTTTCTTGTCTGTAGAGCACGAGAAACTGTAAGGGCTGGTTGAGGAAATCTGAAACCCGTGTTTCTTCTGCAAGTGTTGGATAGACCACACCATAGAGGGTTTGGGCATTAGCAAAGTGGGCAACCATAGTGCTTGGCGCAAAAGGGGTTGTGGATTTGACTTCTGTATCGTCTTGTTCTGTCTCAATAAATATTATGTGATCTTTATTGATAAGGCGGAATGCGCCGGCATCACTCCTGAAGGAAAAAAAGCTGTCGTCTTCTTCATTCAGAAAATCCTCAAGCAGTGGTGTCCCATTCACAGACAATAAATCTTCGGTAATCCAAACCGATCCAGGAATGGATTCATCATTTGACAAGTGCAGTACGATTGAAACTGCTATTTTTGGGATTTCGTACATCAGATTTCCTCAAACTCAAGAGTGTAATCTAACAAATTTTCTGCCTCAAATGAAAACCTTCCTTTTACCACCATACCTGCAAGCACTTGAGGCAGCCAGTATTTGTCATCTTGCCACATTTTTTCAAATGGTATTTTGTCTATGTCCGTCCATATTGGAATAGCTTCATCGGTTTCCGTTGGTGTGCCGATATAGTCGTTCGCAGTGAATACGTAACCATGTATTCGTGGCATGTCTTCGGCATGAAATAGAAGTTCACCTGCAGCTTTCACATTTAAGGGTGTAATACACAATTCTTCTTCAGTTTCTCTTATTGCGCATTGGAGAGGGCTTTCCCCAACTTCGAGGCGGCCTCCAGGCCCATTGATATTCCCAGCCCCCAAGCCTCGTTTCTTAAAAATGAGTAACACTTGTTTGTTTTTTTGTACAAACATCAGAGTGGCATGTTCTTCAGCCTGCCAATTATCCCAGTCGATATTCCCGATGAGCATTTTTTCAGGAACCATAAATATCCAAATGAGCAAATCCTCATTATGACTTTATTTAAGGGTATTGCGTTAAACTAAGTTGTGACTAATTGATTGACCTCAGGCTAAAACTTGGTACATTGATCGCCACCCTGTTAAATGAGTACACCTATATGTCCGTTTTTACTGATGAAGATACACAAACCGTTCGATCTTTGGCGCTGACTTTCGGCGGTTTTATTGGTCTTACCGTCGTTTTAGTTGTTCTTGCGATACTGATTTCCTGAAAATTTGAATCAACACTAGAATAGGGCTTATTCCGGTACTACATCTAATGTTGGTATGGGATATTCTGTACACTTATTCTGTAGCCCAGCGCCTTATTTA
>JAESSY010000125.1 GCA_016763855.1 Pseudomonadales bacterium
ATCAGCTCAGAGGGTATCTTAAAAAATACGATTTGCTGGATAACCCCTAAGCAGAGTTGTGCACTGTCTATTTGTGATTAATGGTCGTAGATAAATCCCGTGATATAATGCTGAAAATTTTTAATGTCCCGTGATATGCACTCTTATTTGTTACGTTTTCTTATACTAAATCTATCGCTTTTATTCGCTCAAATATCAATTGCGAGTTCAGAAAGCCTCGGCTCTCTCATAAATCAGCGTCTCTCTATCATGAAATCAGTTGCCATATATAAATGGCATAGAGATCTACCCATAGAAGATCTTGATCGGGAACAGCTTGTGCTGAATCTAGCGGTAAATGAGGGTCTCAAATACGCTATCAAACCAGAAACCAGCCGTGCCTTCTTTCAAACACAAATTAATGCTGCAAAAGAAATTCAAAACTTCTGGTTTTTTGAATGGCGCAAACATCCTGAACTTGTTCCAGAAAACAATACCGACCTCGTTAAGATTATTCGGCCCCGTTTGATCGATCTGGGGGATGACATTATCAATGCACTCGCAAATTCAAATACGACTATTAGGGATCAAATCGATGTCAATGGGCTTTCAATCGAAACAATAGATTTGCTTCAACAGAACCTTTTAATAATCAGAAAATACACTAATCAATTAGACCAAATTTTAGGTAGCGGGATTCTACGGGTGGGTACCACAGGAGACTACGCGCCCTTTTCTTTTAAATCAAAAGATGGGTATCGTGGCATTGACATTGAAATGGCTAAAGATCTTGCTAGCTCTTTAGAAGTTGAATTAGTTTGGGTTGAAACCTCGTGGCCTACTCTCATGAGCGATTTTAGAGAAGGAAAATTTGATATCGCAATGAGTGGCATCTCGATTAATTTAAAGCGGCAACGGGAGGCTTTTTTCTCCAATGCTTATCAGGTTGGCGGTAAATCTCCCATTGCCCGATGTGTTGATATCGACAAATATCGATCCCTTTCAGACATTGACCAAAGTGCTACGCGTGTCATCGTAAACCCTGGGGGAACCAACGAAAAATTCGTAATTGAAAAAATCAAAAATGCGCAAATAGTTTCGCACCAAGATAACCGAACAATATTCTTTGCATTAATCAACGATCATGCTGACGTCATGATAACCGATGCCATAGAGGTGCGAGTTCAAACCAACAAGCACTCAGAGCTTTGTGCCACCATGCCAGGAGAACATTTAACTTACTCAGAGAAAGGCTATCTAATACCTAGAGATATCATCTGGAAGCACTATGTTGATAGCTGGCTAAATCAGAGAATCAACGATCAGTTTATGAAGCAAGTTTACGCCCATCATCTAGAAAACTAATCAATAGGATCAGTGAGGATCATTTTCCAGGTCATTTCTGGGATCTTTTCATCTCTTATAAATGCCGCCATCATGGCATTGACTTCGCTGGGTGCTTCCTGTTGAACCCAGTGGGATATGTTAGGCAGATATCGAATTGTAAAATTTTCAACAAATTCATCGGTGCCGTAAGTAGACTCCTTTGTCAGGGCAACGTCTTCTTCTCCCCAGATCATCAAGGTAGGCGTCTGAATCATAGGAATGTCCTCTTTGCTTGATTGCCTAACGTCTCGAAAGAGAGCTCTATAGTAATTCAGCATCGCTGTAAGCGCACCGGGTTGGCTAGCATTTCGTCGATATACCGCTAATATTTCTGGGGGAAATTGTTTTTTTAGAACAGCACTATTCAGTATTGCGTCTCCTACGCCTTCTGCATCATTCTTACCTAAGAGGTATTCAGGAAGGTGAGGTATTTGAAAGAAGAATATATACCAGGATTTTTTTAATTGTGCCCAACCCTTTTTAAACGCCTTTTTCATCGGCCCGGGATGAGGAACGTTGCAGATAATGAGTTTATTCAATGGTCTTATTTTTTTGATCGCAAATTGCCACGCGATCACAGCGCCCCAATCATGAGCAATTAGTACCACTTCTTTGTGTCCCGAAGCATCGATTAGCCCTGCAACATCATCCATCAACTTAGTCATAGTGTAATCGTTGACCGAAGGAGGACGGGAGCTTTTTCCATATCCTCGCAGGTTAGGTGCCCAGGCTTCATATCCTAGATCCGCTAACATGGGCAATTGATACCGCCATGAAAAACTATGCTCAGGAAAACCATGCAGACAGATGGCAAGCTTGTCTCCTTGACCACATTTATCGACTTCGAAACTAAGCCCATCAAATGACACAAACTCAGTTCTAATACGACTATCTTTGACTTCTACTGAAACGATATCATTTAGGTAATCTTCAGCCACAGGCTTATCCTGTGTATTTTGATTTAAAACAGTGACCACCTTGATTCCTCTTTGGAAAAGTATTTGATTTTTAACGGGCAACTAAACTCGACAATTGAACTAAGAGTATCGCATGTTTTACGGTAATCTTAAATTTGGCGTCATTTTTTTCGATGTCTTCTCTCAGAAGGTGTTTGAATCCGCGTAACACGAAAGAAAGCGAGGGTTGATCAAGATTTTTCTATTTCATCACCATGAATGGGCGGATGCAGATGCGATCTTAAAGTGCTATCAGGTAATTGCAGAAAGGCGACTTAATAATCTTTGACTATTGCCGCCATTTTCTGCGAGTCACTTCCGGACACTTGAGATAAACCTGCTACTACACCACGCCTATTTTGCTCTGGTTGATTTTGACTTGCCTTCCATTGACCCGTCATAGACAAGATTTCTATTTCTATGCCAACAATACCGGATAGCATCTTTTGAATAAATTTTTCAGGGGCGTCGGACACTGACCAAGGATTTGACTGCCCCGATTCATTGTGGTTTGTTAAGTTATTAATATTATTCACCTTCCAAGTCTTGTCGTGAATAAAGGACATAACACCGTTTACATGAACCGTGACATAATTCCACGTAGGCACAACTTTTTCGGTTTCTTTTTTTGTTGGATAGAAACTTGGGGATATATAACTATTGGGCCCATGAAAAACAACCAAGACCTCAGATTTGTCCTTCAGGTTTTTCCATAGATGATTGCCTTTGGCTATATGACCTTGCAGAACGTCGTTGCAGCTAGATTGATTCAAGTAAAAAGGAATATGACTAGCCTCTAAGCCCTGCTCAGAATGCGTTATCAAGGTTGCGAAAGGATAACTTTTGATAAGCTCCTTTAATTGAATCGGATCGTTCTGCTTAAAATTTTTTGGAATATGCATATTGTCTCTCTAGCTTACTAGCCCCCTGTGTCAGGCTAGTTGTCCATGATTATTTATTTTTCTATATCATGAAAAGGGCATACAGGCAGTGTGCCATGCCAAACAGGCAAACTTAGATCTTCCTCTTCTTCACTTGGTTCTCCAGTTCGACTTTTGAACGATCCTTCATCAATTGTTAGTTTCATCAACGCAGTGGCTTTACGTTCAATTTTATTAGGTGTTCTTACTTCATTCCAACGATCAGACTCAATCTGGTTAATGATAACCTTAAAGGCTGCATCAAATTCGTCTTCGTCGATAACTCGCTCACCTCTACAAAATAAGACTGCTGAACGATAATTTGCACTGTGATGGTAAGCTGATTTTGCCATTACCCATTCAGTACATTCTGCAAATGAAACACAAACCTCCCTCCCAGACTCCAGATGTTTTTGCATCCTTCCTTTATTGGCACAATGAAAATATAGGAATTCACCCACTCTCCAGATCGTAATAGGCACCACTGTAATCTGAGAATCGATCGTAAAAGCTACATGACCAAGCTTCAAATCATCGACTAAATGATATACGTCCTCTTTGAGGTAACTTGCTCGTTCTCGTGTGTGACGAACGTAAGCGATCAAAGAAGCACATTCTACTCAATCCCATCTAAATATAGTTAACTTCTCGCCCCTAAATCAAACTAGAGCAAGCGATGA
>JAESSY010000126.1 GCA_016763855.1 Pseudomonadales bacterium
ATATAATAGCCTTGATGAGCTCGACGGCATACTCGCGCATTTTGGAGATCAGCATTAAGCGAAGCGCCTGCAGCAAAAGAATGATAGGTTCAGATTAAGAGATAAATATTAACAAATAGCGGTTTTTAACAATTTTTCAAGTTGAAGGCTGCGCAGAAAATCCCTATACTCTGCACCCCCAACGGATGGACTGGCCTGTGTTGTACCAAGTTATTTTATAACTTGGCGTATAGGACGGGGAGAGAAAGGGGCTCCTATTTAACTACTGCTATTTTTTCGGCAGTTTTTTTATGGGTGAAACCACTGAATGTGGCTTATTATTGCATGGCCCTTCATGGCAGCAATGATTTTTTAAACAGATTGTTTTCAACCAATAGTATTTGAACAGACCCGAGACATTATGGCTGGCGAAACTCAAACATCTAGCGAATATATTCAGCATCACACTACGAATCTGACTTATGGTCAGCATCCGGATGGTAGCTGGGGCTTTGCTAAGTCCATTGAAGAAGTCAAAGAAATGGGCTTTTGGGCGATTCATGTCGATTCAATGTTTTGGTCCATCTCTTTAGGCATGGTCTTTTGCGCTATTTTTTATGGCGTTACTCGGAACCTAACGGCCGGAGCGCCGTCGGGTATGCAAAATGCCTGTGAAATGACAGTAGAGTTTGTTGAAAAGAATATTCAGCAGGTCTTTGGCAGTAGACCCAATCCAATTATTGGACCTCTATCCCTAACCATATTGGTTTGGGTGTTTCTTATGAACCTCATGGATCTAATTCCCGTAGATTTGATACCCAACATTGCGGCGATGACGGGTATTTACTTTTTCAAAGTGGTACCAACGACAGACCCAAATGTAACTTTGGCAATGTCCTTAGGTGTTTTTTTCTTGGTGCTTTATTACAATATCAAATTGAAAGGGCCTGTTAAGTTTACTTTAGGATTGTTTACCCACCCAATAGCGCATCCAGCAGCGGCTCCTCTTAACTTCGTATTAGAAATTGTTGATCTAATCGCAAAGCCTTTATCTCAAGGTTTGCGGCTCTTCGGCAATATGTATGCGGGAGAGATGATTTTCATCCTAATCGCACTACTTCCTTTTTGGGCTCAATGGGCGCTATCGCTACCCTGGGCTATTTTCCATATTTTAATCATTTCTCTTCAAGCTTTTGTGTTTATGATTTTGACTATTGTCTATCTCACCCAAGCACATGAAACTGGCGAGCATTGATCAAGATGAATCTTTAAACTAAATAATTAACGTACAACTCTAGGAGTAAGTCATGGAACAATCCTTAATCTATATCGCTGCTGGTATTCTCATGGGCTTTGGTGCCATCGGTAGTAGTATTGGTATCGGCATTTTGGGCGGCAAATACCTTGAAGGTATTGCACGTCAACCAGAACTACAACCTATGTTGATGACTCAGTTTTTCGTCTCTCTAGCGCTTGTTGATGCTGTGCCCATTATTGCAGTTGGTATTTCGCTTTATCTGGTTTTTGCGCTTTAAAATTACAAACCCAACAATAGCCCTAGAGGTGATGTGTGACTATTAATCTAACTATGGTGGGTCAGCTTATATCGTTTGTGCTGTTCGTTTTGTTCTGCATGAAATATATATGGCCGCCTCTGACGCAAGTAATGCGCGAAAGACAGAAAGCCCTGGCTGACGGTCTTGAAAAAGCGGTCGCTGCTGAAAAGCAGTTAGAAGAAGCTAACGATGCAGCAGAAATAGAGTTGGAAGGTGCGAAGAAGCAATCTGCCGAGCTTGTTGCTCAGGCTCGAAGCCGTGCCACCCAAATTGTCGAAGAGGCAAAGGGTCAAGCAAATGAAGAAGCTGATCGAATCAAGGTTGGGGCGCAGGCAGAAATAGATCAAGAAGTTAACCGGGCAAGAGAAGCGCTTCGTGTTCAGGTAAGTTCGTTGGCTATCGAAGGTGCTGAAAAAATCCTGGAAAGTAGCGTCGATAAGAATGTTCACCAGGCAATGCTTAATAAAATAGCAGCACAACTTTAGGCTGCCAGAGCTTGTTAAAAGTAGAGTAGAGAGGGCAGGTTTAGATAATGGCTGAATCAGAATTAACAACAATAGCAAGACCTTACGCCAGAGCAGCGTTTTCACAGGCTCTGAAAGAAGCGGGTGGCCTTGAAAACTGGTCAAGAATGATGAGCTTGTTATCTGCCACAGTACAAAACCCTGATGTAAGATTAGCCTTGGATAATCCTCGTATCACCATTAGCGATGAAGCAGCGATTGTTGTCGACCTAATGGGTGAAGAGCTGAATACTCAGGGTCAAAATTTTGTACATGTGTTGGCAGACTATCGACGTATTAGCCTGCTGCCGCAAATAGCAGAAATGTTTCAATTACTAAAAGCGCATCATGAAAAAACCATGAATGTTGAAATTGTCTCAGCTTACGAACTTGATGAGTCAACGAGTGCAAATCTGGCAAGCGCCCTGAAAGATCGGCTACAAAGAGAAATTAAATTATCTTCGACTGTTGATGCATCCCTTATCGGTGGTGTTGTGATTCGGGCTGAAGATACCGTGATTGATAATTCAGTACGCGGAAAACTGGAAAAACTTTCACAAGCACTAAACTAAATTAACTATTCCTCGAGGAACGGAAAATGCAACAACTGAATCCTTCCGAAATTAGCGAGATCATCAAGCAGCGCATAGAAAAGCTTGATATTTCTTCAGAAGCTCGAAATGAAGGCACCATTGTCAGTGTATCTGACGGTATTGTAAAAATTCACGGATTAGCCGATGTTCAAAACGGCGAGATGATCGAGTTTGAGGGTAACCTGTTTGGTTTCGCCTTGAACCTGGAGAGAGACTCGGTTGGCGCCGTTGTACTTGGAGGCTACAAAGTTCTCCGGGAAGGCCAAACGGTAAAGTGTACTGGTCGAATTTTGGAAGTACCCACTGGACCAGAAATGCTGGGCCGGGTTGTGGACGCCTTAGGTAATCCAATCGATGGTAAAGGTGAAATTAAAGCGAGTTCAAGTTCACCCGTTGAAAAAGTAGCACCAGGTGTTATTGCTCGAAAGCACGTTGATCAGCCGGTTCAAACAGGACTTAAGTGTATCGACTCAATGATTCCTGTTGGCCGAGGCCAGCGAGAACTCATCATTGGTGACAGACAGACAGGTAAAACGGCTATCGCAATCGATGCCATTATTAACCAGCAGAAGTCTGGTATTAAGAGTGTCTATGTTGCCATTGGTCAA
>JAESSY010000127.1 GCA_016763855.1 Pseudomonadales bacterium
ATGAACGGAATGAGAAGATAAGGGACAGACATCCGTGAAAATGTTGGCTGACAATCAAACAAGCCCAGATTGGGTTTTTCTACATTCTCGTTAGGCATGCGAGGTGGATTATGCCAACCATCCTGAGAATAGGCCCTTACCGTTTCTTCTTCTACAGCAACGAGGAGGGAGAACCACCTCATATCCACGTCCAGCGGGACAGCTCGCTGGCAAAATACTGGCTAAATCCTGTATCATTAGCCAATTCTACTCGTTTTTCTGCGAAGGAAATCCGCGATATGCGGAAGCTCGTTGAGGAACAACAGTCTAAGTTCATGGAGGCATGGAATGAATATTTCAAAAGTTGAGATGCATCCTTTCGCAATGGGAGTAGGCTTCACTGACACCGAGCTAATCGTCACTTTGGTTGACGGGCGTACTATTTCAGTGCCACTTGCATGGTTCGATACTTTATCAAAAGCAACTTCCACCCAACGAGAAGACTTTGAAATTCTAGGCGATGGAGAGGGGATCCACTGGCCCCAGCTAGACGAGGATCTAAGCGTAAAGGGGTTGCTTATAGGCGCGCATGTCTAGCATGTGGTTTAGCGCGTTCACATTCGTTCACTCCGGCCGCCGTAAGGGGCGGGTTAACCAAGAGTTAGGCAAAGAGTAAGTGTCTATTCAAATTCGAAATTATTTAACCTCAGATGAATGTGAAGTTGTAGAACTATGGATGTTGGTGTTCCCAGATGAGCCTGCGTGGAACGAATCAAAAGAGCTTATTGATCGTAAGTTAACTGTCCAACCTGAGTTATTTTTTGTATGTGTTGAGAATAAAATTATTGTAGGCACGACCATTGCTGGTTTCGATGGGGTTCGTGGTTGGGTACATAAAGTTGCTACTCATCCCGAACATAGGCGGAAGGGTATATCTAGAGCCTTGATGCGTGCAGCAGAAAAAGGTCTAGCAAAACAAGGATGCACTAAACTAAATATTCAAGTGAGAGAAGGCAATATAATTGCAGTAGAGTTTTACCAAAGCATTGGCTATAACATTGAACCACGTACCAGTCTAGGAAAACACCTTGGATAAAATCATGTCAATGCCTAACAAATTAGGATATGTGGCGCGCAGCCGCCACATTATCCCTATGTTGAACAAGCCCGGATTCAAAACTTTGTTCTATTTATAGCAAATATCCATTTTCTCTAAGGTGGAGAGTAGAGCGCTGGGATCGTCAGCATTTATTTTTAGGCGAGCGATATCGTCACCGCAATATCGTGGTGTTGAAAGGGTCTGTACTTTCATAGCAGTAATCTGTCTCCTCTATTTGTGTGTTTCAGTCCTGTGCGGCAGTTTTTGCCAATTGGATTTTAGCCTGAGCGCCATAGCGGCCTAACAAATACAGTGATGTTCATGATGCCACCACATATCTTGCAGGCGATTTGAGGCCTGGTTGGTTGCACAAACTTTTCAATTAATACATTGAGTGCGAGCTGGATTCTTTTCAGAGTCGATTTTGCATTGCCGCTCAAAAAGCCAACATCTCGAACCCGTCTGAACCCTTTAGGCAGAACATGCTGAAAGACCAACCATAAAAAACCTCACCGTTGACGGTTCTGGTTTTGTAAGCCCCAGTGTTCCCGTCGGTATAACCAAAGGTCACTTGCTCACCATTATCCTTGAGTATATTCTTCTCACTGATCACACCTCGATACAAATATCGTGACAAATACTGTAGTGCTGGCAAGCCTTTACCAACATGGCGACAGTCAGCAATCCAGTCGTTGGGGATATTGGGAGGGACGCTAAGTCCGGCAAGTTTCAATGCTTCCAAAAATTTGGCTTTAAAGACCTTGGCCAGATTCTGTTGCCGATACAAATACTCACCTTTCAACTTCGAACATTGATTCCGTCGTTTGTTAACACAAACACCCGGCACAATGACATGAACATGAGGGTGATAGTCAAGACGCCTTGAGTGGGTCCGGCTGGGAGCAGATGTAAGACCATAGTCATGCCAATATCAGCACCGAGCCGTTTATCGTTTCTGGCAAAGTTCGACAGGGTGCTTTTAACCGCTGCCAGCATGATGTTATAGGCTGTTTTCTGGTAATGCCAACAGAGCGACCTCAGTTCGGCAGGCAAGGTAAAGGTGACCATAAAATAATTAACTGGCAACAACTTTTGTTGCTGCCGGTTAAGCCACAGCGTGGTGTCATGGTGCTGGCAGGTGGGACAAGTTCTGTTACCGCAGGAGTGATAATGTGTTGAGTGAAGGTCACAGGCACTGCAATCCAGCGCCATCATGCCATAGCGTGCTGTCCTGCAATCCAGAACAGCCTGCATGGTGTTCGTCTGTTGGCGAGTCATTCGTTTGCCATACTTTTCCTGAAACCGCGTCTGGTATTGATGAATAATTTTGTTCAGCTCCATAATTAGACCTCCCCATCCATCGAGATGGTAAGTCGGTTGACCATGGCGTTGATCATTTTTAATGTGTTCTGCATGGTTGGCCGGGTGAGTTGTGTATAGAGTGCGGTTGTCTGTGGATCAGAATGACCGAGTTCTTCTTGCACCGCACGCAAATGCAGCCCAGCTTCCACCAGATGCGCACCATAGCAATGACGCAAGGTGTGAATGTGGACATGTTTATGAATGCCGCAGGATTTGGCTATTTTCTTAAAGGATCTTTGTAATCCTGTGCGATTCATGGGTTTTATTGAAATCGCCCGTTCGGCAGTATCTTTACCAGCAGGAAAGAGTAGTGATGGATTACGATGACTGAGCCAGTATTGACGCAACGCTTTCAACGTCATCAACGGTAAAGTTACGTATCGATCTTTGTTCCCTTTGCCGCTTCGAATATGAACGCGAGGGTAATCTCCGTCAATGTCTACTATCTTGAGGTTGAGCGTTTCACCCAACCTGAGGCCCATGCTATAGGCAGTAAGGACAAAGGTTTGATATCGTGCTTCTCTCGTTGCATTGATCATGCGGGAAATTTCTTCTGGAGATAAGATATCTGGCAATGATTTGATCTGCGGCGGCCTGACCAATCTGGACAGTTGCCATTCTTTACCGAGCACATGCCGGTAGAAAAATTGGAGACCGCAACGATCGATTCTCACGGTGCTCCAGGAATGCGATTGAATCAGGCTAGTAAAGTAGGCTTCGAGATCCTTGGTTGATAGTTGATCAGGGCAACGGTCAAAGTGAGACGTGATACGTCGAACGGCACGAGCATATGACTCAATCGTCATTTTGCTCTTGCCTTGTCGAATTAAGGCGTTAACATGTTGTTGGTACAAGTTGTCGAAATGAGCTTTTTGATTCTTGTTCATGAATTGGTTCCTCTAGTTGTCGTACCCCCGTTAGGGTACGTAGAGGAATTATTAATGGAGAACCTTGATGAGTAAAACCTGCCGCGTAGCGGCTTCGTTCAACATGAAGATTAACTTCGTTCCGTTCCCTACGGTCGCCCCTTTAGTCAGCCGGTTATCTTGGTGTCTATGCCTTACCAAATTACTTCAAGCAACTTTGAGTTGCGTAGATTTGAGTCAGCCGTAACGAGTTTTGCGTTTTGTATTATTGAAGTTGCTACAATGATTCGGTCGGCTGGATCATTATTTATCTCAGTGCCAAACCCCACGGACAATTCTGCTATTTCTGGTGAAATCTGCTGAACAATAATATTTCGGGACTCTAAGAAGAGATTCACAAAGTTCATAGCGGTGGTGTTTACTTCAAGGCGATTCCTTTGTATCAGCATAGAAATCTCCCAGATTGATATATCTGAAATAATAAGAGTTTTGTCCTGGTCGGCCTTCTCTATAGCCACTTTTGCTTTATGAGTAAGTTTGTTTGGTTCAAGTGCGTCCCAAATAATTGCACAGGTATCCAGAACAATCATGCCATAGAATCCCAGTTATTCTCAGTTGGGCTGACAACATCATGTATTCTTGCTGTTGAAGCTAGAAACTTTAATTGCTCTTTCGCAAGATCCTGTTGGTTTACTGGTGGCGCTATAGTGGCCAAGGGTTTGCCATTGGACGTCACAGAGATCTGTTCACCGGCGTGGACTATTTCCAAGTATTTCAAAAGGTTAGCTCTAAATTCACTAATGTTGATGGTTTGCATGTTATGTCCCCATTCGTCACGTACAAATATATTGTACAATGTTACCACAAGGGCATAACAAAGCAATTAATTCGCTCCCTCTGGTCTCTCGGACGCTACGCTTTGCTGCGCGCCGATTATTGCAAAGGTTGAGGCTGTAGAATAACCCCTAAAACGCCACCCCTCTGCTATAATGTCTGTATGATTATCCTGTTGAGATTATACATGCCCCGTTTCAAAGA
>JAESSY010000128.1 GCA_016763855.1 Pseudomonadales bacterium
GCCTGGCGTAACCAGCGAAGCTGAGCTGGATGCGCTTTTGCCTTGGAACGTTAAATTACCTGATTGATTGGGTTAGTTCTTGGGTGTTGGTTGATCGCTTACATTTAAAGTGGCTCACATAGAAAAAGCTAACGTATGGTGGTCGAATGTGTTCAAGCACTATAATTGAATCTTCTAGCAAGGGTTTGGTGGAATCGTTTGAGGGAATTCTAGTCTAAATTAAACAACTCAGAAATTGGGCAGGGTAGACTGATTTTTTCTCCCATGAGGGCATCAGTCCCCAAACTTCTCACGAGTGTAATTTCTTTATCTCGTGATATTCGATCTGTTATCACTTCTATCCCTAAATCGTGTGCCATGCTAATAATACTTTTGAAAAATATGGCACTTTTCGGATTTGCAACAATATCTTGCATGTTAGATATATCGATTCGAATGGTATCTAAATCGAGTTGAAAAAGGTGGGTTAAAGGCGTCTTTGGTGAGGAAAAAAGATTCAATGATAATTTTACACCTAGCTCCGTAATTTCATTACTCATTGACTGGAATTCTCGCATGCTAAAGTCAAAGTTAGTTTCACTGATTTCAAGGATCAATTGAGCAGGTTCCATGCCTGAATTTTCTAAGGCATTTTTCAGGTTCGTCGTGAAATTTCCATTGATCATATGAAAGGCTGGGAAAGGTATGATCAAGGATAAATCTGATCGAGCAGGATCCAATAATTTCCAAGAAACAAACTGAGCGCAGCCCTGTTTTAAGATTTTGTAAATAAGGCGTGTTTGTAATTGAGCTTGATCGAGCCCATCTAACATTTCTGCAGCATCAATGAGTCCCTTTTCAGGATGTCGCCACATCAAACTCGCGTAGTATCCTTTCACTTTTGATTGGTCAGCTTGGACAAACGCTTGGAAATTTATTTCAAGTTTATCCGTTGCCAATGCATCTCGTAGTTGTGCCTCCAACTCAATTTTGTCCAAATAATTGTAGTTGAGTGAATCTGTAAAGTATTGGATACCATGGCGCCCGTTACTTTTTGCAGTTTGCATAGCGATGCTACTGTTGGTGAGTAATTCCGCAGAAGTATCACCGCACTCAGGGTAGGTCGCGATACCAATACTGGCACTGGTGAAGATCTCGTTGCCATCAATCAGAAAAGGCTCATCAAGACTTCTCAGTATTTTTTGAGCGACTTCGGTTGCTTCACCCGCGTCGAACATGTGAGTTAAGGCAACGGTAAATTCATCGCCCCCCAGCCGACCCGCAATATCCAGATCAGAAATGCAGCTTTTGATTCTATGGGCTACGCCTTGTAGCAATTTGTCACCCGTATTATGGCCAAGACCTTTGTTGATATGAGAAAAATGATCGAGTCCGATATAGATCACAGCGCAGGGAGCAGATCGCTTACGCGATATGAGTACATTTGTTTTGGCTCGATACAAATCAATTAATCCAGACACTAGCTCTTCAAACTTAAAACGGTTTGCTAATCCAGTTAGGAAGTCATGAGTGGTCAAGGAGGTGACTTGTTCATCAGCCCGAGATCGCCGAGAAATGTCTTTGAAGACTAGTAGTCCTGAAAGAATAGGATGTTCTTTTAAAGGAATCGCTAGAAAGGTGGTTGTAATTTTCCCGCCGTCATTGGTCCATAAAATAGCTTTTTTAACCTGAACAGTTTTGCCCTTTTCCAATGCAGTTGCGACCGTATGTTCTTTCCATTTTGGGTCAGTATCATGAAAGTCGTTCTCGAATAAGGTTTCAATGCCTGTACCCAGTAACTCCGTATATCGAGTATGAAGGAGTTTTATCATTGCTGGGTTGGTATACCGAATTCGGCCATTGGTATCGATACCAACAACACCTTCATCGGCCTTATCACCCATTTCATGTTCAAATTCCTGAATTGTACTGACTTCATTTCGAATCTTATACAGCATCATGATGGCGGTCAGTTTATTTTGTAGGTGGATTGGATTAATAGGTTTATAGAGTATTTCAGTTGGCCAAACGGAATTGCTATGCAGTCCAGCTTTTTTGGACGCAAAATTAGTTTCCATTAATATCACAGGGATATTATTGGTGCGACCGTCACCAGACAACTGGTTAATAACTTGATAACCGTCCATATCTGGCATATCTACATCTAGAATAATGAGGGCAGGGATTTTTTCGGTGGCAATACGGAGTGCCTCTAGGCCGCTCCGGGCAATAAGTACGTCTACATCTAATTCACTTGCGGTAGCAGCAAGAGATAACCTATTTGATTGCGAGTCGTCGGCAATCAATATTTCAGGAACTTTTTGATTCAATTTAGCTGATTCACTGGGATTCTATTTATTGAGTATAGATGGCTCTGGGAGAGTTTATGTCATTTTTCCGATAAAGGTACTTTGTAAGAAGTTTTAGTAAAAAGCTATAACAAAAATCTGCTAGCAGATTTTTTAATATATAATTCACTGCTCGCCCATACAATGATGGATTTTCCTAACCTCTTGTCTCTAAACAAAAACAAAAATAAACCAAAATTGAGTATTTTTGCTCTTGCTTGGCCAGCTGTTCTCAGCAATCTACTTTTTTCCATCATTGGAATTGCCAGTATAAAAATTGTGGGTACCCTAGGTGCTGATGCAGTAGCTTCGGTCACGACAGGCCATAGAATTTTCTTCGCTCTTCAAGCTGTGTTGATGGCTGTTTCAGCAGGCACGACTGCCTTGGTTGCCAGATCATGGGGAGCACAAAATTTTAAGGAAGCAGCAATGGTGACCAGCGCCTCATTGTGGATCGGTAATTTGGTAGCGCTTTTTATTACCATTCCTTGTTTTTTCTATGCCGATCATATTGCCGGCGTTTTTGGTCTTGGCCCTGAGACGACACGGGAGGCTGCAATTTTTATTAAATATCTCAGTGTCTTTAATATTGCCTTCGCTACTAATCTAATACTTTCATCTGCCCTGCGAGCGGCAGGAGATACCATGACCCCATTGTGGGTCGGTGCACTGACCAATGTTGTCAATATTGTGTTGGTCTATCTACTGGTTTTTGGAGGTATGGGCATACCCGCCCTCGGTGTACCAGGCGCCGCCATCGCAAATGGACTTTCTATTCTCGTAGGTGTAATCGTACTTTTGATGCTTTGGTATGGTGGCAAACTCAGACTCGATGTGGGAGGTCGTAAATCAGTCGCGTGGATCCGTATTCGAAAACTAATCGATATTGGTTACCCAGCTGCGGTAGAGCAATTTGTATTTCAATTAGGTTTTATCGCATTTTTATGGTTGGTTGCTTATTACGGTACGGCACCCTTTGCTGCTTATGGCATTGGTGTTCAAATCCTTTCTCTGTCTTTTGTTGTAGGTTTCGGATTTTCAATCGCAGGCTCAACTTTGGTTGGTCAGTATCTCGGTGCTGGTGATCCAGCAGAGGCCGAAAGGCAAGGGTGGCGAGCAACGGGTTTCGCTATAGCAAGCATGGTGGCGCTCAGTATCATCATCATTTTCTTTGCGGAAGATATTGCACGCTTTCTGATTGATGATGATGAAGTCGTAAGATTGACTGTCATTTTTATTTATATTCTGGGTATTTCACAACCCTTGATGGCAATTGAATTTAGTATTGGCGGTTGCCTTCGAGGAGCCGGTGACACTAAATATCCATTGTTCACAACGCTTGTTGGCCTAATCGGTGTGCGAGTAGGACTCGCAGCTGCCTTTACCTTGTTTGGATTTAGTGTGGTCTGGATTTATGCCGCCTTAATTGGAGATTACCTAGTCAAAGCATTTTTGTTGCTTAGAAGGTTTCAGTCAGGAAAATGGAAGCGGGTTTTTTCTGAATCTGAAGCCAAGTATGGGTAGTTTTCGCCTTAAGATTTTATCAAAAAAAACACTAATAAATCGTTAGATAAAAATATCAAGCAACTTGTTGACATCGCATTTTTTAGGCGTACTATGCGCCCACTCAATTTAATTAAACGAACACAAATTATGTATCAGCATAGTAATTGTATATTACAAAAACACGAAGGCGCGTCAGAGATGACATCGCGTCTTACAACCATGTGTTTTGTGACCCCAATGTGGAATGGGAGATTGCATTAGAGTTCGCTTAGTAAGTTATTTTAAAAAGCCTCTAGTGCAACCCACTAGAGGCTTTTTTTTGGCCAAAATTGCTTATTACTGAAAAGGAGACACAAGATGTACCGACAATGAAATACGAAATTATAGATAGAAAAAAACTAGAAAGAAATATTCCTGTGCTATCCGTGTTCAGCTTTTTTTGGCTGTCTATGGTCATATTGCCTGTGATTGTGCCTTTTTTTGCTTCAAAGGGCTTGTCACTTACGCAAGTGTATTATCTGCAGGCAATATTTGCCGCCGTGGTTGTTGTTTCTGAAATCCCGTCTGGTTACATTGCAGATGTGTTGGGTCGAAAAAATGCTTTGGTAGCAGGTAGTTTATTTCACGGTGTAGGATTTACGCTTTTGTATTTCGCAGATGATTTTGTTGGGCTTGTATTCTTTGAGGTTTGTTTGGGTATTGGTCTAAGCCTTTTGTCTGGTGCAGATTTATCTTTGCTCTATGACTCTCAAACGGCGCTGGAGCATAGTCCAGCAGAGAAGACGCGTGGAATCGCTAACATGCGATTCGCCAAATCTATCGGGGAAGGAAGCGCGGCCTTGTTGGGTGGTTTTCTGATCGCATTTTCATTTGATGTCACTGTGATTGTAAATGGCATACTGGGATGGATCCCGCTTGTACTAAGCCTGTTTCTTGTTGAGCCACCCTTTCAGAAGATGAAGTCGAATCAACATTTAGAGAACATGAAAGAGATCATGAATCACCTCTATTTTAGAGATGCTCTATTAAGGCAGATTTGCCTGAATATAACCTTTTTCGGTTTGGCGACATTTTATGTTGTATGGATGTTACAACCTTATTGGCAAGATCAGAATATTCCCCTTACGGCTTTTGGTATGTTGTGGGCCGCATTTAGTTTTCTCGTTGGGGTTTCGAGTAAGTTTAGTATGCAAGCGGAGAAAAAATTTGGCACCAAAAATATCCTGATCGTGATGGGCGTCCTTCCTATTGTTGGATATTTTGGCATGTCTGTTACGACCGGGGTTCTAGGTGTTGTGCTTTGTGCTGGATTCTTTATTAGCCGAGGCATTAATCAGGTGATTTTGACTGATGCATTGAACTCAAGAGTACCGAGTAGTTTTCGTGCAACAGCAAATTCAATAACCTCGTTTATGTTTCGCGGCATTTATATAGTCACGGGTCCTCTCGTAGGTTGGTTAATTGAAAAGCAGGGGATGCAAACTACCCTTGGATTGTTAGGTCTGTCTGTTATTGCCTTATTATTTCTCAGTCTGCTACCTCTGTTAAGAGCGATAGATAGAGTCAAGGTGCAAGAAGTCAAGTGTTTTGCAGAATAGCAATTTAGTAATCATTGTGAGCTGGTGATTTGAAGGGGCGATAAGCCCCTTTTTTTTACAATTCTGTCAGCACCAAGGGTTTGCCCTTTGTGATGACCATGGTGTGTTCATATTGTGCTGAAAAATTATTTTTGCCAGTGCTTAAGGTCCATCCGTCATCTTCCGTTTCAGTTTGCTCAGCTTGTGTAGACAAGAAGGGTTCTATCGTAATGACCTGTCCTTCTTTTAAGATTCTTCGATCTGAAGGATCGTAGAAATTTGGAATGAAGCTGGGTTCATCATGTAAACTATAGCCTATACCGTGACTGCCAAGGTCTCTTAAGGTTTTAAACCCGGTTTGTTTTGCGGTTCTCTCTATTGCCTTTCCAATCAGATTTAATTTTGCACCGCTTCTAGCGACTTTCATCGCATTCTTCAGTGCTTTGCGAGTGGATTGACAAAGGTACGCGATCTTTGGGTCAACGGGAGGCACAAGATAAGTACCTCCAGTATCGCCGAAATAACCATCTAATTCGGCTGATACATCGATGTTTACTACATCTCCCGGATTAATCACTCTCTCAGAAGGAATGCCATGTGCTGCTTGCTCATTGATGCTAATACAAGTGTATCCTGGGAAATCATAGGTCACCATCGGAGCTGATTTAGCGCCGTATTTATCAAGGTTGTTTTTACCAATCTCATCAAGTTCAATGGTTGTCATACCGATTTCCATCTTCTTGCTCATCAATATCAGGGTTTCATACACTATTCGGCCTATTATCTTAAGCTTCCTTAAGTCTTCTTCATTTTCAATTGTCATCAAATTCTCCTCTGGAAGCGCTTAACGAATAGCAAGAAAAGGGCGAATATAGGTATGGCGCAAATAGGACTATAACAAAAGCTTCTCGTTGCTGAGAACATTATTACACTGCTGGCTTTACCGGTAGAGGATTCTCGCGGTACTATGGGTCTTCAATAACGGTTAGGAGGCTAAAGTGGGAACAATCAAAATCAAGGGAATCATCTACGCCGTACTATTTTTAGGCTTACTCCAGTCCTGCATGATGGCCACGGTTAATACCAGTGAACAAATGCTAGGGCAATGGCAATCAAGCCTCGGTGGATTTCCTATTGTGATTGAATACACAGAAGGATTGGTTAAAGTAGGTAATCACGATGCCGTACCGTATCAGTTAGTGGGAGACACACTTAGTTTTCCAGAGGGGGGTTCTCAAGAGATCACTATTTCCTTCATAAGCAAAGATGAGATGGTTCAAGAAGATCAATTAACCGGCACTCGCCAAATTTTGACTCGAAGCCCTTAGCTTCTTTTATTGATAAGCCCTTAATCATCCATCCCATATATACGTGAAACCTTTCCGATGATGTTTGATACAAGTTTTGCTATTTGAAATTGAAGTTTTTCAGTCAAGCGGTTGATTGTCAGAAACATTATTTTAGCTATACATATTATTTAAATATGGGGTTAAAAAAATTACGCTCATAACTGACAATACAACGTGTCTCCTCCGCGTATTTGAATGCAGCAATACACTCAGGATCTTTAAGCGATTTCTCTCGATAGATCTCGTATTCTGTCAAACATTGGAAATGTAAACAAGGCCATGGCGATATTGTTTGCACCTTCCGAAGGTAGAAAGTATCCGTTGTGTTGGCCGCCAAACCTATCTACGAGGGGAATCCACAATTTTGCATAGTGCTCAAATTCAGAAAGCTTATATGGGTCTATTACATAGTTAAGAAAACATGTAATCACTTTATCTTATTCTCCAAATATTTAAGACGCTTTTCAAATTGTTCTAGTTTCAGTTTGTTCTTGGCAGCTTGCTGTGCGAGCAAGAAGCAACTTGTTATTCTTTTCTTGATGTATACTCAAACCAGATGGATATTACAATTTTAGTGGTCATCCAGTTGCCACTCCCACCACTCATAGACTGTTTTATTTCTTTAACGGTAATATTGGGATTAGATGCAAGCCAAGCATTGATTTCCGCTTCGACTCCACTATCTAACGATTCTACTGGCTTACTCCAAAAATTTGGTTTTGGCCGTAGCACTTTTGCAAATACTTTTACTTCCATCACGCATGCCTAAATTATTTTCTTATTACACCTTACAGTATACTGAGAATAATTTGTTAATAGAAATATGCTCTGAAACATAACGCTAAAAAATGTGGGGCTGAAGCACAGGGGCCTAATTTAAGCGTAGCACAGCGACATAATCTATTAGTTGAAACAAGGGGGTGACAACAGAATTTCGCTATGTGTGATTTAACAATGTTGCACTGTTTTTTAGCTCTATGCATTTGACGATTTTTGATTCGTATTTCTCGATGAAGTTTTCAATACGAATTTGATTGTCATTGTTGAATTTTTGATTCCAGAGTGCAAGTTCAATAAAGTTAGAAATGTTTTCACCTTTCGAAGGAATCAAACCCAGTGATCCTTTCAGGAATCGTACAAATATTCGCCATTGCCTAATCCAAGTTGGCGGGACAAGCAATATAATGACATCGGACTTTTGGAATGATTGATCGAGCCATTTGTAATATGCGCCTTCTATAATCCAACGATCACCCGATAAAATGGTGGCAAGTTTCTCGTCTCGGCTAATAGCATCGAATTTCGTCCCATATCCCTTGATTCTATGATCCCAGAAAATGTCATCTAGATCGTAGTGTTTGATTTTTAATTCTCTTGATAGTCTCGCTGCAAGGTAGGATTTTCCACTGCCAGGTCCTCCAATAATGTGAATTTTTTTAGGTCCAGTTTTACACATATTGTCCAAATTCAGCGGTGCGTTTTTTGCGCCCGCTGGAATGCCTTGTTAGCCATGACATCGTGCAAGCCACCTGAAACATATTTATGAAGAACACTAGAAACCAATGTTTGATATGGAATACCTTCTTCAAGCGCACGTCTTTGTAGTAATGCTAAATCACGGCTTGAAATTCTAATATTAATGCGCCTATCTTTTTTGAAGGTTTCTTCTGCTATTGATTGGAGATATTTTTTACGCTTAGGCGTAAGAACAGACTTAAGTTCTCCCGCCTCAAAAGCCTCAAGTATTTCATTTTCTTCTTCACTAAGTTTATATTCGTTCATTTCTCGTCTCGAAGATATTGCTTCGTTGTTTTCCTGCTTGGAATTACGGTTTTTAGGAATATCTCTTTTCGATCCTCGATATATGGAACAAAATATACATAACCATCAACTTCAATAACAAATATGGGCTGCTCTGGATATTTGTTGCTATTCGTGTGTTCGATATCGTCCAACAACAGCCCTTGCTGCAGATAGAACACAATATCCTCAAAAGAAATGCCGCGTTCTGCTATTAGCTGTTGGTTCTTGGTGGAATTCCAATTGATTGGCTTCATAACATTAAAAGTAAGCGCCAATTTCTCCGCGTACTATCCCTTTATATTTACCGGCCTGATAATAAACGCTCCAATCACAGGAGTTCATTATGAGTCGAGTGACATTACAACAAGAACAAATCTGGTCAGATCACGTTAAGCACCAGCCA
>JAESSY010000129.1 GCA_016763855.1 Pseudomonadales bacterium
GATCTCCTTTTTCAAAAGGCAGATCATCGATATCGATAACACCTTTCTGCGGCGAAAGGATGGCAAAGAAAATGTTGTCCACCTTGAGCTCAAGTACGGCCTCACCTTTTTCAATCTTTTCTCATAAATCTCAAGATATGGGGATCTCATTAATGTGTGAAATTTACCAGAACTATTAAGACGCTAGTTTATCGCCTGCCCTTGCTGTATGTTCTTTGATCATGAAAGTACAGGTTCGAGGGCACCACTATGCTGATCACTACCTTATTTAACATCAAGCGACCTCTCATTCAATCACCTATGGCGGGCGCTCAGGATAGTAAGCTTTGTATTGCTGTCTCAAAAGCCGGGGCTTTAGGCTCCCTGCCCTGCGCCATGTTAAATACTGAAATGATTGAGCAGGAAGTTTTAAAAATTAGAAGTGCTACCAAGAATCCCATTAATCTAAATTTCTTTTGTCATCAAGCCTTAGATTTCTCAGAAGAGAAAGAAATTCTCTGGAGACAAAATCTCGCGCCGTACTACAAAGAACACAATATCGATGCACCGCCCATTAAATCAAAAATGGGTCGGCATCCGTTCAACAGTGAAAACCTGAGTCTTATCGAGCGTCTTAAACCGGAAGTCATTAGTTTCCACTTTGGATTACCAGAGGCAGCCCTATGGGATCGATTAAGGGACTGTGGGGCTAAACTGATCAGCACAGCAACCACCCTTGAAGAAGCGCTCTATTTAGAAAGTCAGGGTGTCGATGCTGTGATTTCTCAGGGGCTTGAGGCAGGTGGCCATAGGGGACATTTCTTAGATCCAAATTTATCCCTACAACTTCCAAATGAACAACTCCTAGCAAGGTTAGTTGAACACTTAAATATTCCAGTTATCTCCGCCGGAGGGATCTTTGAAAGTGGGTCAGTTAAAGCAGCGATGGATCAGGGAGCAGCTGGTGTCCAGGTCGGTACAAGCTACTTGCTGTGCCATGAGTCGAGAATATCCTCACTCCATAGGCAAGCTTTACAGAGCACATTGGCTAAAGAAACCGCTTTGACGAATTTATTTTCTGGACGACCCGCAAGAGGGATCGTCAATCGTTTAATGAAAGAAGTGGGTCCTCTTAGCACAATAGTACCGGATTTCCCAATGGCTGGCAGCGCAACCTTATCGCTTCGTAAAGCTGCTGAAAAGAAGGGCAGCGTTGATTTTACCCCACTTTGGTCTGGTGTGAACAATCAAGGATGCCGAGAAATATCAGCCACAGAAATGACACAATTGTTAGTAAAAGAAATAATATAAGGTCGTCCCTATGATGTTAGATTGGCAATGCCCCTACCCTTCAAATCGCTCACCCATATTTGCTAAAAATATTGTTTCAACCTCGCAGCCCTTGGCAACAGAATCCGGGATTTCTGCACTTCGAGCAGGGGGTAATGCGGTTGATGCAGCGATTGCGACAGCGATCACCTTGACGGTAGTTGAACCTAACAATAACGGCATTGGTAGTGATGCTTTTGCCATCATCTGGGATGGCAATAAGTTACATGGGCTTAACGCTTCGGGTAAATCTCCCGAAGCATGGCATCCGGAACGATTTAAAAAGCATGATGCGATGCCACAACTTGGTTGGGATGCAGTCACCGTTCCTGGTGCGGTTAGCGCCTGGGTAGAGATGTCAGAAAAATTTGGTGTACTCCCTTTTGAGGACCTTTTTAGCACCGCCATTCACTATGCTGAAAAAGGTTTTCTTGTGGGTCCTAAGACAGGCTACTACTGGCAATATGCAGAAAAAAGATTTCATCACCCTGAATTCAGCTCATTCCGAGAGACCTTTCTGCCTAATGGAAAGGCTCCCCCTATTGGATCTCTGATTTGCTTACCCGATCACGCCACAAGTCTTATGAAAATAGCCGAATCAAAGGGTGAAAGTTTTTACCAAGGTGAACTCGCAGAAGCTATGGTGAGAGAATCAGATCAGTCTGGGGGGGTATTAAGTCTTGATGACTTGGGTTTACATCGTGCCGATTGGGTGGACACACTCAGTCAAAACCTCGGTGCGGCTGCTTTACACGAAATACCGCCTAATGGACAAGGCCTACTTGCTTTAATCGCCGTAGGGATAGTTGAACGCTTTGATCTCCAGCAATATCCACTGGATTCCGTTGACGCCTTTCACATATCGATTGAAGCAACCCGCCTCGCCTTCGCGATAGTTGAACGAGAGCTCGCGGACATACAATCGATGAAAATTCGACCCGAAGATCTTATTAGCAATGACTATCTTGATCGTTGCGCATCATCTATTGATCAAAAAGCTGCAAAACTACTCCCCACAGCAATCGGGACTAGTGAAGACACAGTTTATTTAAGCTGCGCAGACGAATCAGGCATGATGGTCTCAATGATTCAATCAAATTATCGAGGCTTTGGTTCTGGGATTGTCGTGCCGGGTACAGGCATTAGCCTTCAAAATCGCGGTAATGGTTTTAGCCTAGAAAAAGGACATCCTAATGAAGTTGCAGGGGGGAAACGTCCCTACCATACCATCATTCCAGGATTTGCCATGCAGAATAATAGACCCGCAATGAGTTTTGGCGTTATGGGTGGGCATATGCAGGCACAAGGTCATTTACAGATGATGATAAGGGTTTTTCTTCATCAACAGAACCCGCAAGCTGCGTCAGATGCACCAAGATGGTACCTTCAGGAAGATGGCATTCTATGTCTAGAAAAAGGGTTTCAACCTTCTGTTATTCAAGGCCTACTTGACCGAGGCCATCAAATTAAACATGATAATCCTGAACATATATTTGGTGGCGCGCAACTTATTTGTCGACTAGAGGATGGGTACGTTGCGGGTTCTGACCACAGAAAAGAGGGTCTGGCCAGTGGATTCTAGTGAGTACTATTCTCGTCAGAACTATTCTTGTGTGAACTATTTTCGCGAGAACTATAAGTACAAACTCGATTTCGCCCCATAGACTTTGCCTTATAAAGTGCTTGATCAGCTCTTGCAATAATTTCTCTCGGAATCATATCGTCGACAGGGATTAGAGTGACCTGACCAATACTCACGGTCAGCTTGATTTCAAATCCATCTGCATGGATAGATAGGCGCTCAATACAAGATCTAACTTGTTCAGCCATTCGTCCCGCATTGGATCTTTCTACATAGGGCAGAATAACAACAAACTCTTCCCCACCGTAACGAGCCACCACGTCTGAAGGTCGATTAAAGGAGGAATCAATAGCCTTTGCCACTGCGGCCAGAGATTCATCTCCGGCCAAATGGCCGTAGGTATCATTAACTTTTTTGAATTTATCGATATCCAACAGTAACAAAGTAATCGGGTATTTTTGCCGTATCGCTCTACCCCATTCTTGAGCCAACATGTCATCAAAATAGTGTCGATTCCGAATACCCGTTACCGCATCAATGGTCGTTAACTCTTGGAGTACCATATGCGCATCAGACAACCTCGACAGGGCATTTTGTAACTCTTCCGTGCGCTCATTGACTTCCCTTTCCAGATCTTTTCGCTGTTTGTCTTGTTTGTCCAATAAATGTCTATTTTCAAGGGCAACACTGGCCTGGGAAGCCAGGGCTTCAATCAAAGGAATTACCTCTTCAGGAAATGGAATTACTTTGCCCTTACTGTTCTTCGCATTGATCAATTGCAAGATCGCGATGGTTTCATCAGCAAAATTTTTCAATGGCAAGGTCAAAAACGAACAGGAGCGATAACCGGTAATTTTGTCAAATTTCTTCGCACCACTGGCATCAATGCCTGGTTCGCTGTAGACATCAGATATCGCGAGTGTTTCTCCCCGATTAGCGACCAAGGTGGCAATATTTCCCAAATTAGGCTCACCATTATCATGGTGCAAGACCATTTCAGGTAGGGTGATAGGTTGTCCGGTTTTTCCCCCTTGAGCGATCCCCAATTGATCATTGAACAGAATGGCAAAGCGTAGGTTATGTTCTTCTGTGACAAGGTAGAAAGTCCCGGCATCCGCATGGGAAATAGCCTTAGCTTCTTGTAAAATGCGCTCAAGCAGGCTATCGATGTCCTTCTCGGCACTGAGGGCGAGTCCAACATTAATCAGTCTTCGATATTTATCTGCATCAATTTTCAAGATAAGTCCTGAAATTCAAATCTTTATTATAAGTTAGCGGTTGCTAATTCCATGCCAATTCCAATATCGAAAATCAAGTTAAGAACTTAAGTCCTTGTATTTAATATATTTTTAACGTTTTTGAATTTTCTATTTATTACTCAGAAAGCACTCTACGTCACCTGCCTCGTATTGCGCAAGAGCATATAGTGTGACCACTGAGGTCAGTTAGAACAAAAATACGCCTCTTACTACTACAACAAACTATTACAGCGGTGGAAGGGCTTGATATCGGCTCTTGAAATCCAAATAGCTTTCATAACGATGGTCGCAGCGATCAAGAACATTCAATCGTTCTAGATAGGACTTACTCTCGCGATACCAACCTTCTCTATTAAGATCCTCTCGCTCGGCCAACTCCATGCAGACACCCAAAGCATTAAGCAAAATCGCCGCACTTGCACCGTGAGTTTCTGCGGCCTCAGAAAACTTTTCATAAGCACCAATAATCTGCCCTTTATCATAAAGTGACATGGCTTCACTATTTAGATTTTCACAATGAATACGCTGTTTTCCCTCTTTAACACGCATTAAAAGCCGATTTGCTAAATCAGGATGGTTAGCCTTCTTTTGCATATTATGGATAAATGCCTGACATTCTTCTATCCTACCCACCAGCGTTAGACCACTAATGTATTCTTCAGCTAATTTAACTTTTGTATCACGTTCAAATGCGCCATATAAGCTACTGGCCCGATCAGCCATTTTATCGCTCTCTACGCTGTCCCCATAGGTAAAATAGACCAGTGCCTCTAGCATTAAAGCTCTAAATTCTACCAGCGCATCTTTTTCAAATTCTTTTCGTAATCTACCCAAAAATATCTTTGCTTCGTTAAAAGCATCCCTACTAATTTGAGATTTATAACGGTCAATTTTGACCAATAAGGTTCTTATATATTGAAGGTAATTGTTTGGCGTGTTGTAACAAGAATTATTGGCAAGTTTAATAGATTTTTTGAATGACTTTTCCGCTACCAAATACGATCTATTCGATAAGGCTAGGCGAGCAAGTTGCATTTGACGGAGCACCGCTTTGGGCGATCGTGATACTGCCTTTTCTAAGGTATCTTGCGCTTCTCTGGGTTTTTGCTGAGCTACTTCGATTTTTGACAACCAATCATAACTTTCCACTACATTGGGTTGTTCTTGTATAAGTTCGCTAAACAACACCTTCGCTGGTTCGTATTCTTTTAGGCTAAACAAGGATTTACCCAAACCAATTTTTGCCCATGGAACCTGTTTTTCTTCCAACACTAAGCTATAGAGTGCCTTTGCTTCTTCGAAGCGCTTCGTTTTGAAAAGGCATTCACCCTTTACGCGTAAGGCACGCATGGCTCGCTCTGGATCAAACTCGATTTTGGCATCACAGAGCTTAATCGCCTCGTTAAACTGTTCATCTTCATAGCACCGCTCAATATCACCATATTCAATCTTGCTAGCAATTGCGCGATCAAGCCTCATCATCAACGCTTTCTTTGAGTAGGGTTTTGTAAGATAACTATCGGGTTGATATTCAAGCGCACCCATAACCATTTCAACGCTGGTCTCAGCAGTAATCATGATAAATATAGTGGATTGACCTAGAGATTTGCTGAAACGGGCTTCTTCCAATACTTGTTGCCCATCTTTACCTTTTCCCAGATTGTAATCACAGAGAATTAAGTTGTACTTGTGGCTTTGAATGCTTTCAATTGCCTCTTGCCCAGATGAAACCATATCTATTTTTTCGACGCCTGCATCACTCATCATCGTTCGAAGAACACCTCGCGCCTCTGCGCTATCTTCAATGATTAATACACGAGTACGCCTATAGCGCTCAATCACTAAATTCCGACGGGCAAAGGCCGCGCGCATAGAGGTGTTTTTTAAGGTACTCATACCTTAAGCATAGAATAAAACCAGCGTTTAGCCTCGAAATACAACGATTCCAAATATCAGTCCTCGCCATTTAACAATCGCCGCTTTTAGCGATTACCGTTCTTAACGATCGCCGCTCTTAACGATCTAAAAAGACTAAACTCACAGCAGGGACATAGGTAATAATGGCGAGAGCAAATAAAAGAACAAACATAAAAGGAATTGTGGCTTGATAAAGCTCTGTTATTGAGCGTTTAAAGCGAAAACTGGCGATAAACAGGTTCATACCGATGGGAGGCGTAAAATATCCAATCTGCATATTAGCCAAAAATATAATACCCAAGTGAACTGGGTCAATGCCAAAACGCATTGCCACCGGCACGATCAGCGGAATCATGATGACCAGGGCCGAGAATATATCTAGAATTGCACCAAGCGCAAGCAGTACAACGTTTAGAACGATGAGGAAGGTAATCTTGTCCTTAATATAGAAACTGATCAATTCAAACAACTGTTGCGGTATTTCTGCATCAATAAGGAAGTTCGTAAAAGCAAGAGATACACCTAAGATCAATAGTATCCCGCCCACCATCACCATAGCCTCTCGAACGACTTTAGATAATGCCGTAAATTTAACTTCTTTCAGAATAAAAACTTCGACGATAAGCACATAAAAAGCGGTAACAGCTGCCGCCTCGGAAATCGCAAAAAACCCAGAGTAAATTCCACCCAAAATAACTAAAGGCAAGGGTATCTCCCATTTTGCCGCGAGAACTGCCTCTATCGCATCGTGCCGTGTAAAGGTACCTCTCACAATCGTTTGACCTCTGTTGCTCCAAATACTATAGGCGGTTAACAAAACAATCATCAGCAGCGCGGGTAAAATACCTGCTATAAATAACTCTTGAATCGTAAAGGAATTAGGCAAGTTCATTTGCTGAACAATAACGCCATATAGAATGAGGGGTAGCGAGGGAGCAAGCAGTAAACCAAGGCTGCCAGAAGTTGTCACGAGACCCAGACTAAATTTATCTTTATATCCAGCCTCTACCAACGCTGGATACAAAAGCGCACCTACCGCTACAATCGTCACGCCTGATGCACCAGTAAAAGCCGTAAAAAAAGCACAGGTAATAAAAGCAACGACTGCGAGCCCTCCAGGTAACCAGCCAAGAAAAACCTGCGTTAACCTTACTAATCTGCTTGAAAGATTACTCTCTGCCAATAAGTAACCAGCAAAGGTAAAGAGCGGCAAAGCCAATAAAAGTGGCGTGTCAACTAAACGGTAAATTTCAACAACAATAACAGTGAGGGGAATATCAGAAAAATAAAAACCCAGCATCGCGGCAGACAAAATGATAACAAAGAGAGGCGCACCAAAAAGCGCAAGAAAGGTAATGAGAACTGAGACGATAGCAGCCATTACGTGTTGTCCCCCCTGATGCCGAGCACACTGTTGATCATAAACCGAATTGACATCACAAAAAATCCGAAGGGAATGATTGACTGACAAAGCCAAGTGGGCACCTTGGCAAAAGCGATGGTCTGATCCTGATATTCATATTGGACAAACTCAAGAGAGTAGTACGCAACCGTGCCACAAATCACACCGGAGAATACTTGGGTGATAAAACTGACAACTTTTTTAGCGCCGGGTTTCAAATATCTGGAAAAGGCATCAATGCTGATGTGATTAGATTCTCTCGTAGCAACCATCGCCCCTAACATCGCCACCCACAGCACGAGGATTCTAAGAAATGATTCCGCCCAGAAAATGCCTGCATCAAAAAAGTTTCTAAGGACAATCTGTAGAACAGCCATCAATAACATTGAAATCAGCGCACTAACCAGAAAGCCATCTTCAAGCTTATGGATAAAGTCAAAAACTCGCTTCATAAAGACAAGTTACTCAGCACGTTTGGTTCTAACCGTATCTAAATGAGAGCGGAGCAAATCTAAGCTATTTTGACTGATCTCTCCCGAGCCCACCAATGCTTCGATAGAACGTTCTGCCTGCTTTTGCCAGTTCTCCATTTTATCCAAATCCGGTTGAACTTCTTTAATACCTTGATTAATCAGCGCTTGATAAGCCTTCTGATTATCAAGCCTATTTTCCTGATCAACTTCTTCGAAGACCCGATTCATGATAGTTCTAACAATGCTCTGATCTCCTTCCGACATTGTCTCAAAAGCCTTTTTATCCATGGCCAACATCGTATAGATATAAACGATCGGTAAGTTTGTCACGTAATCAATGTGATTGTGCCATTGTAAGGCCAATGCAACGATGGGAGGAACAATAAGGGCATCTATCAAGCCTGTCTGCAATCCTGCCAAGACATCAGTGATGGGCAAAGGAATTGGACTCACGCCAAATGCTTGAATTAGTTTAGCCGAAACAGGATCGCCGGATGGAACCCAGACTTTCACCCCTTTGAGTTCTTCGGCACCACGAATAGGCTTTTTACTTAAGATGTAAGCGAATCCATTTTCGGTCAGGCTAAAGCTCACCATGCCATTTTTGGCTAAGCCATCAATAATACCCTGGTCCATTTGTGAACGGACAAAATCAATCTCTTCACGAGTTCGAAATTGTAAAGGCAGATTGTATATCTGTAAATCTGGATAGAAACGCGTAAAAGAGCTAGCTGCCAACGCACCGCCATGTAATTGACCAATCCTCATCTTCCGCAGGACAGTGTTGTCATTGCCCTGAACACCGCCTGGATAAATTTTGATCTTTACCCTACCTTCAGTTTTTTCCTTAATTTCTTTTGCGCCTGCACGCATTTTTTTCATCCAACTCAGACCGTCGGGGGAAATCGTTGCTATCTTATAAGTCTTCGCTAATGAGGGCATGCTAATCGCTGCCTACAGTAGAAAAAGAACAATAAATCTATACACATTAAAATCCTTAGAAGTAGTCGTCTGACTCTGCTAGTAGTTCACGCGCCCGTTGTTGGGCAACCGTATTGGTTAATGTCATATCTTTTACGTTAGGGTCTGCTGCAAGGATTTCATTTAGCAAACGATCATGTAATTCTTTATCAAATATAAGCTTCGCGTATTGTTCCGCATAAACCAGCTTAGCCATTAAATATTGACCGTTAGACAACTCGATTGCCCGCTCAAAATGTTCCCTGCCTTTTTCCGGTTGCCCCCCCATCGACGCCGGTAATATTGTCTCTAGGCCTCCCATATATAGATGTGGACCGCCATTATCGTACGCTTCATTCAATTCAACGACTCTAGACATCAAATATTTAACTTTTGCTAGTTGCGCTATAGCGTTCCAATCGCTGCTGTGAGCTTGCATCCAACCGGCCCACGCCACGCCAACAGAAAATGTAATCGGTACATCCTTAACATTCAGCTCATCGACCACACTCTGATAAACCTTATATTCAAGTCCCTGAAAACCACATAACTTTTTATTTTCAATACATGCAGCCTTTAAGGCGTAATCTAGAGACTTTTCCGTTAACAATTCGGCCCTTTCGCCACTGGTAAAGATACTAAAGGCACCGTTCAAATTGGATGCTGCTAACAATAAGTCGGGATTATCGGGGCTGCTGCGAAGAAAACTATCAATCATTAACAGGTAAGCTGGAACGCCTTCTCTAACGGTTTCAATATCATTGCTATTGAGTATAGTGTTGGCCAGATCTTCCGCCAGACTCGTTGTTACGGAGGACATCAAATTGGCACATCCATTTAAGAGAAAAAGCGGTAGTATCAACAGAAAGCTGCATTTGCGAGATATCATAATAGGTGCATTAATAAATGTTAACGGCATTGTAACTCACTTCACAGTCCTCCATCAAAGCCGAGGCTGTTGACCACTGGTAATTGCGGCACCCCCCTCCACCTGAATCGTTAAAACATTGTGATACAATATGAAAGTGAATACACAAAAGGTAAGTTATGCTCAGGCATTCATTCGAGACGATACTGGGAATCGTTTTTACCCTTTTTATCTCCATTACCTCCCTTCCCTTTTTCATCCTTGCGCTCTTTATCTGGATTTGCAGCTACCCATTCGATAAGAGACTCGTTCTACTTCACCAATTCACCTGTTTCTGGTCTGGTTTTTATCTCTGCTTGTTTCCATTATGGAAAATCCAGCACCATGGTCGCGATCAAATCGATCCCAATCAAACCTATATTTACGTTTCAAACCATCAATCTCTGGTCGATATCGTCGCGGCATTTACACTCTTTAGTCACTTCAAATGGGTATCCAAAGGAGAACTGTTCAGCATTCCATTCATTGGCTGGAATATGTATTTGAATCACTACGTGAGATTGAAACGTGGCAAGAAAAGCAATACTCGGCGACTCTACAGAGCCTGTGAAAGACATCTGAAGGAGGGAAGCTCAGTCTTTATTTTTCCGGAGGGAAACCGTTCAAAAACAGAACATCCAAGAGCGTTCAGAGAAGGCGCCTTTGTCCTGGCAAAACGGCTTAATCTACCCATTCTACCGATTGCCATCAGCGGTAGCAGAGGGGCTTTATCAGGCCTTCCTAAACCCGCCGATATTCATCTAAAAATCTTACCCCCAGTCATGCCTCTGGACAATGTATCTTCCCAGGAAATGGCTATCATGGTCAGACAAAAAATAATCAAAGCAATCGACAGCTAAGTCACAAAGCTACGTTATTTTGAGGTGGCCTTTACAACGGGGATAATTATCACAGACCCACACCCATTGTTCTGCAGCGCTATTCAATTTCCTTTTTTCCATGCTACTAGTGCAATTAGGACATTTTTGTTCTGCACCTGCAAAAAATTGTAGTTTGGCTCTCACTTCTTCATCGGTATAAATCTGCTTTTTGGGGAACAATACAAGGGGTTTGTTGATCTCAGAAAACAGTTCTCGTAAAAAATGAGTTTCAGTGGCATCTTTATTCAAAATATCGATACCCGCAAGCACATTGAAATAATGTGGGTCACAAACCAGATAAGACACCTCCTTCCCTTCTAGCACTGAGCCGCCGTCAACAAAATCTTTAAGGGGTAAATGGACGAAAACCCGAAATCTACCTTCTAGAACATCCTCGATGGTCTGCAATAAATTTCGATGTCCTTCACTCAATACGATTTCTTTCAATCGGAAAGGAGTTTCCGATGGGAGGGCTCTTGATATCGCAGTAGCCTGTGGCACAACAGTCTCAATCCCCACACTTACCTTGTATTTTTCCAGCAATACACCATCATCAACATCTGAATCTAGAAAGGCCATTTGCTCCTTTTTTCGTAGCCATTTGGAGCCTACTACTAGCCCGGCAATCAAAACCCCTACAAAAAACAATGTTCCCATTTCAAATGCAAGCCCGATATTGCACTAACGCGGATCATCTACAAGCAGATGCGTATGTTCATTTAGCGTGATCAAGGATTTCTCACCGGAACTCGCCGCCATAAAACGATTTATGCTGGTGTAATTAGGATTGAAAAATAGCCTAGGGTTAAAACCTAAAACATGA
>JAESSY010000130.1 GCA_016763855.1 Pseudomonadales bacterium
ATGGACGATACATTTTGGAGATCCGGTTGTTCCTGAGCTATACATAATATAAAGCGGGTGATTAAAACTCTGTGAATAAAAACGGAAATTTCCTCTGGGGGATGCACAGGCTTCATTAAATTCGGTTTCAATCGACAAGCCTATTCCCCCTGTCTCAATCAAATCAACAATAAGCACTTTTTCAACTGAACTAACGGCATCGATAATGCTCTTAACCCGATCACTAATATCGAAGGTTTTACCCCCGTAAAAATAACCCGTGCAGGCAACAAGTATTTTGGGTGATATCTGGCCAAAGCGATCCAATACACCATTTGCACCAAAATCAGGAGAGCAAGAAGAAAAAGTAGCACCCAGGCTACTTGCCGCAAGCATAGTCACCACTGTCTCCGGTATGTTAGGTAAGAGGGCTGCTACACGATCACCAGCAACAACACCCTCGGATTGCATCCATGAAGCCAGCGCTTCAACCTTTTCTCTTAATTGACGATAAGTCAGGGTCTTGCGTGAACCATTCTCAAGATAGGAAACTAATGCTAGTTGATCATCATTGTAGCGTAGCAAGTTTTCTGCAAAATTTATTTTAGACTCGGGGAAGAATTGCGCCCCTGGCATTTCAGCGCCACGACTAAGGATTTGGGTTCCCTTCAAACCTATCACCCCACAATAATCCCAAAGCCTGGACCAAAATTCCTCAGGCTTTTCAACACTAAAGTGATGTAGCTCAGCGTAGCGCCCATTGACACCACAAAATTGTTGGAACTTTGTCATCGCGCTTGAGTTTATTCGGACTTCATCTGGAGACCAGAGTATTTTATTCATTGCGTCTTCAACTTCATATTATGTGTAGTACTTTCAACTGTTTACTAGCTTGCAGGTACGGGTTCAAGCGTAGACGGTTTCGCTTCATCACTATCTAGCGATAAAAGAAGCGGAGGCAAAAGTAAAAAATAGAGTATCGCGTCCTGCGGGGAGAGGTTTTGCTCGTTTCTGGCACGTAGATATTTACTCAGAAAATGCACCGTATCATCGACAACAATACCCATAGTCACGCCTAATACCATCTCATTAGTGATTGACCGACTTCGGTCGTTCAGTGAATTTCTTCTCCACCAAAGCATCCTTTTACAACAGTCGATTTGACTTAGAATAACATTTCAATGTCTTTCTGGTATGTGTATTCATCACAAAACTATTATCTCAGCCAAAGAAATTAAGCTAGGATGAAACATAAATTTAGGGAAAATAAGATCGTAATGACTCAGCAATTTCACGTCGTCGCCAGTACCATAGAGCTCGCAGAGGGTGAGCAAATGTTTGTTCAACTCGATGAAGCAGAAATCCTACTCTGTCGACATCAGGATAAATTCTTCGCGATAGCCTACCATTGCAGCCACGCAGAATTCACGCTAGAAGGAGGAACCATGGAAAATGGCTGTATTACCTGCCCCTATCATGGGGCTGAGTTCTCTCTTGAAGACGGCGCAGTCACAGCACCCCCCGCCTGGGAAAAAATCAAAGTGTATCCTTTAAAAGTTGAAGAAGGGTATATCTCGATTTGTTCAACGCCGGAAGAAGCCTAAATTGATAAACTTAGCTTGACGACACCCAAAATATTGACGATAAAACAATCGCGAATATAATATTGAGGAGAAATCCTATTCGCATCATCTGTTGTTGAGGTACAAAACCCGACGAAAACACCAGCGCGTTGGGAGGCGTCGCAACAGGTAACATAAAGGCACATGAAGCACACAATGCGATGATGACTGCAAGTTCCTCGGGATGAAACCCAAGATCAGAAGCGACAGAGATAAATAAGGGGATCAGTAGCGCAGCACTCGCCGTGTTACTCACTAATTCCGTTAGAAAAATAATGAAAATACAAACGATGAGAAGGACTAAAAAGCGATTATTTTCTGGCAAAAGTAATACGATGTTATCCGCAAGCCAACCACTGGCTCCAGAAGTTTGCAACGCAGCTGACAGTGTTAGCCCACCCCCAAAAAGAATTAAAATACCCCAATTGGTTTTTTCGGTGAACTCACTAAAGTTCAAGGAACCGCTCCCTAGTAACAAGATAATAGCAGCGAGTGCAATAATAGAATCAAAACCACTGGAGACCCCAAATATTTCTGCAAGGAATCCGCTCATTAGCCAACTTACAACTGTCAGAAAAAAATAAGCAGCACCCATTTTCGCTTAGGATCAGCAAGTTTCTTAGCTTCCTCTATAAGCAGAGCTGAACCAAATGCTGGACGAATATAGAGCAATAGAACTATCACCATCAAAGGGAAAAGCAATAAAAAAACGGGAACCCCAAAGCTTAACCAAGTGCTGAAATCGATTCCGACTGCTGATGCTGCAATAGCGTTGGGTGGGCTCCCAATAAGCGTCGCCATACCTCCCAGATTTCCAGAATATGCCAATCCCAATAATACAAACAGAAATAGCTTGCTGTCTTTAACAGGATCTCGATGAGTCAGTAATCCCAACGCCAAAGGCAACATCATAGCCACAGCAGCAGTATTACTAATCCACATGGACAAAAAAGCTGTTACTAGAAACAGTAGCAGTATGGCTAAAAGTGGTATGCCCCGCGATAAAGCCAGTATTTTAACTGCGAACATCCTATCCAATTCATATTTTTGCAAGGCTGCTGCTAACGCAAATCCACCCATAAACAAAAAAATTACAGGATTGGCAAAATTTATCAGAGATTCTTTTACACTGAAGATACCTGTCAGAGTAGCAATAATCGGTACAGCCAAAGCGGTCACACTGATATGAACCGCCTCAGAGATCCACAACCACGCAATTAAGGTGAAAAGACCAAGGCCTAGCTGCACGGGTCTTACAGCAACAGTAAATTCAGATACAAGCAATCCGGCAACTACTGCCAGAGAAATGTGTACTAAATTATGAGAGGTCATACTGTTAAATTTCCATGCAAAGGACATTTTGTTGCCAACAGAATACTTGTCTTCTCTGACAAAAAGTGATTTATTTGACTAAACGATATCATCTAGGGAGAAAAAAATGAGCGTAGAAGGCAAAGTAGCAATCATTACCGGCGCAGGCGGCGGCCTAGGTAGAGAACACGCCTTATTGTTGGCAAAACACGGCGCTAAAATTGTCGTCAATGACCTGGGTGGTTCAGTTGATGGCATGGGCACTAGCGATGCCGTAGATTTAGTGGTTGAAGAAATTCGCGCGGCAGGAGGTGATGCGGTCGCAAACAAAGCATCTGTCTCTGATAGAGAAGGTGCCAAAAGTATTGTAGAAACCGCTGTTACCGAATTCGGCACAGTTGACATCTTGGTGAATAACGCAGGTATCTTAAGAGACAAATCTTTCAAGAAAATGACACTTGATGAATGGGACATGGTCATCAACGTTCATCTCAATGGCTCTGCCTATGTCACCTGGCATGCGTGGCCAATCATGTACGAGAAGAATTACGGACGGGTTATTTTTACCTCTTCCGTATCCGGCATTCTTGGCTCTTTTGGACAATCGAATTACGGTGCTGCAAAAATGGGCATGGTCGGCTTGATGAACAATCTGTCCCGTGAAGGCGCATCTCACAACGTCCATACTAATTGTCTCTCTCCCGGCGCGGCCACAAGAATGACAGCGAGTGTCCCGGGTAGTGAGATTGATGCAGACAATCCCGACAAAGGCAATCGGCCTGGACTCGTCAGCCCCGTCATTTTATATCTCGCATCTGAAGAGGCGCCAAATGGAAGAATTATCCAAGCTGCCCGAGGCCGATATGCATCAGATGCAATCTATGCCAATACTGGCGTAAATTTAGGCGAAGATGCCACTGAGCAGGATTTTCTCGACAACGTAGATGAAATTTTGGACTTATCAGATGCCAGCCTGAAAAAAAGCTTTTGGCGAAAGGAATAGATATAGGCAATTTGGGCTAAAAATCACAGCTACAAATCAAAGAAGGGTGTGGTATATAAGCATTTACGGTATTATCATGGCGAAAACAACGTAAAACAGTCTTGAGATACTCAATGATGCCAACCCTTCGTCAACTACCACTTTTACTTGGCTTAAGCCTCGTCTTGCCGGTGTCTGTTGCGGACGAGATCATCTTGACGAAACAGCTTGCTGCCGAACGTGCTTCTGAAGATATCCAGTGGACACCAGAGTCAATAACGGTCATTGAGCGTAAAGAGATAGAAGCAAGCCACCGCCGGGATCTGCAAGACTTGTCAGGTTATGTGCCGGGCATGGTTTTTGATTCCATTGGTACTTCCTCCAAGGGAGCGGCCATTTCAATCAGAGGTATCGGCTCCCACAGATCCAATAACGGACTTGAACCGGCTGTATCTGTCTCTGTCGATGGTATTTATATCGGCGCCCATGCAAATCAGAATCAGGTTTTGTTTGACTTTGAGAGGGTAGAAATTGCCAGAGGTCCTCAAGGTACTTTCTCAGGACCTTCTGCTGAAGCCGGATCGATCAATATTCAACGTACACGACCCACTGGTAAATTCGATCTTGAGACTCATTTGGGGTTTGGTGAGTTCAACACGACCTATGTCAATGCTGTTTTCAATTTCCCCATTACAGACAATCTATCAGGCAAGATCACGGGCAGGTTAACTGACAACGAAAATTATGGTATCTCTAATTTGGATCGTGGAAGAAAGGAAAATAGTGTTCGCGATAGCGCTTTTTCAGCCTCTCTACTTTGGCAAAAAACTGAGAATCTAAGTGTACTATACACACTGGATTACGAACGAGATGATTCTGACACGCCCGCGCTTGTGAATTTAAGTAATAACACAGATCTAGTCTGTGTGCCGGTACCGGGTGATGAGAGAATTGACGGCGCAAATTGCGGTCGAGGGGGAAGAACGCCAGAAACCAGTACTAATCGCACTTTACAAAACTTCTCAAATGACAGGCGATACGACGGCCTTCACCATACATTGCGTATAGACTCTAGGTGGAGAGATCTGCAAATTTCTAGCATTACTGGATTTCGATCCACAGAAGAAAGAACCTCAGCAGACCTTGACGCTACCTTTGTAGATCTTTACTCAAGTACTATTCAGCAAGACTATGACCAATTTAGCACCGAGCTTAAAGTTCGAGGTGATCTTAATGAATCTACAAATTTTGCGGTGGGCGCTTACTGGTTAGATGCTAAATACGACTTGGACAGACAGGACTATTTTGTGCTTGACACACTATTAGCAGGAGGGCGACTTCCACCCTCTAATCAGTCCAATCGAACTATTTTTACTGATAGCCAACAAGATAACTCCATTAGATCGCTCTTTGCTTATATAGACCATGAAATTGATGAACTTTGGAGTGCCGATTTTGGGGGTCGTTTTAATAGTTACAAGAAGAACTTTGATCACTCTAGAATCTATGATGATAGTGCGACCGCATTTAAGGATAATGATGATTGGTCCGAATTTTCAGCTAATACAAGCATCAGCTACAACGTAGTTGATGAGGATGCCATGATATATCTCCGCCTTGGGGTCGCATACACTCCCGGCGGTTTTTATGACAGAGCAATAAGCCCTGAATCTGCCCCCTACAGGAATAGTCAGGAAACAAAAAACATAGAACTAGGAATGAAGAGTGAATGGTTAGAACAACGGCTACGGCTCAACATGGCTTTTTATCAAAATTATCAAGACGAAAAAGTTGAAGAACTTGCGATCCTTACCAGCAATGGCAATATTGAAGCAACGCTCGGCAATATTGCTGAAATAGACGTCAGGGGATTTGACCTTGAGTTTGAATATGCCGCACTAGAGAATCTATATATCAGGGGTACGTACTCACATATGAACGCGACCTATGCGCGTTACGATATACCAGATTTAACCGACCCACTGGCAACACTCAGTCTCGCAGATAGCGTGGCACCCAATAGAGCACCCGATGATACTTATTTTGTCAGTGCCCGATACTCGATCCCTTTCAGAAGTGGATTGATCAATCTTTACGCTGGCTATCATCGTGTCGCGAACTACCAAACAAACCCACTAATTGATATTGCAGAGGTTCGACTTTATTCAAAATGGGATGCCTCTATCGATTACCAAATGAAGAATTTCACCATCCGATTGTTCGGTCAAAATCTGATCAATGATAGATACCTGCTAAACTATGAAAATAGCTTTGATGCTCAGATAGCCTCTATTTCAGGCCAAACAGGAATACAGGGTATTGCAACAACTGCTGAAAGAAATCGCCCTCAGTATATTGGTGTGGATTTCATATGGAAGCCTAACCTCAACTTTCTTGATTGAGAATTCTTGTCGTTTCAGTGATTAACATTTATTGTCATACTTTAATTTTTCGCACCAATATTAGAACGTTAGTTAGAATTATGGATACAGAAGACACTGTTCTATTTACACGCGTTGTTTTTTTGCACAAGCTGATTTTCTATAAGTGGCTTATACATAGATAACAATCGCATGAATATTATGTCAAATAATCCATCAATGTCTTACTCACCCTAGGATTCTCTATGCTATTATCTGACTCATCTTTTCATCGGAATATTTTATGCGAGCCATTATCTGCACAAAATTTGACAGCCCTAAAAAGCTAAAGATTTCAGAAGCAGAAGATCCAATTCCAGGTGATAAAGAAGTTCTCATCAGCATTAAGGCAGTCGGTCTTGGATACGTTGATGCACTAACTGTTGCAGGCTTGTATCAAATTAAGCCTAGCTTGCCCTTTATTCCCGGAAATGAAGTGGCGGGAATCGTTGAGAAAACCGGGGACGAAGTTAAACATCTTCGCGTCGGCCAACGCGTTATCGCAACCCCTTCTCAAGGCGGGCTCGCAGAAAAAGTTTGTATCTCCCAGAATAAATGTACCGTCATACCGCAAAACATGGATTATGCTGCCGCTGCCAGCTTTCAAGTTAATTACTGTACTGCTTATCATGGGCTGAATTACTGCGGCAATCTTAAACCTAAAGAAATCGTGCTCGTTCTAGGTGCCGCGGGTGGCGTGGGCATTGCTGCTATCGAAATTGCTAAAGCTATGGGTGCCACTGTAATTGCCGCCGCATCCACAAAGAAAAAAAGAGATGCGGCAATTAAGTGGGGGGCGGATTTCGCCATCGACTATACCATTGAGAATTGGCGCGACAAATTAAAGAAGGTACTGGATGGCCGTCCCCTTGACATGGTCTACGACCCGGTTGGAGGCAAGTATTCAGAGCCAGCATTACGTTCTCTTAGTCCCGACGGGCGATTTCTCGTTGTTGGATTTGCGAGCGGTGACATCGCAAAGGTGCCGCTTAACCTCGTGCTACTCAAAAGATGTAAAATTGTAGGGGTAAATTGGGGCGCTTTTATTGCCGCCAATCCCACACAAGCCAAACCTGTACTGACCCGTCTTTTAGAATGGATAGCATCGAAGAAATTAACACCAAGTGCAGGGGAGTGCTACCCAATGGAGAAGACCGGTACAGCGATGATGAAAATGCTTAATCGTAAGGCCATTGGCAAACTGGTAATTACAATGGATGTTGAGTAACTACCCTCTTTTAAAGAAGCGACACGATGACTCAGATTAAAGAATTTAAAATCGAGATCCCAGAGAGTGAACTTGCGGATTTAAAACTAAGGCTCACGCTAACCCGATTCCCTGAAAAAGAAACACCGGTGGATTGGTCTCAAGGAACGCCCTTATCTTATGTGGAATCTTTGAGAGATTATTGGCTCAAAGACTACGACTGGAAAGAGAGAGAAAAGTTACTTAATCAATGGCCGGGGTTCACCACAAATATCCAAGACCTTGATATCCACTTCCTCCATATAAGATCTAAGCACGAATGTGCTCGCCCACTTATATTGACACACGGATGGCCTGGTTCCATTGTAGAGTTTCAGAAAGTCATTGCCCCTCTAACTGATCCAACTTCGCATGGTGGCAATGCTACAGATGCTTTCCATCTCGTTTGCCCTAGCCTTCCTGGATTCGGATTCTCAGGCAAACCCACTTCACCAGGCTGGAATATTGAAAAAATAGCGGGTGCCTGGAACGATCTAATGAAGCGACTTGGGTATGATGAGTATTATGCACAGGGAGGAGATTGGGGGTCCATTGTCACGACCATGATCGGCGTCCAAAACTTAGGGAACTGCAAAGCAATACACGTAAACATGCCCATTGTCGGCCCAGACCCAGAAACGATGGATGACTTAAGTGAATTAGAACAATCTTCTCTCGCTGGTTTGAAGTTCTATCAAGACCACGATTCAGGCTACTCAAAACAACAGTCCACACGACCACAGACCTTAGGCTATGGTTTGGCAGATTCACCCATGGGCCAAGCAGCCTGGATTATAGAAAAGTTCTATCAATGGATGGATTGCGATGGGCACCCAGAGAACATCGTTAGTCGCGACGAGCTTCTTGATAATATTATGATGTACTGGGTTACTAATAGTGGCGCATCCAGTGCAAGAATTTATTGGGAGAGCTTTGATAAGGGTATGAGTTATGACCCTCTTGAAATACCTGTAGGTTGCAGCATCTTTCCAAAAGAGATTTTCAGAACATCTGAACGATGGGCTAAGAAACGATTTACTAATCTGATCCATTTTGAAGTGTTGGATAAGGGCGGACACTTTGCGGCTTTCGAACAACCGAATACCTTCGTTGAACAGGTAAGAGCTTGTTTTCGACGGGCTGATCAAGAAAGTCACAAATAATTGTTGTAAATGTGCCTTTTTGGGACAGAAATTGGAAGATTGGCCTAATCTCACCTTTTCCAATGAATCCCTGTTATCGACAATACCCTGCTTTAATAAACTGTACAATTTTTGAGGAACAAGCACATGGCAAAAATTACATTCATTCAATTTGATGGTACGGAAACAGTCGTAGATGTCGATGACGGCACATCCATCATGAATGCTGCAATCGATAATGGCATCTCTGGTATTGATGGAGATTGTGGTGGAGAATGTTCTTGTGCAACCTGTCATGTCACATTGAATGACGAATGGATGGCAAAACTTGGACAGCCTTCAGAACAGGAAGAGTCCATGTTGGATCTTAACCCTGACAGAGAGTCTAATTCTCGCCTCGGTTGTCAGATCGAAGTATCAGAAACAACTGACGGGCTAATCGTCAAACTCCCTGAGTTCCAGTACTAAAAAATCCCAACAGGGATTTCTAGGAATCCCTGCATTTTAGAAGTCTTATCCCAACAGGGATTTTAAGGCATCCCTAAATATAAACAAACGCTATTCAGCATCGCTATTTTCTGAACGGGCACTGATAACCTGCTCTATAAACTTCATGTGGTTTGAAACAAATAAGTCAGAAACAACCCTGTTTTCAATTTCAGCATTCTCATTAATCAAAAAGGTCGTCCTTCTCACGCCTATCCCAAGTATGCCATCGACGCCAAACGCTCGAATAACCTTTTTACTTTTATCAAAAAGCAAAGGAAATGGGATATCATATCGGTTCTTAAAGCGATTATGAGTATTTGTGTTCTGAGGACTAATACCTACAATCTTGATATCCACTGACAATATTTCCTCATGCATATCTCTTATACCACAAGCCTCAGCAGTACATATCGGTGTAAAGTCGGCAGGATAGAAATAGAGTATCAGCGGGCCGGATTCTAATAGAGACGATAAAGTTACTTCATCTTCGTTATCATCCAATAAGCTAAATTGCGGCGCTGTATCCCCAATATTTAACATCTCTACCCACCACCCATATCGTATTAATACAACATCCATTTTGCAGAATTCTTAGTCAAACAGCAATCTCGAAACTTCATCTTGATAACTTCATCTACACCAAAAAGATGCCTATTCAAATATGACTATTCAATCTGATACAGAAACTGTCGTTTGTGCGTCACGTCTTTACTTGGTACCGATGTGTTTGCCTAAAAACACATCCATTGCTTCCAGAAGCTGAATGCGATGATGTTCCTGACTGAGGAAGTGATCGCCGTTTTTCTGCTCAATGTAAATAACCTCTTTGTCCGCCGCTTCCAGTGCTATCGCGAATTCTCTGGATTGTTCCACCTTCACTCTGGTATCGACATCACCATGGATTAACAGCAACGGGAGAGCAATTTCGCCGACATTTATCATCGGAGAATTTTCTATTCTCGATGCACCCCCTTGCAACGCAAGGTCAGGGTATACAGTCAATCCCAACCTGCGCCACTGCGCTCTGATTTTATCTAAGTCAGTAACTGCGGCGAATGCAACTGTACACTGAAAACGATCAGGTGATTTATAAGCGGCAACTAAAGCAACATAGCCACCGTAACTACCACCAACAATGCAGGTCTTGTTTGCGTCCGCATAACCCTGTTCTATCATCCAGTCCAGACCATCAATCACATCATCCTGCATTTTTAGCCCCCACTGCTTGTACCCCTTGGATAAATAGTCAAACCCATAGCCACTGGACCCACGAAAGTTAGGTTTCAGAACGGCATAACCGCGACTCAAGAAAAATTGAACCCAGTAATCGAATCTATTTGTATCTCGTAGATACGGTCCTCCATGAGGTAAAATGATAGTCGGCCAAGGGCCATCTTTAATCGGCCCAGGAAGCGCAATATAAGCTGGTATTTCAAGGCCATCTCGAGCTTGGTAACTAACACTCTGTAAATCAGTTAGCGCTCCCAAACCAGTATAGGCGTCACTAATTTTTGCCAGAGACCCATTGGTTCTGTCATAGAGGTAAAAAGCGGGTGAAGTGCCGTTGCCGTCGGTTTGCAAAATTATTTTGCTCAGATCGTTAGATTTGCTTCTATAGGCTATATTCGAGGGCTTGCCGGGTATCGATGACTGAAGCTTTGTCATTTCCGCAGCAAGTTTGTTGTCAAACCAAATAGTCTCTATGCCTTGCCTATTCACAGTTGCATACAACGGCTTGTTAGTTTTGCTGTCTAGTTGCAAGGTATTCATATCATACTTGTCTTCATGAGCAATCGTTTCGAGAACGCTGGCATCTCTCAGAGAGATTCTGTGAATGCCAGCGGTATTGCTCTTAAAATTTGCACTCACCCAAACGCTCTTGTTGTCTGCCGCAACACCGAGAAAAGATGGATCGCCTGACCCGGTTAAATGGTCGATGTTGAGTTGGCGAAATTTCTTGCCTTCAGGCACATACATTTCAACTTTTCCTGCATCATCGACACCACCACTAGCAACAATCTGTCCCTGATCATCGATGACCCAATCAACAATTCCTTTGCGGAATTTTTGAACACGCATCAGCCGATTCGTCACAATATTAAGGCGATACACAGAGGGAAATGCCGTATCTTCTCTAAGCAGTTGTATCAACACTTCATCGGGCTGTTCAGGAAGCCAATGTATAATGTTCGATTGCTGATAAGACCAAATTTTTCTTTTGCTTCGCCTGACCAGTTGAAGGACATTACTACCATCCGCATTCACAGCCAACAATGTTGTCGCAAATATCCTCGCCCTTTGGTTGTTCCTCCTACCAGAAACTTCAAGAGACTTTCTGATTCTACAAACAATGCGTTCATTGTTGGCGAATCTACAGGAATCAAAATGAAATTCAGCCGGATCAGCAGCCATCACAATCCTGGACTTTTGAGTCACGAGATTCGTGACAACAGCATGATAGGTACCGTGCATCGCCCTCAGCATCACCAGTTTTTTTCCATCCGGCGAAAGCGAAATCGAGTGAACTGGCGGTAGCTTTCCATATTCTGAGGCAGGTAGGTCTTGTGCGAGCGCAGAGCATCCAGCTAGAAAAAGTAATAGTATTCGTATCATGAGGAACATCCCTAATCCGGTTGAATCGAACGACAACATCATATGACGATATCTATAGTAGCGGTAATTGATTGGTCGGTGTAGCCGGCAGACTAGATTTGTTCTTTTAACTAAAAGTATCGTAAAATACGCCCCTTCAACACCCTTAATGACCTTTCACGAATTCAAATATGACTACTCAATCTGATACAGAAACTGTCGTTTGTGCGATGTACCATTTCGTTAACTTTCCCGACTTTGAAACTAAGAGAGCCCCTTTACTTAAGCTAATGGAAAATCAAAATCTCCGTGGAACATTGCTCTTGGCAAAAGAAGGCATAAATGGAACCGTCGCCGGATCAGAAAAAGGCATCAATTTTCTGATTACCTTTATTAAACAAGACATGGGATTCAGTGATATTAGTTGGAAACTCTCCTATCATACGGATGTTCCTTTCCATCGCGCTAAGGTCAAACTTAAGAAAGAAATTGTAACTATGGGCATCGAGAATATTGATCCTCTAGACATAGTGGGCACCTATGTTAAGCCGGAAGATTGGAATTCGCTAATCGAAGACCCCGAAGTCATTTTAATCGATACCCGAAACGACTATGAAGTTGAAGTAGGTACCTTCAAAAACGCCGTCAATCCCAATACCACTTCATTCAGGCAGTTCCCTGAATTCGTTGATGCTCACCTAGACCCAGCGTTAAATAAAAAGGTCGCAATGTATTGTACTGGCGGCATCCGCTGCGAAAAATCTACTGCTTATTTGAAAAGGCTAGGTTTCGAAAACGTCTATCATCTAGAGGGCGGCATTTTGAAGTATCTAGAAGACGTCCCGGAAGAAGAATCTCTATGGGAAGGTGAATGTTTTGTGTTTGATAATCGTGTCACCGTCAATCACAAACTCGAACGTGGTCAATATGATCAATGCCACGCATGCCGCATGCCAATAACAGAGCAAGACAAAAAGAGTAACGCTTATATCCGGGGGCAAAGCTGCCCCCACTGTATCGATTCACAAAGCGAAAAACAAAAACAGCGGTTTAAAGAACGAGAAAAACAAGTTCAGCTCGCCAACAAACGTGGAGAAAAACACATCGGTTCAGATGCAGTCAAAGCCCAGGCAGACCACCGTAAAAGCAAACGAGCACTCAGAGAGAAACAGCGCCAACAAAAATAATCTAACCAGCTTTACCAGCCATTCCAGTGGATGATTGAAGATGCAGGTGGTCTTTTAGCTTTTTTGAAATCTGTGCCTTTTGTGTAGGCTACAGGTAAAAGGGCAACCTGCATTATATTGTCAGGAATACCCAGAATCTCAGCTGCAAGCGGTGCATTCATCAAGTGTAGTGACGTCAGACATGAACCCAAACCCCTCGCCCTGAGCGCAAGCTGGAAACTCCAGACTGCAGGAAAAATAGAAGCCATCATCGCGGCAATACCACCTATCGGCGTGCCCTCAGGCGGAACACCCTCAAGACAAGGAATCACAAGCGCTGGCGCATCTTGTAAGTTATCCGCAAGGAATTTTGCAGAATCAATCACGCGCTGAGTTTGTTTGTCCCCTGAATTCTCCAATTCCTTTGCCTGAGCAGCGAGATAATCTCCAGCAGCCATGCGATAAATTTCAGCTAATCTGGCTTTTTCTCTTTATCTTCAACCACTATCCAGCGCCAACCTTGAGAATTTGTACCGGTCGGCGCTTGTTGAGAAATGTCGATACACTTTTCAATAATGTCCCGTGGCACGGGTCGTTCAAAATCAAGGCGTTTTCGAACTGAACGAGTGGTGTTCAGAAGGTCGTCTGTTACCTGAAGATCAAAGTCCATAGCATTTGTCCTGTTTGTTTAATTAATTACGAAGTAGTTTCGGGAGTAATTTAAAAACTTCTACATTTGTTCCCATTCCCACATGGGAACCATGAATTTCATAATGATTTACATCCGGGTTGACATCATCGATGCAAGCTTTCCAAGCCACGACGCCATCAAAACGGCTATAAATACTTCTTATGGGTACCTTGATAGGCACAGTTTGCCGCTGACGAAGAATCTCTGACATTGCGGCAGGTGTCATACCTGTTTCTCGTCTAACCCAATTACCGATACTGGAAACCTCTGTACCGCCTTTTACCGGGGATCCAATCGTAACAACACGCTCAATCAAGTCTGGACAATCCCGGGCAATCTCACGACCCAGCATACCACCCCTACTCCAGCCAACGAGCTTAACTTTCTGGCCTGTTTCCTCAAACGTCGTCCTGATTTTTTCAAGCAGGGGTTGAAGCAAATCTAACATCCGCCCTCTGTTCATTCCTATGCCCCACCCTGAAGCCCTATAGCCAATCCCGTTGAGGAAGCGTCGCATCACCACTGTAGACATATCATCAGCCATAAATCCCGGCAAGACGATGACGGGCTCTCCTTTGCCTCTTTGCGCCAATAATCTTAGCAATGGCAACTGAAGCAGCAAGGCGCCGGCTTCAAGCCCAGCACGACCTTCCATAATGCCTAAGAAAAGACTTGGTGGTGATATTTTTTCATTCGGTAATTTTTTATCATTCACAGAAAATCACTCGGGGTGCTAGCACCAGCATTTATTTAGCGCTGTTTACGATTAAGAAATTGCTAATCAGGATTGCATATCCGGAATAAGCTTGTAAAGATAATGTTATGACTCAGATTCAAGATGTAAGAACAAGGTTTGAAGAAATCGCCATACGCCCGGACGGTGATATTCATCTAGACGAAGCTGCCTTGCTCATATCTGCAGAAAATGATCCAAATTTAGATATCCCTTACTTTCTTGAATGCCTTGATAACATGGCTAAAAAATTCGAAAGTATCATCCATTATAATGTAGAACCCGCAATATCGGTGACAAGTCTCACTCACTTTATCCATCAAGGAGAAGGATTTACAGGCGACACCCAAAGCTATTATGATCCGAAAAACAGCTATCTTGATAAAGTCATAGAACATCGGCAGGGCATTCCGATAACCCTTGCGCTCATTCACATCTCTCTCGGTAAACGGCTAAATATTGCTGTTCATGGCATGAATTTCCCTGGTCGCTTTCTGGTTAAGTATGGGCGTAATCCCTATACAGTTGTCGACCCATTTTCCGGCAGGGTTATTAGCCCGGAGAATTGCAATAATTTGCTAAAACAAATGGGTGGCCCCAAGCAAGTCGTCAAAGCACACTATTTCGATACCGCATCCAATAAAGACATACTGGTGCGAATACTCGACAACCTGAAACAAATCTATTGGAAATCCAAATCCTGGAAAAAAAGCAAGGCTTGCATAGAAAGACAAATCCTTCTAAAACCAACAAATGGAACATATATAGTTCAGCTAGGTGTCATTAATGAAATGCAGGGGCGATTTCAGAATGCTCAGCATATCTACACCGAACTGCTTCACCAAACCAGTGACGAAGCCTTAAGAGATGTTGTTAGCAAAAGATTACTCTCCATACAAACCATTCCACATACGAAAGGTAAAGGAAAGGTTATTCACTGAGGATTTATTCGGAACTTTCATAACGATATTGAAATAACCAGAAGTGGTCCATCTCTTTAAAAATCATATTAGTACTACTTAGCTTAACCAGGGCTTCTAGCTCTGACGCTTTAGGAAAATTCTTTAAAATTTGATGAGTTGACCCATCATCAAGAGTCCGATTTTGGAAAGTATTTCCTGCACCATCCGTCCCACTCAACGGAAGGCGATTTAACTGTGCAGCAGAATTATCAAGAAAAATAACCGTTGCACCAGGCAATAATTTGCTATGAATTGTTTTGATAAATGCTTCTCTTTGATCAACGGGGATGTGAGAAAACCAATGCCCCGCAAAAAGCGCATCAAATTTTTCATTAATATTCGTGAGTCTATAAGCGTCGGCGATACGCGTCTCAATTTTCACAGTGTCATTCCGCCGACCTGATTGAGCTAAATTAAGTTGCGCTAGATTAAGTTGAGCCAAGGTTTCCGCCTCAGTATCGGTGGCCAGTAAATATTTAGCCTGCCTTACAATAAATTGAGACCAATAACCCGTTCCAGCGGCGATTTCGAGAACACATCGGTTTCGAAATTGTTGAGGAATAAATTTCTCTAAAAACCGTAGATCTTTCTGCCGCTCTGGATAGTCATAAACCTTTTCATATTGAGGAGCCCTTTGGGAATAGTAATCCCTCATATCTTGGTCAGTATTTTCCACCCTAGCTCAATAGCTCTAATGCTGCTTTAGCACGTTTGCTCACGCCTTCTTTTTGCTTATCCAAATCCACCACTCTGTCTTTCCCCATTGCACCTACAAGATAACGCTTGTAGACCCCTTGCCCAATCGCACCCAAACGCCAGTGAGAAAATGCTCGATAATAGTTTATTTCAGAAAGATCCCTGCCGGTATTTTGAGTATAAATTTCACAGAGTTCATCTCGAGAAGGATATCCCCCCACTGCGGTTGGTGACATGTCATTCTCACCTTCTTCATCGATCTCACCAGGAGAAACCCAGTTATTCAAAAGACATCCCACATCCGCCAAAGGATCTCCAAGAGTACAGAGCTCCCAGTCCAAGATGGCTTTCACTTGATTACCGTGGACAATCATATTACCTAAACGATAATCACCATGGACAATGGTAGCACCGATCTGTTCAGGCATTCGTTCCAGCAGGAGTCTTTGACTCTCTTCCATTTCCGGTACTTCATGGGTTTTTGAAGCATCCCATTGTTTCGTCCAGCGCTTCAGTTGCCGAGCCAAATAAGCTTCCTTGCGACCAAGATCCCCGAGACCTACATCATCTGGATTAATTAAATGTAACTTGGACAATATGTCAATTACCATCAGACCCAGTTCTTGCCTGTCATTTTCGACAACCGCAAGACCTGTAACAGAGTCATTTAACACCTCACCGTCAACAAAATCCATTACATAGAAAGGAGCACCGTTAACCGCTAGATCATTACACAATCCCCAACTGTGAGGTACGGGAACTTCAGAGTTCGCTAAGGCAGAAACAATCTTAAATTCACGCCCCATATCATGAGCACTTTCTAGTACATGGCCTAAAGGGGGCCGTCTGAGTACATAGGCTGATGCGCTGACACCATTATTATCTACACCGTTATTATCAAGGCAGCGGAAAGTCAGATTTGAATGCCCCCCAGCGATAACGGAATATTTAAGGGGCAACTTTACGTTTTCTACATTCTCTTCAAACCAGGCATTTACACCAGATTCATTTACGCCATCTACCATCAACTTGTCTCCGCGTCATTTGCCATAGCCAGAAGCTCATCAAAACTTTCCTTCAAACAACCTGCAAAAAAGGCAGGATCAGGTACCATTTCTCTGCAAGAATTAACTGTAATCGTAATTTGTCCACAGTAACTAAAGACGGGGAATATTAACCCCATACCATCAAAAATGGGGCCAAGACCAAACTGAGTTACCAGTCGCGCACCCGCACAGTATAGCGGCACTTGTGGGCCAGGTACATTGGTGACAACGCAGTTAAAACCCATATTTACATTTTCAGCAAGACGATACTCAGAGTACAACCTTGTCGCAAGGGCTGCTGTTGTAGAAGGAATGAACTGAGAGAAGTCAGTCATTAATTTAGCCCCTACAGCATTGGTCATTTCCTTCGACGATGAAGCCCCATCATGAACAGCCTGAAGGCGTTCAAGCGGGTCTTCAATATCCGTTCCTAACTTGACAGTCATAGCGGCAACCTGATTTCCTAGCGCTTTCTTACCCTCTTCGCCTCTGACAGAAATGGGCGCCATCGCCACAAGTGTGTCACTGGGCAGCTCTTTCTTAGATTCCAAATATTTGCGAAGGGCGCCTCCCACTATGGCCAAAATGGCATCGTTAACTGTGCCGCCTTCAACCATGGATTTTATTTTTTTCACGTCGACTAATTCAAAATTACGTCCATCTATCACACGATGACCCGTAATGACGCCGCCAAATCGTGTCTTGGGAATTTTTGTATTAACAGAGAACTTTTTCTGGGCCAAACCTTTTTGAAAACGCGCCATTGCGGGAACCGCACGCGCCATCACTTCTGCGAATCTAAAAGGCTGGGTCATATTATTCAGATTAGCGCGAGTAACCAATTCCACAGGGCTCGGTATCGCTTCCCCTTTCCATGCTTTCTCAGGTGGCGGTGGTGGTTCAGGAAAAGGCTCTAGGCCATGAATCGCTTCTGTAATATCAACACCTGAAACCCCATCTATACAAGCATGATGGATTTTCGTCAGGATCGCGTAACTGCCTTTTGGTAAACCGGGTACTTCATCCAGACCCTCGATGACGGTAAATTCCCATAGGGGTTTGGTCAAATCTAATGAACGTGAATGAAGTCGAGAAACCTGAATGCAAAGTTGTCGCCAGTCTCCTGGTTCTGGCAATCTGATATGCCGAATATGAAATTCAATATCAAACTCTTTATCTTCTATCCAATAGGGATGATCAAGATTGAATGGCACTTCCACCAGTTTGCGCCTAAAAGTCTTTGCCAAATGTAGCCGTTCTTCAATAAAAGTCAGAATGTTTTTAAATCGCTGAGTACCACCTTCAAGACCAGCAGGATCATAAATTGCTAGTCCACCGATATGCATCGGACTCCTTGCTGTCTCACCGTATAGAAAAGACGCGTCCTGCCCCGTTAATTGTTCCATGGTTTTAACCTCAAAATGTTATTTTTATTATTTTACGATTACACTTTTTGCTTAAAGCTCTCCAAGAATACCCAGACTCGACAATTTATCAATATCTTCACTGGTAAATCCAGCTTCTGATAGAATTTCTCGGGAATGTTCGCCAATACTCGGTGCGTCAGTAATAGGGCTCTTTTTCACCCCGCCTATTTCTATAGGGCTGTTAACAGTCCATTGGTAATCCGGATTATCAGAATGAGTTCTAACGAGGACTTCATTCTCAATTAATTGTGCATCCTGAAGTACGTCTGATAGTTTTTCTACCACACTATAGGTCACATCAGCCTCGCTCATCGAGGCAACCAATTCATTGAGTGGTCGCTTAGCAAACTCATTGCTCATCATTTGACGGACTTCATCTCGCAACTTCATAATGTCTTTCATACTGCTGAAACGTTCGTCAGATAGCCAGTCTTCACGATTAAGCGCCTGACACAAGCGAGGCCACTCTCGCTGCGGATTAGGCCCAACCAAAATAATATATCGCTCATCTCTAGTCTTGTATGAGACGACAAAAGGACTGCGATAGCCTTTTTCTGCCAAAACCGCACTCAAATCAAAACCTGCGATAGCGCCCTGTATCGGCATGCCATTAGACCAGACACCATTAGCCGAAAGAGAGGTTGCAACATAAGCTCCTTCACCGGTTTTTTCTCGTTGGTAAAGCGCCATCATAATGACACTGAGTAGAGACATTGCGCTAGCATGATCACCAACACCTCCCACGCCATTGGGCGGTAAACCGCCCACGGGTTTCATCATGTCTATCATGCCTGAACGGGCCCACCACGCGGCTACATCATAAGCCCGGCGATTGGCCTCCGGTCCTTTTGTACCATAACCC
>JAESSY010000131.1 GCA_016763855.1 Pseudomonadales bacterium
AAGAGGTGTCCAGTACCCTCTGCGGATTATTTATAATCTAAGCACTAAACGCTCTCTAACTCCAAACCAAAAAATATCTAACCAAGCGAAGAAATAGAATCCGTCAAAGCCTGAACCAATGTATCAATCTCAGACTTACTAATCGTCAATGGCGGAGATATAGCCAAAGTCCCAACAGTCGGAAGCGGCCGCACGATAACGCCTTTTTCTTTCACAAGATTAGCAACTTTCAAAGGAATCTTTAAGCTCGCATCATGCAGTTCTTTACTATGCTTGTCAGATACAAGTTGTATCCCGGCAATCAAACCCTGTCCGCGAATTTCCCCAACACTGGGCAGGTTCATTAAGGATTGTAATTGCTCATGAAGATATTGGCCATTAGCTGCAGCCTGAGAAACCAGGTTTTCTTTTTCAATGATATTGATATTCGCTAATGCAACCGCAGCACCAACAGGATGACCACTATAAGTATAACCGTGCATAAAAGCGCCTATTTTTTCTGAGCCTATTTTGAGTACATCCCAAATAGATTCGGAAATAAAGGCAGCTGACATGGGGAAGTATCCGCTCGTAATACCCTTGGCGGTTGCCATCATGTCGGGTTCCAAACCCAGTTGAGGAGAACCGAACCAGGCACCCAGTCGACCAAATCCGCAAATGACTTCGTCGGCAATCAATAGAATATTGTAGCGCGTTAACAACCGTTTAAGTTTGGGATAATAATCCTCCGGTGGAACGATAATGCCACCGGCACCCATTACGGGTTCGGCAAAGAAAGCGGCGATATTGTCGGCCCCTTCTTTTTCGATGAGTTCTGCGACATTGTTAATCAGTCTGTCGCAAAATTCTTCTTCGGTTTCATCCGGCAACCCGTGGCTGTAGTAGTGAGGGCAATCAGTTCGAAGAACAAAATCCAGAGGAATCGGGAAATCTTTATGAAACCCAGGTAAGCCCGTCAAACTTGCAGTACTAATACTGGTGCCGTGGTAGGCCTGGTCTCGGGCAATAATTTTTATTTTTGAAGTGTTGCCCTGTAAAGAATGATAATGCCAGGCAATTTTGATGAGAGTATCGTTGCAATCACTACCGGAGGAGCCGAAAAATACTTTGCTCAATCCGTCAGGGGCATGTGCAATAAGTTTTTCTGCGAGTTCGACTTGCCAAGGATTCGAGGCATTGGCGAAACTGTGGTAGTAGCCAAGTTGTTCTGCAGAAGTTTTCATGGCTTCTGCGAGTTCGGGTCGACCGTAACCTGCGTTGACGCACCATAATCCGGCGACCGCATCGAGTAGCTCATTGCCATCCGCATCGGTAATATGACAGCCCTTGGCTGACACAATCATCTGTGGCCCATTTTCAATAAGAGCAGGAATGGATGAGGCAGGGTGGAGTACATATTTCGCATCTTTCTCGATAAGTGCGCTGACATCTTGGCTCATAGTAGTTTCCTTAAGCGTGGCAGTTGCATCAATTGCAAATCAGATACCGAAATGAGAGTGTACTCCCCACTAGCCTTCTTGAAAAGCGTTGTTAAAACTTCAATTCAGGGTGAGTTTAAAGAGTTTAACTATTGCGTTATAGGTATCTTAATTAGCAATGATTGATTCTCGCTCGAAGAGCTTCGCGGTAATAAAAGACAGACCTATGCCCAACAGCAAGCAAGAGAATGCTGAGAGAAAATAGCCAATCATCGGTACACTTTTTCCTCCAAGAATATCAACCAACAATAGATGCTGTCCCAGCATGGGTATGCCAAACATCCAATCCTGAGTTAAGAGTGGTTTGAAAGTCATATAGAGGGAGGGTATGACAGGGAGTATTGTGAGTATGCCAATGTAGGATTGTGCATCCTTAAAAGATTTCGCAAAGATACCCAAAAACATCTGCATGCTTGCGGCAAGAAAAGCGAGAGGCAGAGTCGCTATTAACATGGCCAGTATTTGGGTCACCGTAATATTGAAGGTGAGGCCAATTTGATCGAGAGGGACCTGCAACATCGAAACAATGCAAAGTACAAGGGTCATCGCCATGCCGAGTGATGAAAAGAGGCTGGCAGCAAACCATTTACCCATGACGATTTGATAGCGCTCAACGGGATTTATGATTAATGGTTCAAGGGTTTTTCTCTCTCTTTCTCCTGCAGTACTATCAACTGCTATGCCCATACCGGATACAAATGCGGCTAGGATAATGTATAGGGGAATAAAATTAAGTGCCTGTGCAGTTCGCTCTTGTTTGCTGGCAACGTCAACCTCAGTTTCAACGATGCCGCTCATAACTTCAGGTGAGACACCTCTGGCGATGAGTCTCAGTGAGGCGACTTCTCGATTATATCTCCGTAACAAGTTACCGGCTTGATTAATTGTGGGTCTAGCGTCTGTGCGGGATCCGTCCAGAACGACTTGAATTGAAATTGTTTTTAATGCTTTTAATTTTTCTTGATAGTTAGAGGGAATAATAAAGACGAGTTCCTTGTCTTTATTTTTAACGGCTTCCTTTGCATCACCGCTGAAGTCTTCAATGGTTACGTCTCTTTCCTCAAGCCATTGAATCAAAGCTGGGGCATATTCAGCACCTTCAACGGGAATGGTGATACTTTTGCTGCTATCTCTAAGCTCGATGATGGCGGTCAGCATAAAATAAACTAAAGCGGGGGCCATGATCGGGAAGATAAAAGCAGACATGACGGCACGTTTGTCTCGCCTACCATCGATTAACTCTTTCTTAAAAACTGCCAGTATTGGATGCATTAAATGACTTTCTCCACCAGTTTTACGAAAGCATCTTCAAGGTTTTCTTCACTTGCACTTTCACGTATCTCATCCGTTGTACCTGTAGCAACAACGGTTCCATCGGATATGATGATGATCTTATCGCAGAGTCTTGATACTTCATGCATAAGGTGGCTGGAAAATAAAACCGCTACACCCTGGTTTTTAAGCTCGGTAATAATTTCCCTTACTGTTCGGGTCGTCATGACATCAAGTCCGTTTGTAGGCTCGTCCAATAAGACATTGGTGGGATTGTGGATTAGAGAACGTGATAGGCAAACTTTCATGCGCTCCCCTTGTGAAAATCCTTCCACCCGGCGATCTGCGATACCTTGCATGTCCAAGAGCCTTATTAATTCGTCGCTTCTTGTTGCTAGTTCATTTTCATCGACCTGATGCAGCCGTCCAAAATACTGAATGTGTTCCCGCGCGGTTAAGCGAATATAGAGACCGTGACTGTCTGGCAGCACGCCGATTCTTCGTTGGGCTTCGACACGATGTGTGTGGACATTGAACTCATCAATATGGGCATCCCCAGAATCCTGTTTTACTAAACCGTAGAGGATTCTCAAAGTTGTGGATTTACCCGCACCATTTGGCCCGAGTAGCCCTGTGACGACACTGTTTTCTGCGGTGAACGATACATCTTTCACTGCAGTGATTTCATTAAAGGATTTGCAAAGAGATTGGACTTTAATCATTTTGCTTTGCCTCATCTTTCGAATATAGGGGGCCAGCAAAACTCGTGAAAAATGGCATCCGCTTTAGTTTCTCCGTGCAAGTAGTATCTAAATTCTGTGGGTCTAGTTCGTCCAAAAATTCCTGCATGAGTTTTGGAATACAACCATGAGGTGTGACTGCATGGCCAATTCCCTCAACAATGATATGGCGAGAGTTGCTCAGTGTTTCTGCGGCCTCAAAGCCATACTTGGGCGGTGTAATGGGGTCAAGTTCACCGGAGGTGATTAGTGTCGGAACATCAGATACCACTGGATTAAAATATCCATCAGGAATTTCACCCTTGGGCCAGAACTGACAAATGGGGTTTAGTGTGTTGTACAGCGCATTATCAAAATCCATTGCATCTAGTGGTTCAAGGACAAGATTCATATCTTCTGAGCAAAGCACCGATGACATCATGCCCATGCTCATACCTAGGCCATCGTCTCCGCCACCAAAGGCATAACCCAAGGTGCTAAGGGGCTGAAAGTTACTTTTATAGGCTTCTTCTATTGCAAGGGGCAATAATCTGGATAGGGTCCTGTCGTACAGAACACCCCTGATAATTCGACCTATCATTAAAGGGTCTAGTGAACCTGTTATGGATTCGCCTGTACGGGGGTGTATCACAGTGACATCTTCAGGATGTTGGGTCAATCGATCAACGAGTTCTTGAAGGTGAAGATGTAAGTCAGGATAGGCCTCATGACATCCAGCCTGAGCTTTGCAATCTGCCAGTAGTCGTTCAAAAGCAGATTGGGCGTCATTGGCCACATTTTTAGGGATAGCCATGGTCAGTGGCACAACGGAATCGATGATCATACTTCTAACGGATGCTTCGTGTCGTCTTACATAAACCAATGCGGCTCGGGTGCCATAAGAGATGCCATACAAATTAATCTGGCCGTAACCTAACTCTTCTCTTACCTCGTTGAGATCATCCATCGCGATTGGCGTAGTATAAAGACGGGGATCTGCGTCGTATTCGCCCAAACAAGATTTGAGTTTCTCTGTTTGTTTCTCTTCGAACTCTTTGGTGGTTATGGACATGGATTCACGAATTGAAATGTCGAATTCACAAGCCAATGAATTGGATTCTCCTGTGCCGCGTTGATCCACAAGAATGACATCTCTTTCACGTCTTACATCCTTCAGAAGCCTGAATAGTGAGGGACCTGAATCCACGGCTGCCTGCCCTGGGCCCCCTGCTAAATAGAATATTGGATCTGGTTTAACCAGTGGCGAAGTTGCTGGAAGTAACATGATGTTTAAATCGATTTTTCTACCGCTGGCGCTCTTTCGGTTCTCAAAAACTGAAATCTTGCCACAAAGGGCTTCGTCGATGATGTAAGCGTCATCGGCATCTTCTGATTTTTTGCAATCCGAAAGAAGATGGTAGTTTGGTGAAATCTCGTCGGAGGGATTATTTCCGAGTTCGCAGGCTGACAAAAGCAGGCTGCTCAGAATTAGAACAGTCTGAGGAATAGTCAATTTAAGCATGGTGGGAATGTACCGTATCACTGGGTTTTAATCTACTGAGAGAAGAATTTTCTTAGTTTGTGATAAACCTTTCTTGGGTGGTCATTTGCTTTCGCGACGGGGTAGACAGTTTCTGGGCCGAACTTACTATTTTCGTTTACCTTCATAATCATGGGTAGATGAACCGCTTTCATATTGAATTTTCGCTTAAAAAAATTGTATTCAACCATGATGATGTCGTTGTCTTTAAACAAAGCGGTTAAGGGTGGACGATTTGCAGCCTTTCTGAACTCGCGGCAATTCTCCAACCAGTCGGCATATAGGTAAATGTAAATACCCTTGTTTTTGCTTTGTGCGCTTAGAAACTTCTCATTCAAGTATTCTTCGAATTTAACCTTATAGTCGTAATCATGGTGCCAATGTTTGGGTGCAAACTTGGGGAGAGCGGGTTTTCGCTTTTGGGCGTGAGCGCTTTCTGAGAGATCTTCTATGGACTTCGATAAGCCGTTGCGAAAATCGTCTTGTAAGATTTCACGCTTGTCCCTTGACTCTGGTGGAATGTTCTCTTGAGCGATCGTAGTCGATGCAGCGAACAAACATATGATTAGCAAAAGGTAAGTCTTTTTCATGATGGGTCTCTCTTATCGAATTCTCTGTTTATAGATTCTCTGTAAACAGATCGTCTTTTACACAAATAGAGAATGGGCGGTTATCTACCAGTTAAGAGGATATACTATCACTTCAACTTTTCTCGGAGTGAAAAATGTTAGTCATTCGACCCGTCAGGCATGATGATTTGGATGGATTGTGTCGATTAGCTGAGATTGCCGGGGCTGGATTCACTTCGTTACCTCGCGATAAAAAAATCCTTGCTGAAAATATCGAAAAAGCAGTGTCAACTTTTTCCCGAAACCAGATGAATCCAAATGACTACTTTTTGTTAGTCATGGAGGACGACAACAAAATTGTAGGCACTTCCGCAGCTTATTCGAGGACGGGATCCAGGGAGGCGTTTTATGCTTACCGCTTAATGTCTGTGACACACTACTCGCACTCATTGAGCAAAGAAACCAGAAGCAGCCTCTTGCACTTGACGAATGACTATACCGATTGTTCAGAAGTTGGCACATTGTTTCTTGATCCAGAATATCGCGGCAATGGACATTGGCTTTCAAAATGTCGCTACATGTTAATGGCACAAAATCTTAATCGCTTTGCGCCCGATGTTATCGCTGAATTGCGAGGCTGGATGAATGAGCATCATGAAAGCCCTGTTTGGAATGCCATCGGTGCTCATTTTTTCAACATGAGTTTTGATGAGGCGGATCGTTTATCCGGTACAGGATCAAATCAGTTTATTACTGAGTTAATGCCTAAATATCCGATATATACCAATCTTTTACCACAAGATGCTAGAGAAGCCTTGGGCAAACCAAATGCCGCAGGGGTTAGAGCCATGGAGTTGTTGTTAGAGGAAGGGTTCGAATATGAGGGATTGGTTGATATCTTTGATGGTGGTCCTATGGTCAGAGGGCGCATACAACAATTAAGGTCTGTTCGATCCGCAAGAAAAGGTGTTGCTGTTATCAGTGATGCTATCTCTGATAACCGTAGCGCTGAAAAGAGTAGCGCTGAAAAGAATAAAAAGGTCATGATAGCGAATCAATCGCTTAAAGAATTTCGGCTTGTATTTCAACTGGCTGAATGCCGTGGTAATGAAATCTTACTGTCAAAAGAATCTGCCGAGAAGCTTGGAACAAAATCGGGTGATCAGATTATGGTGATGGGATAAAAAGGTCCAGCGATCATGGCAATAGACGTATGGCAATAGAAGTCAATTTTGATGGTCTCATTGGGCCCACCCACAACTATAGTGGTTTATCCTTAGGTAACGTTGCTTCGGCAAACCATGCTCAACAGATATCCTACCCGAAGGCGGCTGCCTTACAAGGCATCGGCAAGATGAGGCGACTAATGTCCCTAGGATATACCCAGGGAATATTACTGCCTCAAATCCGTCCAGACTTGAAGGTACTTAGAAAAATGGGCTTTTCTGGTACTGATGAAAGTATGATTCAGGTGGTTGCCAAACAAGCACCGGAGTTACTGGCTATGGTTTACTCCGCGTCCAGCATGTGGGCTGCGAATGCTGCTACTGTATCTCCCTCGGCGGATACCCTAGATGGAAAAGTTCATTTCACCGTCGCTAATTTAATGACGACTGCACATAGAGCAATCGAAGCGGAACAAACAGCGCGACTATTGCGAATGATATTTTCCGACGATCGTCATTTTAAGGTTCATGACGCACTCATCGGTGGGCCGAATTTTGGGGATGAAGGCGCGGCCAATCACAGTCGTTTGTGTGAGTCTTATGGCTCAGAAGGATTAGGGTTGTTTGTCTATGGGCAGGCCAAAATGCAGGGAAACATTTTGGCACCTCAAAAGTTTCCAGCGCGACAAAGCCTGAGTGCCAGTATGGCCGTTGCCAGACAACATGGCGTCAATGGGGTTTTCTTACAGCAAAACCCAAAGATAATTGATGCGGGGGCATTTCATAATGATGTTGTGGCAGTGGCTAACGGACCTGTGCTATTTCACCATGAAGCTGCCTTTATCAAATCTGATCTCAATACGGCACTTGAGCAACTCAATGCGAGGCTGCCTATACAAACCATAGAAGTCCTTGAGTCTGAGGTCAGTGTACAAGATGCTATATCCAGTTATCTCTTCAATAGTCAGCTTCTGGCATCGCCCTCCAGCACCTTTGATGAGATGCACCTTATCGCCCCTCATGAATGTAGGGAAACGCCTTCCGTACATGCCTACCTTGAGAAATTAGTTCAAGACAAGCATCAGGCGATTCGCCATGTCACCTATGTTGATGTGAGGCAGAGTATGAGTAATGGAGGCGGGCCAGCTTGTTTAAGGCTCAGAGTAGTAATGACAGAAGACGAGCTTGCCGCCGTTCACACTGGATTTATTCTTGATGAGGAACGATTGCGCTTACTAGAAAACTGTGTCGAAGAACATTATCGAGATTCCCTGTTGCCAGAAGATCTTGCTGATCCACAATTTATGACAGAATGCTATCAAGCCCTAGAATCACTATCAGAGTTATTTGGGCTGAATGATTTTTATCAATTTTAAAAATACCTTGGTTTCATTATGAGAGAGCTTACAGAGTTTTGCAGTACAGCAAGTAAAAAAAACAAGCGTCAGTTAGCCCATAGACCTGCTATGTTGCTAGCCAACGCTATTCTTAAGGGCCCAGCCCTTACTTTAGATAGGTCGTGCTAATTAATGAATAAATCACAATTTTTCAAAGGCCTTAAAGTTATTGAGTTGGCCAGCGTTTTGGCTGGCCCCTCTGTGGGGTTATTTTTTTCAGAGTTGGGTGCCAAAGTAATAAAGGTCGAAAATAAACTGACCGAAGGTGATGTTACCCGAAAATGGAAATTACCAAGTGAAAATAAAGAGAGTCCATTTTCAGCATATTACTATTCTATCAATTGGCACAAAGAAGTTTTGATGATGGATCTAATGGATCCTGAGGATCTCGCAGTATTAATTGAGCTACTCAAAGATGCAGATGTGGTTATTACCAATTTTAAAGCAGGAGGAGCCGAGAAGTTGGGAGTCGGTTATGAGCAGCTCAAAGCACTGAATCCAAGTTTAATTTATGCCAGTGTAAATGCCTATGGTGAAGACAATCCTAAGCCGGGGTTTGATGTTGTGATACAAGCTGAAACGGGCTGGGTCTTTATGAATGGAGAAGAGAAGGGTTTGCCAATAAAAATGCCAGTGGCCTTAATGGATGTGCTTGCAGGACATCAACTTAAAGAAGGTGTGTTACTAGCGTTATTAGACCGAGAGAAAACAGGATTGGGAGCCAAAGTTTCTATTTCATTATTTGATGCAGGTGTGGCCTCTCTTGCGAATCAAGCAACAAATTGGTTGAACTTAAATTCGATACCTCAACGCATGGGCAGCCAGCATCCTAACATTGCCCCCTATGGTGATATCTTTTACACCTCAGACAATAAAGCTCTCATTGTTTCGACCGGCACTAATAAACAATGGCAGGACTTATGTGAAATTCTCGGTAACCCTGGGCTCGTGACGGACGAGCGATTTCAGGATAATAGTCATCGTCTGGCCCACCGAGCAGAATTGTGTGAGGCCCTTGCCAGCGGTTTTAAGGCATACGAAGCTGAAGTCTTAATGAGGATATGCGAAGAAAGAAATGTGCCGATCGCGCCCATTAGAAATATGCAGGAAGTATTTGAGCTTCAAGCTGCCAAGGACTTAGTGCTCGAAGAGACCATGCCTGATGGCACCGTATCCAAAAGAGTCAAAACCGCAGTGTTTAAAATATCTTCTTGAATATCCCTATTCGATGATCGTTATTTCAAAATGATACTATGGTTCTCATGACAAGGGTTCCCATGACAAGTACTCCAACACAAAAACGGAAAGTCGACGTCTACGCAGGATTCCTACCCGAGTTAATCATTGAGAAGGTGTCTGAGGGAACTCTCGCGGATACTGCGGGTCTTGAACAATTTGATTGCGCTGTCATGTTTGCTGATATATCCGGGTTTACCCCACTTGCAGAGAGTTTCGCAGCCGAAGGTGCAAAGGGTGCTGAAAAACTAACCGACACACTTAATGCCTATTTCTCCCATTTAGTGGGAATTATTCAAACCCATGGTGGTGATGTCGTTAAGTTTGCTGGGGATGCTGTGCTTGCACTTTGGAAGGATAGCGGCTCAGCAGAAGATTTAGCTTATGCCAGTTGGCGCGCAGCGCAATGTGGTTTAGCTATTCAAGAAGCGCTGAAAGATTATCGGGCTGGAAATGTTAGCTTGAGTTTACGGATTGCCATCGGGGCCGGCAGTGTCAATATCATTCATGTCGGGGGGGTCTATTCTCGATGGGAATTTTTAGTAGCGGGTAAACCACTTGAGCAAGTAGGAACCGTGAGTGATTCAATTGAACCTGGTTATGTAGGTGTGTCTGCAGAAGCGTGGAAATACATGCAGGCATATACTATCGCTAACCCAGAAGGTGAAGAAATAGCACCTGATATTCTTCGTCTTGATAAAATTGCAAATCTTGATAGACGAAAAAACCGACCCGACATACAACTTCGCGAAGAACAGGCGTCCCTTCTTCGACCGTATTTGCCGGCGGCTGTTACACATAGGTTAGATGCTAATCTGGATGCCTATCTCGGCGAACTTCGTCGACTGACCATTTTATTTGTAAATTTACCTGACATTGACTATCAAACACCTGTCGAAACTGCTCAGGAAATAATGATTGCCCTGCAAGAATCTTGTTATAAATATGAGGGCTCAATCAATAAGTTAAGCGTCGATGATAAGGGCGTCTCCCTATTGGCTGCTCTCGGATTGCCTCCTCTGGCTCATGAAGATGATCCTGACAGAGGGATCAAAGCCGCTATAACAATGAATGACCGCCTTAAAAAGCTGGGCATACGCAGCTCTATTGGCGTGAGTTCTGGGCGAGTCTATTGTGGTGTTGTTGGGAGCGCTGAACGTCGTGAATATACGATTATGGGGGATAGTGTCAATCTTGCTGCGCGATTGATGCAAAATGCCGAGGACGGTGTCCTATGTGACAAAACTTCATTTAGCCGGGCTGCTGGGGATGTTAGTTTTTCAGAGGCTAAATTTATCAAACTTAAGGGCAAGGTAAATCTGGAAGAGGTTTATCAAGTTATTGATCTGAACAATAACCAACAAGCATCAGCTCAATCAAGATCCCAGATGGATGCTTTTCCCATCATTGGTCGACAACAGGAACGAGACTTGCTCAAAACTAAACTCAATAACCTGCTTGAGAATAGCGAAGAAAGCATCGTTTTCATTGAGGCAGAAGCAGGATATGGTAAGTCCAGGCTTAAGGAAGACTTTATACAAAGCCTGGAAAACAAATCACTTAGTTTTATTCAGGCGAGTGCCGATGCAATAGACTGTTCAACACCCTATTTTGTGGTACGTGAATTATTGTTTGATTGTTTTGGTTTTGATGCCAACACAGACGTGGTCGAGTTTCGAAATGCAGTAACAGACCTAATGAAGGGGAGTAAGAACTACAACCTGTTGCCGCTCTTGAGTTCAATTATCCCGATAGAAATAGACGAAGTAGAATTTACTCTACAGCTTCTGGGAGAGGTGCGAGCTACTCGAACTGCTCGAATAGTAGTTGATATTATCAAGCGCTCAAAAAAGTATAAACATATGGTGATGGTAATTGATGATGTTCACTGGTTGGATTCTGCATCTTGGAATGTGTTAATGACGATGAGTCGAGAGATTGGCCCCCTGATGTTGTTGTTGGTGACAAGGCCGGTGCCTGAACCGACTAAGGAGATGTTAACACTGCAGGGTAGGCATAATTCATCCATAATTCAGATGGACAGAATGCCCCCTGAGGATATTATTCGTTTGGTTTGTAGCCGTCTGGGAGTCGACAATCTACCTGATCCCGTCTCAGAATTAATTCTTAGTCGAGCGGATGGACATCCCTATTTCAGCGAAGAAATGGCCTACGCACTGCGAGATAACAAAATAGTTGAAATTAAGGGCGGTCAATGCATCTTGAAGTCTGAGGGCGACACACTCTTTTCAAATGTTGATATACCAGAATCTATTGAAGGTGTTATTACTTCCCGGATTGATCGTCTGTCTGCTGCAGAAGCACTGACGATAAAGGTTGCAAGTGTAATAGGTAGGTCTTTTTCTCTGAATCTGCTTCATAAGGTACATCCGGTGAGTCAAAATATCGAAGTTTTACGGCGTGAGCTAAATGAATGTAGCCGTCTTCAATTAACGCCAGAGGATACTCACGGGAATGACCCTGGTTATATTTTCAAACATAAGATTACCCAAGAAGTTTCCTATGGCTTGTTGTTGCATGATCAAAGTAAGCAATTGCACGCGCAGTTAGCTGTGTTATTTGAAAAACAAGATTCAGTGAGCAAGCAACAATACAGCTTACTTGCCTATCATTGGGAGCGTGCTGATCAACCTCTCAAGGCGCTAGACTGTTTAGTTATGGCAATCGATGAGGCAATCGATGAGTACTCCAATAGCGATGTATTGATCCTCTCAAAACGAGCGTTGAATCTAATCGATGCTCATGGTGCTTCAGATTTTACCCACGGACATATACTAAGTTGCCAGGGACAAGCACTTTTCGAGTTAGGATTTTTGGATGAGGGAGTAGAATATCTTGAATCGGCAGTCCGCATACTTGGTCATGTTATGCCGAAACATACAATTGCACTTGTAGGGAGTTTGCTGAAAGAAATCTTCATTCAATATCGATATGTAAAGAATCAGCTTGCCGGGATAAAAGTAAAGGTGCCAGAAGATTCAACAGAACAGAAAATGATACTTGAAGCGGCTCATGCTCATGCCCAGATTCAGCTTATCTACTATTATAATAGCAATGTACTAAGAACGCTTTACTCCGCGGTAAGAGGGGCAAATTTGGGTTGCGAATCGGGGGTTGTACCTCGATCCCTAGTAAGAATGAATGCCAATTTGGCGATGGTTGGGGGGTTAATACCCTCTCGTCAAATGGCAGCTTTTTATTTTGCGCTTGCGGAAAAACAGGCGCTTATACTCAATCATCCTCCGACAACGGCTTGGGTTAATGTGGTCAATGGCACATATAATAATGGCGTCGGTAAGTGGCAAGAATCAGAAAACAATTTCAATCAAGCTTTTATAGTTGCAGAAGAAAATGCAGATGAAGCATTGATGGCGGTTATTATTACGGCTAGATCAAAGATGCAACTCATGTGGGGAAAATATGAAGCTTCTCTTGCGGGGTTTAAGAGCCTATACCCGGCCGCTATTCGTCGAGGTGATCCTCAAGCTATCTGTTGGAGTGTACTAGGCCAAGCAAGAAATCACTTTCGACTCGGGAAAATGGAAAAGTTGGAAGCGCTTTTATCGGAAGCTGCACCTTTGTTGGATGGACTTCCCTTCAACCAAAGAATGGACTATTTGAGTTTAATGGCGCTTAAATCTTTACATGAAAATGATACGGTCGCTGCAAAGGCGGCGGTTTCACATTGTGTTTCGCTTTTGGATCGACCGAGTCAAGTCATGATGATATTTGCCTGCACGCAACTAGCGACTGCGATTCTTGAACTGAAAAGACGAGAACCGTCTCTTTCGATCAAAAAATGGTGGAAGAGAACGCTCAGATTCATTGGCAGCTACGAAAAGATTTTTCCGATTGGGAAACCTCTTTATCATTATCAGAAAGGTCAGTATGAGGATCTATGCGGAAGTAAAAAACTGGCGATAGAAGAATGGCAATGGGCACTGACTTCGAGCTTGGAAATAGATATACCATATATTTTTGTGATGTCGATTAACGCGTTGAGAAACACTAAGCAAGGAGTTTTCATGCAATATGAAAAAGAGTATGCAGAAGCGCTAGACCAATTGGGGGTGGATGAAATCTCTAGATAGATAGGGGCCGATAGCGGACAAGAGAACGTTCACCATTGGCGAGCTCTTTCTTAAAAACTGAGCCCCAACGTAACCACCCAAGTGGATATTTCTCTCCAAACATCTCAAGGACTTTACGGTGAGTCACAGGGTCTGAACTAATAGAAGAAATTGCGCTAATTCTGGGCAGATTTTTATAGTCGGCCTTTGTCCATATCCCTAAATCACCTACCCAGATTCGGGTGCGCTCTAGGCCGAGCTTTGGAGCTTTAGCCCTCCAGCTCTTGGATTTAGTACAGACATAGATATCTACACCGTCCCATACGTACCAAATTTCAGATTGGCAGCTACTTTCCTTGCCGTTGGTTTGAATGGGGGTTAAATAAATCAAATCGGATGACTGCAGTTGTGCACTAATTTCTGCTGAAAAAGCCTTGGGTAAACCAGACAATCCCAGGCCCATGAGTGAAAATTGCAATAGTTCTCGCCGGTTTAACATGCAGTAGCTCCTAAAGGTCCGGTTTAAGGGTTCGTTTTCAGATTATTAGCTTGCTATTACTAATAGAGACCGCAAATTATAGCAAGAGTTTCGCATTTGTTTCGTTCTATAGGGAATGCCGTGAAATAAGTATTGAATTTCCGAGCTACACCCGTATACTCGCGGCCCTTCATGCCTGCTGAATAATGCAGGTAACTATTCAGGAAACCCCCATGTCCGACCCAATCCAATTCAGTAATCTTAAGCTTCCCGCCCCAATATTAAAGGCTCTCGATGATGTGGGTTATGAAACGCCTTCTCCCATTCAGGCAGAAACAATACCGCCCCTGTTAGAGGGACGCGATGTCTTGGGTCATGCACCGACAGGAACGGGTAAGACAGCGGCCTTTGCATTACCCTTATTGTCTCGATTGGATATGACAAGCAAGCAAGTGCAAATCATGATTTTAGCCCCGACCCGGGAACTTGCGATTCAGGTTTCAGAGGCATTAATGAAATATGCTGCCCATATTAAGGGATTTAATGTTTTACCCATCTATGGCGGACAACCTTACTCAGGACAAATACACCAGTTAAAAAGAGGTGTACAGGCGGTTGTCGGGACCCCAGGTCGCGTAATGGATCACATGAGAAAAGGCACACTCAAGCTAAACAATTTGCAAGCCCTAGTATTAGATGAAGCCGATGAAATGCTGCGGATGGGTTTCATTGATGATGTTGAGTGGATACTAGAGCAGACACCTAAGACGCGTCAGATTGCTTTGTTTTCGGCCACTATGCCAACCCAAATCAAAAAGATCGCCCAACGCTATTTAACAGATCCTGTTGAAATCAAAATTAAAACTAAAACAGCGACAGCAGAATCGATTCGCCAGCGATACTGGCTGGTCAGCCATTTACATAAGCTCGATGCACTGACTAGGATTCTGGAAGTTGAACCTTTCGATGCAATGTTGATATTTGTCAGAACAAAAATTGCAACGTCTGAGCTTGCGGAAAAACTTCAGGCACGTGGATATGCGGTGGCGCCTCTTAACGGAGATATCCTGCAAAAGCAGCGTGAACAAACCGTAGAAAAACTTAAAAATGGCACGCTAGACATTATTGTTGCGACGGATGTTGCCGCTCGTGGTTTGGATGTCAGTCGCATATCCCACGTCATAAATTACGACATACCTTATGACACTGAAACCTATATTCATCGAATTGGCCGAACCGGTCGCGCGGGTCGTGAAGGAGATGCCATCCTTTTTGTAGCTCCCCGTGAACAGCGCATGCTAAAAGCGATTGAAAAGGCCACTAGAAAACCCATTGATAGGCTGGAATTGCCGACAACTGAAATGGTGAACAATAAACGTATCGCTAATTTCAAACAGAGCATAAGCGATACGATAGCGTCAGGAGAACTTGAGTTTCTACAGAATATATTGTCTCAATATGAGCAAGAACATGATACGCCGGCGATTGAAGTTGCTGCGGCACTGGCGAAAATGTTTATGGGAGATCGTTCTTTACTGTTAGAAGAAAAGGTAAGGTCGAAAAAGAAAACTGACAAGGCTAGAAGTTCAGAGCGCGGTGATCGTGGAACGAGAAGATCTAAATCAAAAGCAACACCTGAGGGCTTGGAGCGATACCGAATTGAGGTGGGGCATGATCATGAAGTGCAGCCGGGCAATATTGTCGGTGCAATAACCAATGAAGCTGGTTTGGATGCAGATAATATTGGCCATATTGATATTCAGGATGATCATAGCTTTGTTGATTTGCCAGAAGGTATGCCAAGGGACGTATTTAGAGATCTGAAGAAAGCCTGGGTTTGTGGCAGGCGACTCAATATTTCGCGTTTCGATCCCGAGGGTAGAAAGAAACGTGAAGCTAATCAGAATAGTTCTGATGATAGCGTGAAAGGCGGTAGAGCGTCGGGGCTAGGGAAAAAGAAAGATCGTAAACCCAGAGCTGGAAAGAAAAGCGATAAAAAGGTGAAGAAGAGAAAGCCCAAGAAGGAAGACTAAGTTGATTATTGCAAAATCTCAGCGTTTGACGCTTCGACATTTGTCGAGATCAGATGCCGAATTCATTTTGCATATTTATAATACCGAGGGTTTCCTCCGTTTCATTGGAGATAGAAATATCCGCAGTCTAAGTGACGCGCGAGATTTCTTAACTGGCGGTCCACTCAAGATGTACAAGGAACATGGCATTAGCCTTTATCGTGTTGAGCATAACGACAGCGGTAAGGTGGTTGGTCTCTGTGGTCTCATCAAGCGGGATACCCTTGATGACATCGATTTAGGTTATGCCTTTCTGCCGGAACACTGCGGTAATGGTTATGCCCTTGAAGCCGCAAAGTTAAGCCTCGATTATGCTAAGGCCAAACTTGGACTCGACCGTGTTGTAGCGATCACTCAAGTCGATAATCTGGCTTCAATATCTCTTCTAAAAAAACTCGGAATGCAACGAGAGGGCAGCTATGTCAATGGAGCTGGCCAAAAGGAGGAAGTTGAGATTGATATATACGGTCTTAATCTTCGTCATATTAAGGAAGCATCCTAATGCCATACCTTGATCACATTATGTATTCTTGCTCTGACCTCGATCAGGGTAGCCAATATTTCGCCTCTCTTTTAGGTATTGAACCCGCCTTCGGTGGCGTGCATCTTGGTAAGGGTACGCAAAACGCACTGTTTTCACTTGATAATAATCAGTACTTTGAAATTATCGCCCCAGACCCTGCTCAAAATATAAGTAGTGAGTTTATCAAAAGCACAGGTATAAAAACTTGGGCTGTTGCCTCGAATGATTTACTGCGTGACAAAGAGATTGCATCTTCACTGGGATGGGACTCAAATCTGATCTCCATGTCTCGGGAAACCCCAGACGGAGGCTTATTGAAGTGGGAGCTTCTCTTTGTCTCGGGTCATGATTTTGGCTATCATTTTCCTTTTTTTATCAACTGGCTTGGAGAAACTAATCCTTCGCAAAGCACACCGAGGGGATGCACCCTTCAAACTTTTATGATTTCAACAGAGAATGCAGAAGCATTTAGTGATCTACTCGATCGATTCCAAATTGAAGAAGTGCTTGTTGAGCAGGGATCCCCATTATTTACTGCAACGCTCTCCACGCCCTAAGGAATTGTGCTGATTAACTAGTTTTGAGCATACTCGGTTCTTAGCATCTTTGATCAAGATAGTTATCAATAGTTATCAAGACAGTTGTGTTCATCCCCCGATCTTATTAGTCTTCACTTTCTTTTGTGGAACTCAAATAATCATGATGCTAGAGAAGATTTCAAGCAATTACTGTTTTGATGGCGAGCAACTCCGTTTTCGACATGATTCAGAAGTTCTTTCCTGCTCGATGAATTTTTCAATTTATCTACCTAAGGCAGCTGTGCGTGCCATAGAAGAGGGCTTGCGAACTTCTTTCCCAACGCTTTACTGGTTGTCGGGCCTTACCTGTACGGATGAAAATTTTGTGCAAAAAGCGGGGGCTCAATCAATTGCCTCAGAATTGGGATTGATTCTCATCATTCCTGATACTAGCCCTCGGGGTGAAGAGGTGCCTGATGATAAAGCCGCTGCTTACGATTTTGGATTAGGGGCTGGGTTCTATTTGAATGCCACTGAAGCCCCTTTCAATAAACATTATCAAATGTATGATTACATCTGCCATGAATTGCCGAGTATTGTAGAAGCCAACTTTCCGATTAATAGAGATGCGCAATCTATATTCGGGCATTCAATGGGAGGACATGGAGCTTTGACCATTGCTTTAAAGAATGCTGAACGATTTAAGTCTGTCTCCGCCTTTTCGCCTATTTGCGCTACAACAAATTGTCCATGGGGTGAAAAGGCACTGAGTCTGTATCTCGGAGATAATAGGAAATCATGGTTAGAGTATGACGCGGCTCATCTAATTCGTCACAGTAAAAATCACATACCCATGCTAATTGATCAAGGCTCGGCTGATGATTTTCTTAAAGATCAATTGAAACCAGAATTACTATTAGCTGCCTGCCAGGAAGCAGGATATCCAGTCCAATACAATCTTCGTCCCGGTTACGACCATAGTTTCTTTTTTATTGCATCATATATAGAATCTCATATACGATTTCACCACGAAATATTGACTGGCTCTAAAATAGTGTAAAGGATAATAAAGATGAGTAGAAGATTAAGTAGAGAGATAAAAAGAGATTGCCTGCTCACCATTTTTTTTTGCTTGGTCGTGTCTCAGGTTCAAGGCGCCAAATTTGATTTTGTTGCACTTGGTGACACGGCCTATAACTTACCTGATGATCTCCCTGTTTATGAAGCTTTGATAAAAAAAATAAATCAATCCAAGCCCGCATTTTCTATCCATGTCGGGGATACTTGGGGTGGTGTTTACTGTAGTGAAGAAAATCATTTATGGGTTAAGGAATGGTTTCAAAAATATGATCATCCCGTTCTATACACGCCCGGTGATAATGAGTGGACAGATTGTCGCAAGCAAGATTTGTTGGATGCCTACAAAAAGATGCTTGCGAAAACTGCTTCAAAAGAAGACATGATGTTACTTCAGCAATCCCAAAGCTTTGAGAATTCATTCAATGGAATTGAATTTGAAGATAGCCTTGCCAGTTTGAATCTGATCAGAAAAATCTTCTTTTCTGAATCCTATAGTCTTGGTGAAAAGAAAATACCGGTGCTGCAACAATCCAAAGTCTCGGATTTCATATCTATGGCTGAGAATCTGAGGTGGCAGAAAGACAATGTAGTTTTCGCCACTGTTAATGTGCCTGGCAGTGAAATGAACTTTACGATAAATAATTTGAAACGCGCAAAAGAAGCTATTTTACGAAATGAGGCAGATGTCGCCTGGATTAAAGAGACTTTTGATCATGCTCAAGCCGAAAATTCCAAAGCGGTAGTAATAGCACTCCACGCTGGTTTGTTTGTAGAAGGCGATGGGGGTAGTTTTTCTAATAAACTATTGCGAGGTGGCACAGGCGGCGCTTATTACTGGATAGCCAGAGCGATCCGAGATGAGGCAGATAAGTTTGCTCGCCCAGTATTACTCATTAATGGTGATTTTCATGACCTGATTATTGATAGGCCATTTATGGTGTCTCAAAGTGAGGGAGAACAACCCCGCTATGCCAATATCACACGTTTACAAGTCTATGGGGCTCCAGAAATGAAGGCCGTTCGAGTAAGCGTTGATACTGACACAGAATGGGTTTTTTCCTTTTCACCACTTTATTAAAATAGTTTAAAGACAATCCTAGGCAGCGTCATCCATCATTAAAGCTGCCAGTTTGCTTCGTTGATATTTCCCGTCACCAAACAAAATATGGTTGTGCATCTGTCGTTTAAAGAATAGGTGGACAAAACATTCCCAAGTAAATCCGATGCCGCCATGAAATTGTACTGCTCTACTGGCAGAATACACGGCCATATCGCTAGCCGCAGACTTTGCCATGCGAGCGAGTTTTTCGGCTTGTTCAGGCTCATTATCTATGGCGCAGGCGGCGTTATAAGTGAGTGACTTTGCGCGGTCTATATCAATCATGACATTCACCAGTGGATGTTTCACTGCCTGAAAAAAACCAAGAGGATGATCAAACTGGACGCGAGTACAAGCGTACTCAGTCGTCGTTTGTAACAGCCATTCTCCTGCACCGCACATATCTGCTGACAAGATACAAAGAATGGCGGGTCTTGCTTTCTCTATCGCTTGCGCACCTTTTCCGTGATCTGCAACGAGAACGCCAGTGACATTAGAAAATTCAATATGGGCTTGATCTCGGGTCAGATCGATAATGCCATCTTGCGTAATGGAAATACCTTCATCCGTTGCCTTGACGATATAAAGTCCTAGCCCTTCTTCTGATTTTACAGACACAACAAATTGTTCAGCTTTGCCAGCGTCTTGTACAAAGTAAGCTGTTCCGTTAAGTTTGCCATTTGTAAAAAAAACATCTGTGTCTTGCGCTTCCCATGATCCTTTCTTGTTGGTGATGGCGAGTGTACTTGCCATGCCTGTCGCGATGTCTTCAAGCGCCTTCGTTGCATTGTCTGAGTTACATTCTCGAAGAAGAAAGGTTGCATTAAAGGTTGCGAGTAGGGGAGACGGGAAGGCGACTTTCCCCGCTTCTTCAGCAATAGCTACTGCAGCGACAACTGGCATACCGATGCCTCCTGCGGCCTCAGGTACACAAGCTGCTGTCCAGCCTAGTTCAGTAATTTGTTTCCAAAGGTGTTGATCCCAGTGGGATTCAATACTTCGATGAATATCAGGGTCGCCAGCGACGAGTCTGTGAATTTTGTCAGGACTACAATTATCAGTAAAAAACTTCTTCGCAGAGTCTCTAAGCATGGTTTCATCTTCACCAAAGCCGAAATTTTTAGGTTGAGACATGTTAATTTTTCCTATTTCTAATGAGGTTCATTATGACTGAGCTTATTTCGATTTGGGCATGTTAAGAACACGCTCACCCAGAATATTGCGCTGCACTTCATTAGCGCCTGCGGCGATCGTGATACCAAAACTATTCATATAGGCAAGTGGCCATTCGCCCCCAGCAGGCGCATTCTCGTCATTGACATAAAGACTTGCCCCTGCGCCTTCAATTTCATAAGCGAGTTGCGCGATATCCTGGCCAATTTCTGTGGCAACGAGTTTGAATTGCAATGGCACTCGCATGGGGTGATCGTTCAGCGCTTTTACACCTATGCGGCGTTGGTTTTGCCGAAAGCCTTCTTGCCTTATCACCAACTGCATGATGGCGTCACGAATAACGGGATCTTCTGAGGCGATACTGCCATTTCGATAGGAGTTTTTGGCTAGATCGATCAAAGAAGTAGCGACACCGATATTTGCGCCTTTTTCCTGCTGTGTAACCATGCCGCCGGAAGACGGCGTTGTGAGTAGACCGGCTCCTCTTTCATGGGCCAATGTGGTCATGGCAACTTTCCATCCGGCGCCGACTTCATCCAATCGATATTTGTCTTCTACAACAAGATCTTCAAATATGACTTCGTTAAATCCTGTTTCACCCGTCATTTTAATTAAGGGGCGAACGGTTACGCCATTGCCAATGGCAGTTTGAATGGGTACAACGAAATAAGATAAACCATTGTACTTATCACTTTTGTCAGTCCTGCAAAGCAGGATCATCCAGTTAGCGAAGTGAGCAAGTGAAGTCCAGACTTTATGGCCATTGATCACCCAAGAATTACCTTTCTTCTCTGCAAATGTTTGTTGGTTTGCAAGATCCGATCCTGCTCCTGGTTCACTGAATCCTTGGCACCAGATGTCTTCACCGGAGAGTAATTTGGGTAAGAGGTCTTTTTTAATTTCATCTTGACCATGGAAGTAAACCGTTGGTGCTGCCATACCGAGGCCGATAATGTTTAGCATAAAAGGTGTTTTAGCCCGTTGCATTTCCTGATTGGCAATGGTTTGACAATTTGTTTTTCCACCGCCTCCACATTCAACGCTATAGTCACATCCTACAAGGTCGGCGTTATACGCAGATTTCTGCCAGTTTTGGAGCCAGGCAAGCGCATCGGGATCGCTGAGCTCTAAAGCCCCCTGTGGAATCAGAACGGGAGGTGTTCCTGGGTGGTTCTCCTTGAGCCACTCCCGGCAATAGACTCTAAACTCAGCTTGTTCGGTTGTGTCCTTCTCTTCGGCATCGGACATAGAAAGTGGCTCCTGATGGATTGTAAGTGAGTGAAAATTTATCAATGGCATGTTGTACAGGATCAGTCAGTGTCAGGAAAGATCAAAATTGACCTAAGGGCTGTTTTGAAAGTGAAAAATGGTTCAGTATGGACACGGTGAATAATAATATTGATTAGATCTCTAATTGCTTATGGTTAGGCGTATCTAGAAAAAAAGGAGAACGATTGTGCACAAAGTTCATACTTTCTGTCGTGTTTGTGAACCGTCTTGTGGTTTGGTCGCCGAGGTTGATGGTGAGAAAATAATCTCTCTGAAACCAGATCGAGACCATCCCGTGAGCGCAGGTTATGCTTGCCACAAAGGACTTGCGACACTTGAAATCCATAATGATCCAGACAGACTGTCTCATCCTTTGGTTCGTAGAGGAAAGGACTTTGAGCAATGTTCCTGGACAGAGGCGGCGGTAGGTATTTCGAGTGCCTTGAAAAACATACAAGATCAGTACGGGAAAGAATCCGTCGCATCCTACACAGGAAATCCCCTAGCTTTTAACACGCTTGCAGGTCCTGCTATCAGTTCTTTTCTTATCAAAAATGAAATAAGAAAGAATTTTAGTTCAGGCACCCAAGACTGCACCAATAAATTTGCCGGAAGTGAAGCAATGTTTGGATCTAGTACCATTCATCCTATTCCCGATATCCACAACACAGATTTTTTACTTCTTTTTGGGACCAATCCGCGAATATCCAATATGAGTTTTGTTTCTATAGCCGATCCTATGAATGCTTTAAGAGAAGCAAAAAAGCGAGGCGTTGATATTCGATTTGTCGACCCCAGAATAAATGACTCGGTTAAGGGTATTGGCGAGATCGTTCATGTCAATCCCGATACTGATGTCTATTTGATGGCAGCGATGTTGCATCACCTGGACCGAAGTCAACGATTTGATGAAGCGTTTCTCAAAGAACATGGGGATAATGTTGATGCTTTGCGAGCGTTCATTGCCCAATATTCTCCGGCTCGTGTTGCAGGCGTTGTTGGTATTTCAGCACAGGAAATTGAAGCATTAGCGAACGATTTTGCGAGCGCTAGTTCTGCTGCTGTCCATATGTCGACGGGTGTGAACATGGGCAGACAGGGTACTTTAGCTTACTGGCTATTATTTATGTTGAGTATGGTCACTGGAAATTTCGATAAAGTGGGTGGCAATTTGTATTCCCTCGGTTTTTACGCTGCTGCTAAAGCCGGAAAATCTGGAAGAGAAGATCCATACTTCGATAGCCCCTTTGGCCAGATGCGAAAAATCCGAGGTGCTCTTCCCGGGAATATGATGGCAGATATGATGCTTGCTGAGGAAAACCCCATTAAGGCGATGGTGGTGATCTCGGGTAACCCGCTTATTTCTGTAGGCGATAGCGAACGGTTAAAAAAGGCTTTCAGTTCATTGGAATTGCTAATCGTAATTGATATTTATCACAACGCTACAGCTGAGTTGGCGCACTACGTACTCCCTGCGACTGGTATGTATGAACGAGAAGATATCAATCTATGTGGCTTGGGCATGCAGGATCGTCCCTTTGTTCAATATACAAACTATATTGTGCCGCCCCAACTTGAACGTAAACCAGAGTGGTGGATACTCGGACGCCTAGAGCAAGCATCGGGGTTTGACTCCATCTTTGATGATAAGGGGCTGGATGATAAGGAGCTCGATAGTAAGGAGTCGATTGTTAAAGGCTCTGATCTATTTGGCCGGACAGATCACATGCTGCGCCAATCTCATTTAAGCATTGAAGCATTGAAAGAAATGCCCAGCAACACGGCGGTACTGCCCGGAATTCAGTCGGGTACATTCTTCACTGACTGGATTCAAACAGAAAGCCAAAGGGTTGATTGTTGCCCTTCACTGTTGTCAGAATCTCGCATTGAATGTGAAAGGTTATTTCTTGAATCGAATGCGAACATAGAGGCGGACGCGGTTCAACTTAAAATGATTACCAGAAGAACTAATTATATGGTGAATAGCTGGTTCCATAATGTGAAATCTTTAAAAAGAAAAGCTCAGTTAAGTAATCCGCTTTTTATGCATCCAGAAGATGCAAGAGCGAGAAACTTAGGGGAAGGCTCGAGAGTTCAGATCAAAAATAACAATGGTGCTATTGTGTCAACTGTCGCTTTGGATGAAGGGCTTAAACTTGGCACTGTTGCCCTAACCCATGGTTGGGGAAATGATGAAACCCGAATGGAGACCGCGAAGAAATTTGCTGGCGTTAATGCGAATATTTTATTGCCATCGGGTCCGGGATCTTATGAAAAAATTAGCAACCAGGCTTTCATGACAGGTATACCAGTCGACGTGGAAGTTTATAGTTAACCTAAGCATAAAAAGACCAAAGGGATAATAGTGTTACTTGATCTACATACGCATTCGATTAAATCTGATGATGGCCGCGCTAAAGTTAAAAATTATTGTCAGTGGATTAAAGCAAAGAACCTTGAAATAGACGGCTTTGTGTTAACGGAACACCGGCAATTTGACGATGAGTCTGACTATAGTGCGCTGGCGGAGAAGTTTGGTATTACTATATTGAAAGGAAGTGAAGTCGAAACGGAATATGGTCATGTATTAGTTTTTGGTGTGACGTCAGCATTGCAAAATGCTTTTGATTTTACGTCTACTCACCTTGCTATTGCTGAAGTATTGGAACAATCCAAGTTACATGGAGCGATTGCGATTCCTTGTCATCCAGGTCGCCCCAGAGTAGGGATGTTTGCGCATACAGATCAACTGGGTGTACCGGATGGTGTTGAGATCGTTGAAATTTACAATGGTGGAAGTCGAGACCAAGAAGATCAAATTGCCATCGATAACGCGATAAAGTTGGGTTACAAAGGAATCGGCGGTAGCGATTCACATATTGTGAGCCACATAGGTCGTTGTGCAACACGGTTTGAATCAAAAATAAGTTCGATGGACGATCTGGTGGCTGCGTTAAAGTCAGATAATTTTGAAGCCATTAGCTTAAAGTAGAGCCGTTAGCTTAAAGCCTAACTTAATGTAGTGCAGCCAGCGTAATGTAAAACTAAAGCCGTTAGGGAAAATAACCAACAAGTGGAGTGTGTTTTGGACTTTGATAAAGACATCAGCGAACTTAGAGAAAAATTTCTGAATGATGATTTTGATGAACAAACATTTGAAATAGATCCTGTAAACACTATTGAGTATGCAAAGCTCTGTGGCGAAACAGCATCTCGTTTTCTTGATCCTGAAGATGAAAACTTTCAAGCATCCCCAACCTATGTTGCCTCTTTAACAGGCAGTAGATCGCTACCCAAAGGTTTCCCTCGCTTTGGTGTTGGTATGGATGCAGGTAAGGGTGTCGAATGTTTTAGGCCCCTCCGCCCAGGATCAACTATTACAGGACGCACTCACCTACATGATATCTATACTAAAACTGGTCGCTCAGGTCGTATGGTGTTTACAGTGAGCCGAATCGAATTTTTTGATGAAGCGGGAGCGCATCTTGCTAATTCAGATAGTCGGATAGTGATGAGAGAGAAACGATAATGACGATTTCCAGTATTTCTGATGTTGAGTTTGGTGAAGAACTCCCCGTGTTTGAGCCCGATACTTCCCTTGAAACTGTTAAGACCTTTGCAAAGATCATTGGCTGGGGAGGCGCAAGGTTTTCTGATCATGAAGCCGCCCGCAAAGAAGGCTTTCCCGGTGCCATTGTGCCAGGTATTTTGAGCCAGGGTTATCTCGTTGCGATGATTCATCAGTGGGCACCACAGGCAGAAATCAAACAGATCGATACGATCTTTCGTGCTGCAGTTGTTGCGGATGAATCTCACCAAATTACCGGGGTTGTCACGGATATTAATGAGGATGAAAATTTAGTAGAAATTGATATCACCGTAGTGAACAGCAAGGGTGAAACCCGCGTCTTTGGCACCGCGAGTGTCGAAATTGCTTGCGAGAAGTAAAAATTCTAAAACTAGATCGGTTCGAACAGAGGGATGTTCAGATTTTCATGAATCTCCCATTCTAGTTTCACTTCAGTGCCAATTTTGACATCTTCGGCATCGCAGCCCACAACGTTTGACAAAATCCGAGGGCCTTCATCTATATCGATCCAGGCAACAACATAGGGTAATTGTTGTTTAAAGAAAGGATGATAGCTTAGTCTGACAATGCTAAAGGTGTAGATTTTGCCAAGGCCATTAGACACTTTCCATATCAATTGGCTATTGGTGCAGCCTGTGCAAGTTCGTCTCGGATAGAAAATGATTTTTTGGCAATTGTCACACTGCTGATATCGAAATTCTTTCTCTTTTGTGCCTGCCCAAAATTCAGCGGTATCGGCTTCGTCAAATTTTGGTAAGGGACGTGCTACTGGTTTATCGCTCATTTTAATCTCTCCCCAAAATTATTGTACCAGCGACATGACGACTGCCTAGCATGCCACCATTGCCATGCGCTACGGCGAGTTTTGCATTTTCAACTTGAGAAGTGGATTCGCCCCTCAATTGTCTTGCGGCCTCAATCAGCAAAAATATGCCTCTCATACCAGGGTGGTTAGAAGATAAACCGCCGCCATCAGTATTAAGCGCAGGCCCGTCATTGGGACGATCGAAACGTAGTCGGCCCCCTTCAACCCAAGCGCCACCTTCTCCTTTTTTGCAAAACCCTAAATCTTCTAACAATGTTAGAACAGTGATGCTAAAGGAGTCGTAAATCATCGCGATATCAATCTCTGATGGGGAAATACCGGCTTCTTTAAATGCAGTGGGTGCTGATTGCACTGCGGCACTGGTGCAGATGTCGCCGCCATTCTCTGGATATTTTGTCGCTTCGCCGCTTCCCAGAATCCACACCGGTGGTTTTTTACAATCTCTAGCGACTTCAGGTGAAGCAATCACAACGGCGCCGCCTCCATCGGAAATCATGCAGCATTCTAGAAGGTGCAAGGGGTCTGCAATCATTCGCGAATCAACGACATCTTCTATTGTCGTTTCTCTTATGTTGATAAAGTCTAAATCCTCCATCGCCTTCACGGCTTCTGGATTACGCATAGCATGAAAACGAGTCGCGACGGATATTTCTGCAAGTTGTTCCGATGTTGTGCCAAATTCATGCATATGTCGTTGGGCCACCATGGCGTAATTGGCGATTAAGGTCATACCCGAAAAACGATCCATATTGTCTGCAGGATGCATGCCGCCGTCCCGTCCACCCGCGCCAATCGCGCGGGCATTGCTATGCGCGGTAGATCCATAGGTGAGGAGGGCGACTTTTGCCTTGCCAGCAGCGATGTCTCTTTTCGCGTGGGCAGCGTGAATCTCAAAAGAGCTGCCGCCAACATTCGTCATGTCGAGAACATTAGGTTTGATACCAAAATATTCGGCGATATTAAAACCCTGCATGCCGCCGCCGTCACCAGCGTCATATATGGCATCAACGTCAGACCAGTTGAGCCCTGCATCTGCCAGGGCCTTTGCAGCGGATTCTGATTTAATTTGAAGTGGACTTAAGCTTCCTCAACATCCCTTGAAGGGTATTCGTGAATACCAACTATTGCTGCATCGCGCTTCTGGCTCATGTTTTGGATCCTCAATATTTGATCACTGAGTCTATAGAATTTGACTTTTTCTTCAATACCGCGGGCGTAATACTCTCATTATTACGCGAAGGCGGTACGTAAGTAATTGAGAAAAGCGGTTGTTTTAACGGGTACATGCTTTCGTTCTGGATAGAGTCCCGTTATGGCGAAACTCGGCATTTTGTATTGTGGCAATAACACAACAAGCTCACCTCGGGATACCTCCTGCGATACAGCATAGGACGAAATGCGAGCGATTCCGGCACCCGCTAAGCAAACTTGCTTGATTGCAGACCAATCGTTGCAACAAAACTGTGGCGTTACCGTCACCACTTCCTCTTGTTGATCTTGGGTGAAATGCCAGATATTTTTCGGACCCTTGCCCCTAGGCTGCCAAACTAAACAGCTTTGTTGTAATAGTTGTTGGGGGTGTTGTAGCGTATTTTGTGAGCGGTCATCTATAAGACCTTGCCGTTTCAAGTAGGCTGGTGTTGCAACCAAAATGACATCCACCGAATACAAAAACTGTCCTATCAAGCTGGAATCAGCGAGTTCTCCAAGCCTTATGGATAGATCGTATCCCTCAGCAATGACATCACTATAGTCTTCTGAGAGAAATAGATTCACTTTTAACGCTGGATACAATAATTGAAAGGGCGGTATTAGTCCCGCAATCAGCGTGCTGCCAAATAATGGCGGCGCTGTAATTGTCAAGGTGCCCTGGGGGTGGGTATGAAAATGCGAGGCATCTACCACGGCTTGCTCCATCTCCTGAACAACAGCACGTGCGCGCAAATAAATTAACTTTCCCTCTTCAGTAATTCTGAATTGGCGAGTACTGCGTTGTATTAGGCGCACGCCCAATTCTGCTTCAAGCTTAGCCAAGTGTTTGCTCACAGAAGATTTTGCTAGGTTCAACTGCTGAGCCGCACCAGAGAAGCTGCCACACTCAACCACTTTGGCAAAGATAACCATACCTGTTATTTGCTTCAAATCGACTCCTCATTGTTCGCATTGGGAAACAAAGATATTCCATGCAGCATGTGTGCATCCTTTAATATAGGTCATATACTCGAATATTATTTCCAATGAGGTAGTATAAATGAATAGTGTGAGGGAAGTCCTTGAGAATCGCAGGTCGGTGCGTGAGTATACAAATCAGCCAGTAAGCGCTGATCTAGTGCAAGAAATCCTGAGCGTCTCGGGCAAATCGGCTTCGGGTAGTAATTTGCAACCCTGGAAGATTTACGCAATCAGCGGCTCGGTTAAAAATCGATTGTGTGAAACAGTGATGCAACGTCTCGCTTTAAATCCTAGCGGAGAAAAAGCCGATATTCCTATCTATCCCAAGCCCTTGCCTGACCCTTTTCGGCAACGGCGTTATGATTGTGGAGAGCTTATGTACCGGGCACTAAATATACCGCGGGAAGACAAAATACAGCGCCTTATGCAGGTAGCGAAAAACTTCTCTTTTTTTGGTGCACCCGTTGGGTTGATCTTCACCATTAATAGAACGTTGTGCGAATCACAAATTCTTGACACGGGTATTCTTGTGCAAAGCATCATGTTAATGGCCAAAGAACAAGGTCTGGATACCTGCGCCCAGGCCTCTTGGACGCTTTGGCCACAAACCATTCGTGAAGTATTGGGCATCGATGAAGCAGAAATGGTTCTGCTTGGTATGTCTTTGGGATATGCGAAACAAGATGAGCTTGTGAACGAGATTAAGCAGCCACGTATTGTCATGGATGAGTATGTAAAGATGATGGGGTTTTAGGAGATCATGGATTGCACAATCGAATCAGAAATGAGGGACATATATGTCCCTATTGATACTCAAGCTGTCAACGACAGAATGATAATTCTGTGAGGGAGTACTTGACACTCCCTCTCAATGGTCAAAGTCGCTATAAACGTTCTTTAACCCAAGCAACCACCTTTTCGGATTCGCTGTAACCCAGCTCATGAGGCGTAGATAAAACTAATAGCTGTTTATCTTTCGCCGCTATTGCTTGATACAAAGCTTTACCCTGTTCGAATGACTACAAACGTCCTGATCTGAGATCAAAAGCAAAGTAGGGACAGTGAGTTGTTTGGCGCGAGTCATTGGCTGGATATCCGTTAGCAAATCGGTAGGTGTTTGGATGGGTGAAAATACGGGTACAGCTAGTTTGATACGCGTGTCATCAGTGGCTAAGGCAAAACTATGTATGGCACCAAGGCTCATGCCCAATACACCAATGGGTAGATCTGGATAAATCTTTTCTACTTCATCTAATATGGCGCTAAAATCTACCACTGAACCGGCAATAAGTGATCGTAGAGCGGTCCAGTTTTGATTGCCTAGTATCTCTAGGGGTGATTTAAAATCAGCAGTTGCGATACGTTGATCGTGCCATCTCGCATCCGGTGTCACAATAACATAACCCGCTTCCAATAGTCCCATGCGGTACTCGCGGGTTTTACCGTAGGGGCCTTCATTTTGCCACCAAACATCTTTACTGCTGGTGATTCCATGGAGCAAAATCATAATACCTTTTATAGTGGTTGATCTTTCGGCACACTAAGATAGAAAGGGATATCGTCACTAAAATCACGACGTAAGACATTCAGGCTGCGATCATACGTTCCAAAGTCTTTTTGATCATAAATACTGACTTCTGCAATAGTCTGCATTGACCATTGCCCGAGTATTGTCAGCCAAATAGCGGCTCTAATTAATTTCATTCTGCTTACCTTTTTTTGCGATAATTTAATGAACCAGCACAATAGCGAGCCTCAGAAAAACCCGCATTAACATATGTTAATAGTTTTACGATAAGATTCAGATATACAACAGTGCATCTTAAACCCATGACCTTACAAGAGAGGTTTAAACAGCATATCGGTAAGATCGTTGGTCACGATAGTCAGCATGCATTACTTAACATCAGTAAAACGATTGAATTTAGAGCCGGTGTTCCGTTTGTAACACAAGGGGATATCAGTGAACATATTTTTTTTATGAGAGAAGGGATTGCGCGATATTATATATCGTCAGAAGATGGGCGGGAAGCCAATAAGACCTTTGCGCCAGCGCCTAGCCTGTTAGGTTCGACATATGGTTTGGTAACAGGCGAACCCTGTCTGTTGAGTATTGCCCCTCTAGATGATAGTTAGGCACTTGCGTTATCTTGGTCTGAATTTCGAGTGCTGATGGATGATCGTCATGATATAGATCGGTACTATCGACTTGGTCTAGAAAGGCTTTTTCTGATGAAGGAAGCGAGGGAGTCTGAATTTCTACTCAAGTCGGCGGCGCAGCGTTAAAGGCAGTTCATTATCGATCACAAAGGATTCTGGCAACAGATACCACAATACCATGTTGCTTCATATCTCGGAATTACACCTGCATCACTCAGTCGCTTGCGTCACAAGAAGGGGGACTAATGTAAAAGGGGCAGATTTATTTAACAAAAATTTAGTTGGGAAGATCGCAGCGTCCCTGTCGATAGTCACGATTTTTTTGTAAGGTAGAATGTCCATAAGCCTTCTGGTGTTGTAAAATACCGTGGCGGATAAAAACCCATAATCAGGAATTTGAATAAATGAAAATACTGTGTCTAACCGGTGGTATTGCGGCAGGAAAATCAACCGTTGCCATGTTTCTTGAAGAACTTGGTGCGAAAACCATTGATGCGGACAAAGTCGGCCATTTAGTTTATGAGCCCGGGGCGCAGGCTTATATCAAAGTCGTAGAAGCTTTTGGTCAGGATATTGTCGGAGAGGATAATCACATCAATCGTCGCGTGCTCGGAGGAAAGGTTTTTGGGAAGCCAGAAGCATTAAAGAAGCTTACCGATATCGTTTGGCCAGAGATTCGCAATCACATCAAATTGGAAATGGCTGGTTATGAAGCAGCCTACCCTGATGGCGTAGTTGTACTTGATGCTGCAGTGTTGTTTGAAGCAGGTTGGTTCGATATGGGGGATGAGATCTGGGTTGTGGTCGTTGAGCGTGAACTTGCGATTGAGAGAGCAATGGCGCGAGACGCACTTGATCGACAGGCGGTTGAAAACAGAATTGATGCTCAGCTTAGTAATGCGGAAAAGAAAGAGAAGGCGGATGTTGTGTTCGAGAATAATGGGACGGAAGAAGCGTTACGAGAACATGTTGAGAAAGAATGGGCAAGGTTCTGTGCTTTATAAACAGCCACTTTGAACGCTAGTGCTTATTGTTGCGCTATAGTTAAAGAATAAGCTCGATGTAAGATTTACTGAATTCAAAGCCTCCTATACAATACCGCCTTGTTATTAACCTAGCGGTCAGGCAGTACATCGTGGAAATTAGTCCCCTTATTAATCAAATCAAAGATCTTAATGCCAGAACCGAAGTACTTCGGGGGTATCTTTGACTATGAGCAGCGTAAAGAGCGCCTGACTGAAGTCGAACTTGAATTGGGTGATCCAAAGGTCTGGGATGATCCTGAGTCGGCGCAAAAGCTGGGCAAAGAGAGGTCTTCACTTGAGGCTATTGTCCATACAATAGATTTTATGGATGGTGGTTTGAGCGATGTTAGTGATCTTATTGAACTTGCTCTGGAAGAATCTGATGAGTCCCTAATTGGGGACGTTGAAGCTGACCTTGCGGCCCTAACAAGTCGAATGGAAGCGCTTGAATTTCGGCGCATGTTCTCGGGAGAGATGGACCCCAATGGCGCCTATTTGGATATTCAATCAGGATCCGGTGGCACAGAGGCTCAGGATTGGGCAAATATGCTACTTCGTATGTATCTTCGATGGGGTGAATCCAAGGGCTTTAAGACCGAAATAATAGAAATTTCTGAAGGAGATGTGGCAGGTATAAAAGGTGCGACTATTCGATTTGAAGGTGACTATGCTTATGGTTGGTTACGAACCGAAACGGGCGTTCATCGATTGGTGAGAAAGTCACCATTTGATTCTGGCAGTCGTCGTCATACCTCTTTTGCTTCGGTTTTTGCATCCCCTGAGTTAGATGATGATATTGAAATTGATTTGAAGATGTCTGATGTTCGGGTCGATACTTATCGCGCCAGTGGCGCGGGTGGCCAGCATGTGAATAAAACAGATTCAGCGGTTCGCCTGACTCACATTCCTTCTGGCCTTGTGGTGCAATGCCAGAATCAAAGATCTCAGCACAAAAACAGAGATCAGGCGGTGAAGCAATTGAAGGCGAAGTTGTATGAGATGGAAGAACAAAAACGACTAGATGAAATGAAGGAAGTTGAAGATAACAAGTCTGATATTGGTTGGGGCAGTCAGATCCGATCTTACGTACTGGATTCAGCACGAATCAAAGATCTTAGAACTAATGTTGAAACATCCAATACTCAGGCAGTGTTAGATGGTGATTTAGATCAGTTTATTGTTGCCAGTTTGAAGTTAGGTTTGTAAGAGCACGTAGAAAGACCGAGAATTATTTTTTAACTATTAAAGCAGAAAGCAAAGCCTTATGTCCGACGACCAGAACACAGAAGTTTCCGAAAGCGAATTAATTACCCTTCGTAAAGCCAAGCTTGAGAAGTTACGAGAAAAAGGCAACGCCTTTCCCAATGACTATCGTCGAGAAGATTTTGCCGAAGATTTATTGCTGAAACACGGCCAGGAAACAAAAGATTCTCTTGCTGAAACTGCCATTCACACGAGTGTGGCCGGTCGCGTTATGTTGCGTCGTGCAATGGGTAAGGCGAGTTTTGTCACGCTGCAAGATATGTCGGGTCGAATACAGGCTTATATCCGGCAAAGTGACGTGGGTGAAGATGCCTATGAAGCTTTTAAAGCTTGGGATATTGGCGACATTGTGGCAGTGACTGGGACCGTGATGAAAACCAACAAAGGTGAGTTGTCAGTTCATGCAAAAGAACTAAGAATGCTCACTAAGTCGCTTCGTCCTTTGCCTGAAAAGCATGCAGGATTAACAGACACAGAAGTTCGTTACAGGCAACGTTATCTCGATATCATGATGAACGCAGATAGCCGCGAAGTTTTTGTGAAACGAGCAAAGATAGTCGACTATATACGTCGTTACTTTAGTGAACGTCAGTTTATGGAAGTAGAAACCCCCATGATGTTGTCAACACCAGGTGGCGCAACGGCGGCGCCATTTATGACGCATTACAATGCTCTGGATATTGATATGTATCTTCGAGTCGCACCAGAACTTAACTTGAAGCGCTTGGTTGTCGGGGGCTTTGAAAGAGTATTTGAAATTAATCGTAATTTTAGAAATGAAGGTATGTCGACCAAGCACAGCCCAGAATTCACTATGCTTGAGTTTTACTGGGCTTATTCAGATTACAACGATTTAATGGATCTCACAGAAGAACTCTTCAAAGGGGCTGCGGCACATGTTTTAGGTACAACTCAATTTTCCTATAAGGGGACTGAACTTGATTTTGGTTTACCCTTTAAGCGAATGACAATGGCAGAGGCCATATTGGAATATACCGATTTCATTACCGCGGATCAGCTAAATGATGAGGCGGAATCTCGCGCCCTGGCTAAGAAGTTAGGCGTTGAGCTAAATGATGTATGGGGTCATGGAAAAGTTGTAATGGAAATATTTGATGCAGCGGTAGAGGATAAAATCACACAACCTGTCTTTATTACCCAGCACCCCACTGAAGTGTCTCCTCTGGCACGACGAAATGATCTTGATGGCGATATTACTGATCGCTTCGAGTTGTTTTGCATGGGGCAGGAAATCGCAAATGGTTTTTCAGAGTTGAATGATGCTGAAGATCAGGCTGAAAGATTTAGAAAGCAGGTCGAAGCCAAAGATGCTGGAGATGATGAAGCCATGCATTACGATCATGACTATGTTACCGCGCTGGAATATGGTATGCCGCCAACAGCGGGAGAAGGCATCGGTATCGATCGCTTGGTTATGTTGTTAACGGATTCTGCTTCTATTCGAGATGTTGTGTTGTTCCCTCGTATGCGACCGAAGAAATAGCTTCTTTCTAATGAGTGACTAACATGACAATTAAGTCTGGCGTTAAACTTGAAGCAGGGTGGCTATCTCATCTTGAGTTAGAGTTTAACCAACCCTATATGAAATCTCTAAGAGCCTTCCTACTTGAACAAAAACAGGAAGGTAAAACGATCTACCCCCGGGGCAATGATGTTTTCAATGCCTTGAATGCAACACCGTTAAACAAAGTAAAAGTCGTGATACTCGGTCAAGATCCCTATCACGGACCTGGGCAAGCGCATGGTCTTTGTTTCTCTGTTCAAAATGGGGTCAAAACACCTCCTTCTCTCGTGAATATATTTAAAGAGCTAAGGTCTGATTTAGGGCTTGAAGAAGAGTCTCTAAGCAGCGGCTTTTTATCATCTTGGGCCGATCAAGGGGTATTATTGCTTAATAGCGTTCTTACGGTAGAAAAAGCTAACGCGGCATCTCATCAGGGCAAAGGCTGGGAAGTTTTTACCGACAAGATAATTGAACTCGTCAATCGTGAGCTCAGTGGGTGCGTATTTTTACTTTGGGGTGCCTATGCTCAGAAGAAAGGGGCAGTCATCGATACTGCAAAACATTTGGTGCTAAAGGCGCCGCATCCTTCTCCTTTGTCTGCTCATAGGGGGTTTATGGGTTGTCAGCATTTTTCACAGTGTAATGCTTATTTAAAAAGGAAAGGAGAAGCAGAGATAGATTGGCGTACAGATATTGCGAAGAAAGGTTAGATTTTTTCACCCTCAACTTGCAAAATTCCCGCTTTAATCTTTTGTGCTCATGCCTATTGAAATTTGTTGTTGTTTAGACGGGAATCAAGACACTCTTCAATTCTTTATCCATGGCTTTCTTAATTGAAACCTTTCTCCTGCATGAACACTGTTGGCCATCTAGTTTTTCTGGCGGACAATTTGATAGCTGCGTCCTAGGTACCAAATGGGTGCACTGATCATGTGAACAAGTCTGGTATAGGGAAAAACTAGTATGAGGGACAGACCAAAAAACACATGCAATTTGTAAAGTATATGTACATTGGCAATTGACTCACTTGCAACAACTGGCCGTAAGAGCACGATATTCTGTGCCCATTCCGACAACATGATCATTATAGAACCGTCCATATGGCTTGCAGAAACAACGATAGTGCTTAAGCCCAATATCAGCTGGATATATAAGAGCAGTAGAATAAAAATATCACTAAAACTTGTATTCGCTTTAATACGCGCATCTGTCAATCGGCGATAAAGTAACATCGTTAGTCCTATAAAACACAAGCCGCCAAAAAAACCACCTGACACCATCGCCAGTAATTGTTTGTTGGGTGTGCTAATCACATGATGATAAATCGACTCTGGTGTTAATAGACCGACAAAATGACCTGCAAGAATAAAAATTATACCTATATGAAATAGATTGCTAGCCAGAACCATGCCTTTACCTCTGAGGAGCTGGCTTGACCCTGCTTTCCATGTATATTGCTCTCTGTCAAATCTAATAATACTCACCGCAATACAAATAACGATGGCGATGTAAGGATAGAGCCCGAACAAAAGCATATTTAGAGAAGTATTCATTATACTGCACCTCTGTAAGTTTGATTCAAGATATCTGAGGCCGAAGCTTCTTTCCAACGTAAAGGTTGAGGCTCATCGGGATTAGAACTGGTGATACTGCTATCGCAAGCCTGATCTTCAGCTCCAAAGGTAACAGCAACTTCTTCCCATTCTTTATCTATTGCTTCCATTGTATTGTCAGGCACCTCGTCACCAATTTCTTTCAGTTTCGCTTCAAGTGCTTCACTGCGTCCAGCGATAAGTAAGAGGGACTCAAACAAATTGGCGTAAGGACTTTGCCTCTCCTTTAGTCTTGCGCCTAATAAGGCGAGGATATGACTCACATCAGCCAACCATTCCCTTGCATCTAGATCGGATTGATAAGATAGATACTCCAGAAACATAGGTATGTAGTCTGGCAGTTCTCTCGATTCAATTTCAAAGCCGTGGCTTGTATATTCTGCCATTAAGTCAACCATCGCCTGACCTCTGTCACGAGACTCGCCATGGACGTGCTCGAACAAGTGTAATGAGAGACTGCGGCCTTGTTCGAATAATCCGGTGTAGCGCTCTTCGGAATCCATTAAGTCACCCTGATAGATATCGTCCAAAGTGGTGAGTAATTGGGAGCGATGATCAGGTGAAATCTCTACCGAATCACTAATCAATAAGGCCAGTTCCCCTTTGTGTAAGTAAACTTCTTCCCGTGGGTAATCCAGAAGGCGGGCAATTACTTTTAGAATATCCATGTCTATTTCTCCCAGATCTGAATGGTAGGAATAATATCCTTGCGATTGGTTTTCTTGGCACCAAACATATTGACATCAGTATTCCCATCATCGCATCCGTTACCAAAACTGAACCCACATCCATTGGCTTCTGCCTGGGCATATTTCAATGCCTGTTCCCGGTGGGCGGTAGGAATAACAAATCTATCTTCATAGTTCGCTATTGCCAGATAACGATACATTTCTTCAGCCTGTTCGACAGACAAACCCACATCATCCAATACGCTCACATCTAACTGTTTTTCAACGTGCTCGGCTCTCTTATATGCACGCATGGCCAACAACCTTTTTAAGGCAAGACGGACAGGGGCTTCATCTCCTGCTGTCAACATATTTGCGAGATATTTAATGGGGATGCGTAGAGAATCAACATCAGGGATAACACCATTCATGCCAATAGTGCCTGAGTCGGCTGCTCCTTGAATAGGGGATAAAGGCGGTACATACCAAACCATTGGCATTGTTCGGTATTCAGGATGTAGGGGTAAGGCTAACTTCCAATCAACGGCTAACTTGTATACGGGTGATTGCTGTGCGGACTCAATGACTGAGTCCGGTATGCCATCGGCTCTGGCCTGTGCGATAACCTCTGGATCATTCGGATCCAGAAAAACCGACAGTTGTTTTTCGTATAGATCTGTTTCTGATTCTGTGGAAGCTACCTCCTCAATACGATCCGCATCATAGAGTAATATGCCAAGATATCTGATTCGGCCCACACAGGTCTCCGAACAAACAGTCGGCTGCCCTGATTCAATCCGAGGATAACAGAAGATACATTTTTCCGACTTACCGCTTTTCCAGTTAAAGTATATTTTTTTGTAGGGACAGGCGCTAACACACATTCGCCAACCGCGACATTTGTCCTGATCAATCAGCACAATGCCATCTTCCTCCCGTTTGTAAATCGCTCCGCTTGGGCAAGCTGCCACGCAGGAGGGGTTCAGGCAATGCTCACATAGCCGAGGCAGATACATCATGAAAGTATTTTCATACTCGCCATACATCTGCTTTTCCATTTTGTCAAAATTTTTGTCCTTAGCTCTTTTTTCAAATTCTCCACCCAGTATTTCTTCCCAGTTTGGTCCTGCTTCTATTTTCTCCATTCGCTTACCGCTGATTAATGATCGTGGTCTAGCCGTTGGCTGGTGTTTTCCCTGGGGAGCCGTGTGTAAGTGCTGATAGTCGTAATCAAATGGCTCATAGTAGTCATCAATTTGCGGCATATCTGGGTTAGCAAATATTTTCGCCAGTACCTTTAACTTACTGCCGATCTTAGGTTGAATGGAACCATTTGATTTTCGTTCCCAGCCTCCCTTCCATTTCTCTTGATCTTCCCAGTTGTTGGGGTATCCAATACCTGGTTTGGATTCAACATTATTAAACCAGCCATATTCCATACCCTCGCGGGACGTCCAGACATTCTTGCAAGTTATTGAACAGGTATGACAGCCAATGCATTTATCGAGATTGAGCACCATGCCTACTTGAGATCTAATTTTCATATTACGTGCTCCTCATACATCTTGGGGTAGTGCTTGTGGTAACTCGTCAGTATCTGAACCTTCGAGCCAATCAACAGCGGCCATTTTACGTACCACCACCATTTCATCCCGATTACAACCTACCGTGCCATAATAGTTGAATCCCCATGACTGCTGAGCATATCCACCAATCATATGTGTGGGTTTCATTAGTACTCGGGTGACTGAATTATGATGCCCGCCCCGTGTTCCTGTTAGAGAAGAACCTGGTACATTGACAATTCTTTCCTGAGCGTGGTACATCATTACCATTCCAGGTTTGACACGCTGACTAACGACAGCGCGACAGGCAATTGCTCCATTGGCATTGAAAACATCAATCCAGTCATTATCGACAATCCCGGCTTCTCTGGCATCGTCTTCACTCAGCCAGATAATTGGACCGCCCCTAGACAGGGTCAACATCAACAGGTTGTCAGAATAGGTACTATGAATACCCCATTTCTGATGTGGTGTGAGGAAGTTCAGAACAATTTCCTTATTGCCGTTGGACTTATAATCTTTCATTAGTTCCACAGCGCGGGTCTTCACAGGTGGTCGATAACCTATCAACTGTTCTCCAAAAGCCTGCATCCACTGATGATCTTGGTAAAACTGCTGCCTTCCGGTAATCGTACGCCAAGGTATGTACTCATGAATATTGGTATAGCCAGCGTTATAACTCACATGTTCATCTTCTAAGCCTGACCAAGTGGGAGAAGATATTATTTTTCTTGGCTGCGCCTGGATATCACGAAAGCGAATTTTCTCGTCATGTTTTGATAATGCCAAATGCGTATGATCCCTGCCGGTTTTCTCACCCAGTGATTTCCACGCCTTTACAGCAACATTACCATTGGTCTCCGGTGCAAGGGTTAGTACTACCTCAGCCGCATCGATGGCGGTTTCAATTTTTGGTCGATTCTTGCTGATACCTTCTTCACTTACGGTGTAATTGAGTTGGCCGAGTAATTTAACTTCTTCATCTGTATTCCAACTAATGCCTTTACCCCCATTGCCCAACTTTTCGAGAGCTGGCCCAAGGGATGTAAATTTCTTATACGTATTGGGATAGTCACGTTCAACAATTGCTATATTGGGAGCAGTCTTACCAGGTATCAAATCGCATTCACCTTTGCTCCAGTCTTTTACATCAAAGGGTTGAGCCATTTCTGCTGGCGTATCGTGAAGGATGGGCACGGTCACGATATCGGTTTCAACCCCCAGATTACCTTCTGTGAGTTCGGAAAATCGTTTTGCAATACCCTTGTAAATATCCCAATCAGAACGCGCTTCCCAGGCAGGGTCAACAGCCTTTGACAAGGGATGTATAAATGGATGCATGTCGGAAGTATTAATATCGTCTTTTTCGTACCAACAGGCAGTCGGCAACACGATGTCTGAATACATACAGGTTGACGACATTCTAAAATCTAGGGTCGTCACCAAGTCCAACTTACCTTCTGGAGCATCATCACGCCAATCAACATCCTCTGGGATCAAACCGCCTCGAACGCCATTGTCATCATTCATTACGCCGTTTTTCGTACCGAGCAGATACTTGAGCATGTATTCATGCCCTTTGCCTGAAGAACCCAGTAAATTTGAACGCCAGATAAACATATTACGGGGAAAATTTTCCGGTTCATCTGGCGCTTCACAAGCAAATCGCAATTCACCTTTTTTAAGTTGATCAACTACATAGTCTTTTGTATCAACGCCCGCCTCTGCAGCTTGTCTTGCTATTTCTAATGGGTTTTTATTTAACTGAGGAGCGCTTGGTAACCAGCCCATTTTTTCTGCTCGAATATTGTAATCGAGCATATGTTCTGGATAACTTTCTTTGTCTGCCAATGGGGAGAGTATGTCTCGGGCATTAACTTTCTCATGTCGCCACTGGGAGCTGTGATTGTAGAAAAATGAGGTAGAGTTCATTTGTCTCGGTGGGCGGTTCCAATCCAAGCCAAAGGCTAGGGGTAACCAACCTGTCTGGGGTCGCAGCTTTTCCTGTCCGACATAATGTGCCCAGCCACCACCACTTTGTCCAATACAACCACACATCATCAACATGTTGATCAAACCACGATAGTTCATGTCCATGTGATACCAGTGATTCATTGCCGCACCCACAATTATCATGGATTTACCGTGAGTTTTATCTGCTGTATCTGCAAACTCCCGGGCAACGGTAATGACCTTATCTCTGGATACACCCGTGATTTTTTCTTGCCATGCGGGTGTATTGACGGCGCTCTCATCGTCAAAATCTGAAGCGACATTGTCACCGCCCAAGCCTCGATCAATAGAATAATTTGCCATCATCAAGTCAAAAACTGTCGCCACTTTCGCTTCGCTGCCGTCACCGAGTTGTATGGTACGGGTAGGCACATTGCGAAAGAGCACACTCTCGCCTTCCTGATGCTCCCAGTAGTCGTGGGCTTCATTAGCAAAGTTGGGGAAGGCAACGGATGAGGTATTTTGTTCTCCGTCAATAAGAGAAAGCCGTAATTTAGTTTCTCGCCCTTCACCGCCTTCCTTGTTTTCAATATTCCATTTCTTGCTGCCATCCCATCGATATCCGATAGAACCCTGTGGAGAGACAAGACCACCAGATGTTTCGTCAAATGCAATGGTTTTCCATTCAGGGTTTTCTCCTTGCCCTAGGTTGTCAGTTAGATCACTGGCTCGTAGAAATCGACCGGCGCGATAAGCATTTTCATAATCTTCAAGGCAAACCAGCATAGGCATATCAGAATAACGACGAATATAATCCGTGAAATATTCACTGGGATTATCCATATGATATTCTTTTAGAATTACGTGGCCAAAAGCCATAGCCAGTGCGGCATCCGTACCTTGTTTTGGGTTTAACCAGAGATCAGTTAACTTGGCGACTTCAGAATAGTCCGGTGTAATCGATACAGTCTTGGCACCTTTGTAACGCACTTCCGTTAAGAAATGGGCATCAGGTGTTCTTGTCTGGGGGACGTTGGAACCCCAGGCAATAATATAATTAGAGTTATACCAGTCCGCAGATTCTGGCACATCTGTTTGCTCTCCCCAAACCATGGGTGAGGCCGGGGGCAAATCACAATACCAGTCATAAAAGCTCATACAGACGCCACCAATTAACGATAGATATCGAGAACCTGCCGCATAGGACACCATAGACATGGCAGGTATCGGTGAAAAGCCGATTATGCGATCGGGGCCATATTTTTTAATGGTGTATATATTACTTGCTGCAATTATTTCATTCACTTCATCCCAGTTGGAGCGCACAAAGCCGCCCATACCCCGTGCAGACTTATAAGACTTTGTATGCTTTGGGTTCTCAACAATAGCTGCCCAAGTATCAACGGGGTTGTCATGAACCTTTCGCAGCTCTCGCCAGAGCTTCAACAAAGGTTTACGCACCTTGGGATATTTCAAGCGATTGGCGCTATAGAGATACCAGGAGTAACTGGCACCCCGGGGGCAACCTCTAGGCTCATGGTTAGGCATGTCAGGCCGGGTTCGCGGGTAATCTGTCTGTTGGGTTTCCCAGGTCACGAGGCCATTTTTCACATAAATTTTCCAACTACATGAGCCGGTACAATTTACACCGTGGGTGGAACGTACAATTTTGTCATGTTGCCAACGTTGTCGGTAGCTGTCTTCCCAGGCACGGGATTCATTGCTGACCTCTCCGTGACCGTTAGAAAACTCACCGGTTTTCTTTTTAAAGAACTGTAATCGATCAAGAAAATGACTCATGGTTCATTGCTCTCTATATATACGTTTAAGGGTTGTGGAACTCTGCATCTTCACGCAGATAGAACCACCAATTTATAAAAATGCAAACACCGTAAAAGGCAGCAAATCCATATAATGCTAATTCAGGTGTCGTGGCTTTTATCTGTTCACCAAAGACTTTTGGAATATAAAATGCACCATAAGCTGCGACCGCTGAAGTCCAGCCGAGAATGGGCCCTGCTTGTTCCTTGTCAAATACCTGGGATATTGTTCGGAATGTAGAGCCGTTGCCGAGACCTGTGGCAGCAAACAACAAAAGGAACAAGAGGAAGAATTGAATAAAATATTCTTCAGGCGTTTCTGAGTTATAAGCAGCCTTCATGTAGTACGCAACACCGAGGGCACAAAACAGCATCACCACAGAAATTACCTGTGTCACCATCGCGCCGCCTTTTTTATCTGCAATCCAACCCCCAAGAGGTCGAATCAGGGCGCCAATAAATGGACCCATCCAGGCATACATCAATGCGCTCGGTCCATTGGGGTTTAAGGTTGTATGCGTCATCACACCGTCTGGGCCTAAGATATGGGAATAGCCGAAGATCACTTTGATGGCCAAAGGGAAGGCAGCAGAAAAACCGATAAAAGATCCAAAAGTCATGGTGTAAATTACACTCATTATCCAAGTGTGCTTATTGTCAAAAATCTGGTATTGCCGTTTAAGGTTGACTCTAATCTGACCAGGCAAAAATTTAAGCAGGAAAACAGTAGAGGCAATCACAATCACTAACACAATTTCTTTTTGAACTCCAAACCCTGAACCATTTGCACTTTCTGGTAACAATAACCACAAACCAAATATCGCTGTAATCATGCCTATAAATAACATGGCGCTCATGGTGATCAAGCTCATAAAAAGACCAGGTTGCACCGGGGTAACTTGTGGAGTATTAATATTGTTCATCCCGAACCAGGCTAGAAAGGTGAGCGGAACCAAGGTGATAATCCAGATAAAACCTGAGTTTTGAATCCACGTTTCAGTGCCGGCAGGGATCTTGCCAATCAAGGTGCCAGACGTAGATTGCAAGGTCATTGAATCACCACCCACGGCACCAAAGATGGCAACGGTCATCACCAGAGGCACAATAATCTGCATGGTTGTGACCCCAAAATTACCGAGACCTGCGTTCATACCCAGCGCGAAACCCTGCATGCGTTTCGGGTAAAAGAAATTAATATTGGACATGCTGGAAGCAAAATTACCGCCACCAAACCCCGATAATAAAGCCAATAATTGGAATACCCATAATGGCGTATTGATATCGCGTAAGGCAAATCCGGAACCAATGGCAGGAAGAATCAACAAAGCCGTTGTAAATGCAATGGTATTTCGACCCCCTACAAGTCTGATAAAAAAGCTTGAAGGTATTCTTAAAGTTGCCCCTGTGAGTCCTGCAATGGCCATCAATGTAAATAATTCGGATTGTTGAAAGGGAAAACCGAGGTTTAACATCTGCACCGTCACAACACCCCATTGCAGCCATACTGCAAAGCCACAAAGTAATGCTGGAATAGAAATCCATAAGTTGCGGGTAGCAACGGATTTCCCCGTATTCTCCCAAAACTCATTATCTTCTACTTCCCATTTAGTAATATTCGACATTTTTATTCCTCCCAGAGGGCCAAACTAATGTTTAAGTCGTCTTTAGTTAGTTTTTGTACCAATAATTCATAAGATCCGCTTGCCATTACGCCAGATTGCTCTGTAGTTCCTTTCCCTCGGCTCTACGCAAATTTCTAATGGCGATGTTCATAGACAACATGCAGATACCTACAACACCAAACAGCAACATAAAGCATGAGGTGCGCACATCCAGGTAGTCAGATGCTAGGCCGAACATGATGGGTAAAGTGAAACCTCCAAGGCCGCCTATCACACCCACCATCCCGCCTACAGATCCCATGTTGTCGGGGTAGTAGTCATGAATAATTTTATAAATACTTGCTTTACCGATACCCTGGGCAATACCAATGATAAAAATAAGCGCTGTAAACACCCAGACATTGGTGCCTGTTGTGAATTCGTGATCACTGGTTATGCCATGAACCACGTAGCTGGTTTGAGGGTAGGAGATAAAGAAAAGAGCAATCAGGCAAGTCCAAAAAACAGCCCAGTTGATATTTCTTGCGCCATACTTGTCTGAGAGCCATCCGCCGAATGCCCGAATCAGGCCAGAAGGCAAGGTAAAACATAAAGTAATGAATGACGCCGTTTTCAAATCCATGCCGTACTCACCGACATAATATTTTGGTAACCACAACGCTAGGGCAACGAAACCACCAAAAACAAAGTAGTAATACATACCAAAGCGCCAGACCCTCAGTTCTTTTAGCGGAGCAAGTTGATCTGCCAATGAAATATGCTTTCCCGTTTCTGCCCGTTTTTGGTGTGCAGGATCTGGGTAGGTGAACAACCAGAATATGATGGCCATAACGATCATGGCAATTGAATAGACTTGGGGCACCATTCTCCAACCAAAGGCCACTAGAATCATAGGTGCAACAAGGTTGGTGATGGCGGCTCCCGCATTACCAGCGCCAAAAATACCCATGGCTGTTCCTTGTCGCTTATCTTCAAACCAGGCAGAGGTATAAGCGATACCAATGGCAAATGACCCGCCCGCTAATCCAACAAATAAACCGATTGTCAGGTATTGCCAATATTCAGTGGCAAAGGCAAGGCCGTAGGTTGGTATTGCGACCAGAATCATTTGAATCAAGAAAACAATCCGACCACCAAATCGATCTGTTAGAATTCCCAGTGGCAGACGGGTTAATGATCCCGTAAGAATGGGTGTTGCAACTAATATGCCGAATTGTGTATCTGAAAGGCCGAGCTCTTCCTTTATTCTAACCCCGATTATTGAGAACATCGTCCAGACGGCAAAGTTGCAGGCGAAGGCCAAGGTATTCATTGACAGTACAGACCATTGTTTATATTGATGAGTAGGCATGTTTTAACTCTTTATTTTTGAAATAAAATGATTCAAACCAAAATGGTAATTTCTGAATTGGCCGGATCATGACAGAAGCTAAATTACCGCCACTTGATCCAAGTCAACTTTTGGTATTAGCTACCGCTTAATAGTTATAGAACTACCACTAAGGTGTTAGTTTAGAATGGTCAACTTCAATAAACCCCAAGATGGAAAATTGAATCATGCCTGCAATGGAGCAAAATCAGGCGACTCAGTCGCTGATTAATCGCACGGGTTTTATCCTTGGCGTTATTATGTTGTTGGCAATCATTAATATGCTGGTCTCTTTTCTCACTGCGGAAAATGCCGAGAATGATGCTGTGCGCATCAACCTTGCAGGTTCATTGCGCATGCAAAGTTACCGGATTGCAGAAGCTTTATTCATTCAAGATAAACCTCAGTACAATCCTGAGAACACCGATTTAGTAGCCGTGAGAATTAAGGAGTTTGAAGATAAGCTCTATCGTGCAGTATTAAGTGGTCACATTAAGTATTCCAAGGATACCGAGTTGGTTCTTGCATTGGATAAAGTGAATGTTAGCTGGCTGTTATTAAAATCAGAATTGATCAGTACAAACCAAGTGAACCCTGGACTCTTGCAGAAAATTAGTCACCTTGTCGACCTAATTGACGAACTGGTAAAAGCGCTAGAAGTTCAGACAGAAAATAAGTTTAGGTTCCTGAGGATAATTCAAGGCATTAGTTTGCTTGTTACATTGGTGGTTGTGGCCTTAGGTTTTGTAGATATTAATAATATTATTATAGTGCCATTAAGAAAATTACTACAGATGGCTAATAGACTGCAGCATGGTGATTTTACCCAGCGCCTAAAAGTAGAGGGTGATGATGAGCTGGCAATGTTGTCTAAAACCTTTAATGATATGTCAGAGAATCTCAATCTTATTTATTCTGACCTTGAACAAAAAATCAGTGACAAGACCAAGCATCTAAACCAGGCTAAAGATAGTCTCTCGCTACTTTACGAAACATCACAGCTACTTAGCGCAGAAGGTACGGTCATTGAACGCATAGAAAGAAGCCTTATTAATATCAATCAATATTTCTCCGAGGCCAATATTCTTGTGGACTTAAGTCAGGACGGGAAAGAAGCCTTTCGTATTTCAGTGATAGGCCAGAACGACAATACCAAGCACATTATTTGCAAGCGATTCAATATTGGTCGGGGGACTCATATCTACGGGAATTTATTGAGTTATTCCAAATCTTCACTTGAGGAAGAGAAACTAATTTTGCTCCAATCTATTGCCGATAATATGGCCACTGCGCTGAATACTAACTGGCAACAAGACCAACAACACCGTCTTGTGCTCATGGAAGAGAGAGCCGTCATTGCAAGGGAGCTTCATGACTCGTTAGCCCAATCGTTGTCGTACTTGAAGATTCAGATAAGCCGATTACAGATCTTGCGGAGTAAAGTAGATAACCCAGAGGAAATAGAAAATACGATACAACATATTAAAATCGGAATTAATGCTGCCTATGGTGAGTTAAGGGAACTTCTAGCCACCTTTCGGCTACAATTATCAAATGATGGCTTGCAGGGAGCGTTGGAAAAAACCACTGCGGAATTTTCAGAAAAAAGTGATATTGAAATAAAACTTGAATATGGTTTATTAAATTTTCCATTGACGCCCAATGAAGAAATTCACCTACTGCAAATCACACGAGAAGCGATATCAAATGTCGCCCGACATTCAGGTGCGAACTACGCAACAATATCAATACAAGCTGATAACAATAAAGATATTGAATTGCACATTACCGACAACGGCTGTGGTTTTAAGAATCAGGAAAAGAAAACCAATCACTACGGTATGGTCATCATGCAAGAGCGTGCCAATAGCCTTGATGGCAAAGTTAAATTTACTGACAATGAAAAAGGCGGCGCCTCAGTGCAATTGTTTTTTACACCGGATGTCGCCAAGAATAACAACGAGAAAACAGGCTGATAGCGTGATAAATATTTTACTGGTTGACGACCATCCATTACTTCGCCAAGGTGTTGCCCAACTCATTGAGATGGAAGAAGGGCTCCGAGTAATAGGCGAAGCAGGGTCTGGACCTGAGGCCATTGCAAAAGCACACGATTTGTCACCAGATATGATTCTACTTGATCTCTATATGAAAGGAATGAGTGGTATCGAAACGTTGACTGAAATGCGTCGACAGAAAATCGAATCACGGATAGTGGTATTTACGGTTTCCGATAATCAAGAAGATGTATCGGCGGCACTACGGGAGGGTGCAGACGGATATCTATTAAAGGATAGCGAACCCGAAGATCTACTGCCTGCGATTCGCAAGGCAGCCATGGGAGAACAGGTTTTCAGTCCTCAACTGACGAAAGTACTCGCCATGGCATTGAGCGAAAGGCAGCAGGTAAAACGAGACCTGAAAGCTGCACTAACCAATAGGGAGTTGGAGATTCTGAAGTTAATTGCCAAGGGATTTACGAATAAACAAATCGGCAGTCAACTTAACATCACGGAAGCGACGGTCAAGGTTCATGTCAAAAACCTGCTAAAAAAATTGCTATTAAAATCTAGGTTGGAGGCAGCACTGTGGGCTGTTAAGCATAAGGTTATAGTATAGTCGACAGACTGCAAGAATTTCGTTGTCTAATCTTTTTCATCTTCCATACCTTTGTGTAAATGCAGTAAATTGATATAAACTACCAATACTTTCTAGCAAGTGATGAAAGTTATGGGCCAAAAACTCTTTGTTCTCAGTATTGGTATCGTTTTCTTTCTGGGCCTTTGGGCCAATACGAAATCTCACACGACAATCTTTCTACACACCTGACAACGTCACTTTATCAGGTATTGATGCTCTTTTTCTTTGCGGATGACTGGACTTTGGATCTCGCTGTAATCCCTATTCAGATTAAACTAGCCAATTTTCTTGCCCCGTTGCAACCCTGACTTCTTTGATATTCGACTATGCATCGGCGACTAGAACTTCTCTTGTTAACTACCGCGTTCGCTTTTATAAGGGGCACATTATTGTTGTTGGTTTGGGCGAAAAATGCTGGCAGTTTATAAGAACTTGAAATGCAGATGACAAAATAGTTGTAGTTGATAGGGAACCAGAAAATTTAACTATTGCCAGGGCCCGAGAACACGGTGTGAAGGTTCTGGTAGGGGATATTTTTTCAGGATGGTATATTTGAGACGCTTAATCTGCATCAAGCATCAGAGTTGATTGCCTTTACAGGAAATGATGGCGCTAACGTAGAACTTGCAATAAAAGCCCGAGACCACGCAAGACTGATAAAGCCGAGAGTCAGAGAACTTAAGATTCATATCCATCATCACCAATTTGTTATTTTGTCTCCTCTGGCTGAAGGTTCAGACAGGCTGGTTGCTAAGCTTGTCATGCGTGTTTTAAATGCACCCTTACAAGTCCCTCTACCCTTGCCTTATGATTTGTATGTGGCGGACTTTAGAGATAATGAATCGATTGAAGAATTCAAAACTTTAGTGGGTAAAGCAGAATACTATTATGAGATGCCGATGAAGTTTGGGAATATCCGAGAATTGGCTCATATTGATTATTCAGAGGGGAACCAAGCGAGAAACCATCAATATGCACTCGTGGGCGCCTATGTCGCTCAGCGATCAGATGAATTGATCGCGCTTTGGGATGGCCTCGGCGGTACTGCTCAGATCGTCCGCTAGTTCGATTCTGGAAAGGTTGATAAATCCTATGCTTTTAACAACCACTATTTTCTGCCCCCGGAAAAAACAAAGACCATCGTGATTGATGTATCTCGGCAATCAGAACGCCTTTAAACCTTTAACTGTTTTGCTGCATTTTATATGATGTGCGCTCCGTTATATGGGTGGTACACCCCTATATATTAGAAAAGTATATTTAAAAAAGAGAGAGCGTTTCCATGACAGAAGTAATTGATGTCTATATCAATGGCGGTTTTCGTAAAAGTGAAGGGACAGAGACCATCCCCGTAACCAATCCTGCCACTCAAGAAGTATTGATTGAAGCGCCTTTTGTGACCATGGGTGAAATAGACGAGGCAGTGGCTGCTGCAAAAACGGCCTTCCTTGAATGGCGTCTTGTCCCGTCTTCAGAGCGGGTCAGATATATGATGAACTATCAGCTTTTGTTGAAGGAACATCATGATGAGATCGCAGAAATACTGGCAAAAGAGACGGGTAAAACATTTGCAGATGCGAAAGGCGATGTCTGGAGAGGGATAGAGGTCGTTGAGCAAGCCTGCAATATTCCATCAATGATGATGGGAGAAACCTCTGAAAATGTTGCCCGAGGCATCGACACCTATAGTTTGATTCAGCCCCTTGGAGTTTGTGTTGGCATTACACCTTTTAACTTTCCTGCCATGATTCCGCTCTGGATGTTTCCGATGGCGGTTGCTTGTGGCAATACCTTTGTTTTGAAACCCTCAGAACAAGATCCGATGACGCCGAATAAACTCATTGAGTTATTTTATGAGGCAGGTTTCCCTAAAGACCTCGTTCAACTGGTTCATGGTGGTAAGGAACAAGTTAATGCTTTAATAACACATCAAGATACTAGGACGATTTCTTTTGTGGGTTCGGTTGCAGTGGGTCAGCATGTTTACAGACTTGGGACCGATCACCTTAAACGTGTTCAGTGTATGGCAGGGGCAAAAAATCATATGATTATTATGCCTGATGCGGATAAGGCGCAAGTTATCAGTGCGCTTGTTGGGTCTTCCGTTGGCGCTGCCGGGCAACGCTGTATGGCAATTTCTGTTGCGGTATTTGTGGGTGATGCACAATACTGGATTCCCGAAGTGCGTGAGGCAATGTCTAAAGTTCGACCCGGTGCATGGGATGATGAAGACGCAGGTTATGGTCCCCAAATTAGCGCTGCTGCAAAACAAAGAATTCTTGGCTTTATCGATGCTGGCAAAAAGGAAGGTGCAGTTTGCGAGCTTGATGGCAGCGATTGCAGGGTGGATGGATTGCCCGATGGAAACTTTGTCGGGCCGACACTATTTTCAGATGTCACGACGGACATGTCCATTTACAAAGAAGAAATATTTGGCCCGGTGTTGGTTGCTGTGAATGCCGACAATCTTGAAGAGGCCATTGTCATTATTAATGACAATCCCTATGGTAATGGCACCTCAATATTTACCGCCAGTGGTGGTGCTGCGCGTAAATTCCAAAGTGAAATCGAAGTGGGTCAGGTGGGTATCAACATTCCTATTCCTGTACCACTTCCCTTTTTCTCTTTTACGGGTTGGAAGAACTCGTTCTATGGTGATCAGCATGCTTATGGTAAACAAGCTGTTCGCTTCTATACCGAAACGAAGACGATCACTGCTCGTTGGTTCTCGACGGAATCAAGTGAGCCCGTTGCCTCTAATATGACAATAGAACTCAAGTAGCGCTTGGAAATTAAGAAATGAACTTTAATCTAAGCGAAGAGCAACAGGCATTTCAGGAAGCAGCGCGATCTTTTTCAGATAAGGAATTTGAGCCTAATGCTGCTGCCTGGGATGCCGGCAAGATATTCCCGAAAGATATTATTGGCAAGGCGGGGGACCTTGGTTTTTGTGGCCTTTATTGTTCTGAAGACGTGGGTGGTCTGGGTCTCTCTCGCCTCGACACCAGCATTATTTTAGAACAGTTGGCGATGGGTTGTACCTCAACAACAGCATTTATCTCCATCCACAATATGGCGACTTGATGATCACTGAATTTGGCAGTGACGCAACCCGCGAGGATTTTTGTCCTGATCTTGTTGTAGGTGCTACTTTAGCGAGTTATTGCCTAACGGAGGTAGGCTCGGGTTCTGATGCGGGATCTATCAGAACAAAAGCCCTGCGTCAGGGAGAGAAATACATCGTTAACGGCAGCAAGATGTTTATCTCAGGCGCGGGCAGTACAGATGTCTTGGTCGTGATGGTTAGAACTGGGGAGTCGGGCTCGAAGGGAATCAGTACCTTAGTCATACCCGCTGATACACCGGGAATTACTTATGGTGCGGATCTTGAGAAAATGGGCTGGCATAGTCAACCAACAAAAGAAATCAGTTTTGAGAATGTAGAAGTGCCCCTTGGTAATCGACTTGGTGAAGAGGGCGATGGATTCAAGATTGCCATGCGGGGTTTGGACGGAGGTAGAATTAATATCGCAACCTGCTCCATTGGTACAGCACAGGCGGCGCTCAACAGAACGCAAAAATATATGTTAGAAAGAGAACAGTTTGGCCAGAACTTGGCTCAATTTCAGGCGCTTCAATTTAAGTTGGCAGATATGGCAACAGAGTTAGTTGCCGCGCGACAACTGGTTCGCCTGGCTGCATTTAAAGTTGACGAAGGGGATGCAGAGGCAGGGGTCTATTCAGCCATGGCGAAACGCTTTGCTACGGATGTCGGTTTCGAAGTCTGTAATCAGGCACTTCAGCTGCATGGTGGTTATGGTTATATGCAAGAATATCCGCTTGAACGCTATTTGAGAGATACTCGGGTTCATCAGATTCTTGAGGGAACAAATGAGATCATGCGCCTGGTGATTTCTCGACGATTACTGTCATTAGCAGATATAGAAACTATTTTATAAAAAACAGGCAATTGAAAAGATAATAAGGAACAATTTATGACAGATAAACTATTGGTTGAGATGCGAGATCATACGGCGCTTATCACCATTAATAATCCAGCAGCAAATACTTGGGACACAGAAAATTTATCAGCTTTGAGAGATTTAGTGAATGAGTTGAATGCAGATACTAATTGTTATTCCTTAGTCATTACAGGTCAGGGCGAGAAGTTCTTCTCAGCCGGCGCCGACTTAAAACTATTCGCCAGTGGTGACAAGGGCGTAGCAAGAGAGCTTGCTGACCATTTTGCTCAAGCCTTCGAAGCCTTGAGTAATTTCAGAGGGGTTTCAATTGCTGCGATCAATGGATACGCAATGGGTGGGGGGCTTGAATGTGCCATCGCCTGTGATATTAGAATCGCTGAGTCTCAGGCAGTGATGGCCTTACCTGAGGCGAGCGTTGGATTGATACCAGCCGGTTTAGGGACACAGCACTTATCCTGGCTCGTTGGAGAAGGTTGGGCAAAGCGAATGATACTATGTGGTGAACGCGTTGATGCCGCGATGGCTGAAAAAATTGGCTTGGTTGAAGAAGTGGTTGATCAGGGACAAAGCCTTGACGTGGCCTTAAAATTAGCACAGAAAGTCGAAAAACAAAGCCCAAAGAGTGTGTCTGCCAGTAAGATCCTAATCCAAAAAGCGCGTTCTGGTTCCATGACAGATGCATACCAAAAAGAAGGAGATGCATTTGTCGACTTGTTTGATACTCTGGATCAAAAAGAGGGTGTGCAGGCCTTCTTAGAAAAGCGCAAACCCGTTTGGAAAAATGCTTAATGTCTGATGTTGTTTTATTTGAAAAGCTACCTTTAGGTCAAGATGCTCTGAATGAAAGTAAGTTCATCGGTCAGGTTACGCTAAATGTAGAATCGACACTCAATAGTCTCAGTCTTCAAATGATTGAGTTGTTGACAGAGCAACTGACTAAATGGCGAGAAGACGATTCAATTCTTGCGTTATTTTTTCAAGGTGCAGGAAGCAAGGCATTTTGTGCAGGAGGTGATATTCAGGCGCTTTATCATGCGATGGTAGGGCAACCTGGTGAACCCGTACCCTATGCTGAATCTTTCTTTGAGCAAGAATATCGTCTCGACTATCTAATTCATACTTATCCTAAGCCAACAATCGCATGGGCACACGGAATCGTCATGGGTGGTGGTTTGGGGATAATGGGTGCGTGCGACTATAGAATAGGAACTCAAAGAACAAGAATTGCGCTACCGGAAATTACAATAGGATTGTTTCCAGATGCTGGGGCGAGTTGGTTTTTCAGTAAGATGGAACTGCATTGGGCGCACTTTCTCGCGTGGACGGGTTGTTCCATAAATGCCCGTGATGCTCAATTAGTAGGGTTAGTGAACCATCTTCTGCAACATGATCAAAAAGATGAATTTGTCAGAGAGCTTCAATCTGCTGATTGGTTCGCTGAATTTGAAGGAATAGATGGTCAAGGGGTGATAGCCGATGTCATTCTTAAGCTTGAAGCGCCTTCAGCAGGCTTCCCGCCGAGTAAATTGCTTGAACACGAAAATTTAATTGAAGGGATGATGAGTGATTGTTTAGCAAATGAAAACCCCGTTGCCGCATTTGTGAAAGCATTACCAAAACTTGAAGGAGATACCTGGTTAGAAAAAGCAGCTTCTTCCTTTTCTCGCGGAACGCCGACCACCGCTCAAATTATAGAACGACAGTTTCGATTAACCAGGAACATTTCCCTTAAGGAGATGTTAAAAATTGAGTTAATTATTGCGGTTCAATGTGCTCGTCATCCTGATTTTACAGAGGGTGTCCGCGCACTATTGATAGAAAAGGATAACAAACCCTTGTGGCAATATAACGAAATGGGAAAAGTACCCGAAAGTTGGATTGATGAGCATTTTTCTGCGCCTTGGGACAGACACCCATTGGATGATTTGCCAGAGCTAGGCTAACGATAGCCTTCTTTGGTGAAGCAAAGTAATTTTTGATTAAGGAACGATATCATGGGAGCAAAAATAGGATTTATTGGTCTAGGCAATATGGGCGGACCCATGGCCCAGAATTTGTTGAAAGCGGGTCATGATGTTAAGGGCTATGACCTTGTTCCTGAGACGTTAAGTGTATTTGCATCTCATGGCGGTGTGGTTTGTGCAGCGGCAAAAGATGTCGTTGTAGATGTCGACGTTTTGATTTCAATGTTACCTGCTTCTTCTCATGTTGAGAGTCTCTATCTGGGAGAAGGTATTATGAGCTTGATTGATGCCAGTACATTGGTGATTGATTGCAGCACAATAGCCCCGGCCTCGACTCGCGTGGTATCTGAAGCTGCGAAAGCACGGGGAATTCAAATGTTGGACGCGCCGGTTTCTGGCGGTGTGGGTGGCGCAGTTTCAGGAACGCTAACATTTATAGTAGGTGGTGAACTTACTGCCTTAGGTGCAGCAAAACCTATCTTGCAAGATATGGGCAAAAATATATTTCATGCCGGAGAGGCGGGGGCAGGTCAGGTTGCCAAAATTTGTAACAATATGTTGCTGTCTGTTCTCATGTCAGGAACTGCGGAAGCGTTACAACTGGGCGTTGATAATGGCCTTGACCCAGCAGTGCTATCGGAAATTATGCGTAAGAGTTCTGGGGGCAACTGGGCGCTCGAAGTCTACAACCCTTATCCTGGTGTTATGGAAGGCGTACCAGCAGGAAACAATTACGAAGGAGGCTTCCTTGTAGATCTAATGATTAAAGATCTAGGCTTGGCGATGGAGGCAGCGCAAGATAAAGGGGCATCAACTCCGATGGGGTCTTTAGCAAGAAATTTATACATAAATCATCGTAAACAAGGTAACGGCCGTCTGGACTTTTCTAGTATTCAAAAGGTCTATAACCGTGAAGATGAATAATCGAGAGGACTAATGCTCGAATTCCCCCTGGATCGTCGGTCTGCGATTCTGAAATCGTTTCCCGATTCAGGTCTAGCTTGGCTGGATACCTACTCTGAACGACTAGAAGCCTGTCTTGATCGTTGGCAATTATCGATAACAGGCTCCGTGACAAACGGATTGCCTATCAATATGATTTACTTTGTCGAAACATCTTCAGGTGAGGCAAGGGTGCTAAAAATCGGACATCCCCACCCTGAGCAAAAAACCGAGATTCTTGCATTAAGATATTTCAACGGAAAATATTCAGTACCACTCTTGGATGTATATCGGGACGCGATATTACTTGATCGTATATTTCCTGGCTCAACCTTCCGAGCAGAATACTTAAAAACGAATCACCAGCTGCCTGCGCCGTCTCTCTTTGCTGACCTCCCACAGCCAATAAAAAATAAAGAGTCGAAATTGTTCCCCAGCTATTCAAGTTGGATGACAAAGGCTTTTTTAGAATATCGAAGATTGAGTAGAGAAAGTGATTCGATGAGTAGATATCTGCTTGAAGCTGAGAGTTTGTATCGTGAAATTGATGATGGGAATACTTTTTTGCTTCATGGAGACCTTCACCATGAGAATATCTTACGCAATATAAGAGGTGGCTGGACGGCTATCGACCCCAAAGGCGTGGTAGGACCAAAAATAATGGAGTGTGGACGCTACATTCATAATTTCATGGAAGATATTTTGGAAAAAGAAGTCCCTGAGGCTGAGTTGAAAGATCTAATTAAGATCATGGAGAAGAGAATAAATCGAATGAGCGAGGTGCTTTCTTATGAATGCCGCGATTTGGCCAAGGTCGCTTTTGTCGATATCACACTCAGCACTTGTTGGACGATAAATGCCGGTGAAAATGCGAGCAGCGGACTACAACGAGTCAAAGCCTGTTATGAATTGTTAGACCTATTCTAGTGAAAAGCATCAACCGCCGCGGTAACTTCTTCTCGAAGGTCATCGTTGTTGGCTAGTACTACATCAACTTCGATGCCTAAATTCTCGAATGCCTGAATCCCCGAGTAATCCATTGAAGCCAATGCGTGGTCTGAACCTGCAAGGGTTTGTAGGTTTGCTACCATCACCACATCAACATAATCCGTTTCTTCAACAATTCTTGAAAATTCCGTATATCCAAGGGGTATTTGATAGAGGTCTTCAGGGAAATCCCAAGCTTCCAATATCATTTTGCCGAATTCAGGATGGAGGCGTTCAACTACCTCGTCTATCAGTCTTTCATCCCAATCATGATCGTCTGCCCAGAGTAGAATGGGGAGTGTACCAATTTCATGAACAAGCCCCCCAAGGGTTGCCTGATCTGGACTCAGATTTGTGAAGTGACGACAGAGTACATGGCTCAATCCAGCAACCTCTGTCGAGTGTTCCCAGGTTCTTCGTAGCCGATCATCCACCGCCTCAGATGTTGCCTGAAATAACTGTTCCATAGCGATGCCGATGGCAAGATTGCTGGTGTACGTAACCCCCATTCTGCTAATGGCCATTTGTAAATCTTCTACGGAAGCAACCCCTCTTACTAAAGGACTGTTTGCGATTTTGATTATTCTGGCGGTGAGTGCGGCATCGCTGCTAATCACAGTAGCTATTCTATTGGCATCAACATTGGGATCATTAGCGACATCTCGCAATTTCAGGGCGACTTCTGGCATGGTTGGTAAAATGAGTTCATCGTTCTTGATCGCATTCAGGATTTCGTTACGAATGGTATCTATAGATTGTTGCATATGATCAGGCTATATCGGATTAGAGGTGATCATTTAGTTATAGCTGATAGATGGTGAAGATCAAGTTCGAGGCGCGCGATTGCTTGATTGAAGTATTGTTTGTTTCGGGAAATGCTTGATTCAGAAAATACCTGTTTCAGGAAATGCTCGGCAGCTTATTCAGGTGTGATCGAGGCGAGGTCACGTACGTTAACCTCAGCGCGATCAGAGAGCCTGAGTTGCAAGTTTGTCTCAGATTTAGCTTGAATCACCGCAAGAAAATGGAATTCTGAGGCTGCGACAATCTTTCCAACGGACTTTCCGTCCTCGGTTAAAAGCATGTCTCCTATTTGGAATGTGCCCTGAGATTCTCCGCTATAAAGTGTTTTCTTCAATTTCCCCCTAAATTGCATTCGCGCGACGATTTCTTGGCCAAGATAACAGCCTTTTTCAAAACTTATCCCCTCGAGATTATGGAGGTTGAACGTTTGCGGTAAGTACTCGCTTTCAGATTGTTCATCGACCCAGGCATAACCTGAATCAATCTCTTTTTTAAACCACACTTGCAAGTCATCATTAGATGATCTTTGTTTGTTTGACCAAATTTCAAAACGATGACTCAAATCATCAACGCAGATAATCCAGTTGCCTTGATCTTCGATGAATTGTAGCTTGTTCTTTGGATAGTTCGGTTCTGCCTCAAGGGATCCATAACAAAATAAGCTTGAACTGAGGTTTTCAAGTTTGGCCTTTGAGAAAACGATGTATTTCTTTAGGAATGCTTCAACAACCGGAATAAGTTTGGCATTTAAACGAAGTAAAAAGCCTCCTTCATAGGGGGCTACTCTAAAATTTGCTACCATTCGTCCCTGGATGTTACAGATAGCGCCCACTAGTGATCGCGAGCTATCTAGCTCGTTGAGGTCGCAGGTGGTGTATCCTTGTAAAAACTTAAGGGCATCTTTACCGGTAACGGATAAAAAGCCAAAATGATTCAGGGTGAATAGCTTGTCCATGACGGGCATAGTAACTGAATTTTCTAAATCAAACTGGAATTAAATTTGAAGGAAGCAGAACTTAATCGGCTGAGATGGAGAAGTCGTCGTGGACTTTTAGAATTGGATTTGCTCTTGGTACCCTTCTTTGATGAGGAGTTTCGTAGCCTCGATCCTAAGTGCCAAGAAGCTTACGTGCTTCTGTTGGAGGAGGAAGACCCAGACTTACTTTCATGGATTAGCCAGAAAAGTAAGCCCAAGAATCCTCAATTTGATGCGCTGATACAGAAAATGCTAAAACGTGTACAGCCCGCTTCAGAATGAGAGACGCTAAATTTGAATGAAAAATTAAATTTAGATTGCCACCCATCACGATTGCACCTGCTCATTATCATAGTGAGCCACGGTATTGCCTTGTTGGCACTAAGCTTAATTGAGCAAAATTGGGCGGTTGGCTTGATGGCCTTAGTGATTTGTTTTTCTGCTACATATTACGGCCTGAGAGCGTTCCATTTTAATCCTCAGAGTATTGTTCGGCTTGAAGCCGTCCGATCTGAATCTCAAACAGAATGGAAGATTGAACTGAAAAATGGAGAGGTGAAAGTTGTCAGCTTGGAACCCAATGCCGTAGTTTGGACTTGGCTTATTGTTGCTGAGTTCTATGATAAAGAAAGAAGTTACTCCCTTGTTTTACTGACTGATAGCCTTAGTCCAAAAAGCCACAGGCATGCGAGGGTTTACTTTTCCCTTTATGGCATCTAGTTAATACGGCTACCATAAGCCTTTAATCTCTCTACCCATAAACCCTTTGATTCCCTAGCCGAAGCGGGGTGGAACAAGTATCGTGTCTTTTGCATTTTGGTCTAATCTTGGATAGTCCAAAGTGAAGTGTAGACCGCGGCTTTCTTTTCTTTGAATTGCGGATTGTATGATTAATTCTGCCACAGTCATCAGGTTTCTGAGCTCAATTAGATCGCTGCTTATTTTATAGTTACTGTAATATTCAGCGACCTCTTGGTCTAACAGGCGAACTCGTCTGCGGGCGCGTTGCAATCTTTTATCGGTTCTAACAATGCCGACGTAGTCCCACATAAAACGTCTGAGTTCTTCCCAGTTGTGCGAGATGATGACGTCTTCATCAGAATTTGTCACTTGAGATTCGTCCCAGTCTGGGATCGACCAATGGGGTTGTTCATGGGGGTGTTCATCTATATGTTTCGCTGCGGCAAAACCAAATACCATGCATTCAAGTAGTGAGTTGCTGGCCATACGGTTAGCGCCATGAAGACCGGTAAAGCTTGATTCACCAATAGCATAAAGATTTGGGATATCTGTCAATCCAGATAAGTCTGTCATGATGCCCCCACAGGTATAATGAGCTGCCGGAACGATAGGTATCGCTTCTTTCGTAATATCGATGCCTAATTTCAGGCAGCGAGCATAGATGGTGGGAAAATGCTCCTTCACAAAGTCGGGTTCCTTGTGGCTAATATCAAGGTAGATACAATCGCAGCCTAATCTTTTCATTTCATGATCAATGGCGCGTGCGACGACATCTCGTGGGGCAAGTTCACCATCGGGGTGAAATTTGTGCATAAACTTAGAGCCGTCGGGTAGAGTTAATTTTGCGCCTTCGCCTCGTAGGGCTTCCGAAATTAGAAATGACCTCGCTTCTGGATGATAGAGGCAGGTGGGATGAAACTGATTGAATTCCATATTGGCGACACGACATCCAGCTCGCCATGCCATTGCGATACCATCACCGGACGCAGTATCAGGATTACTGGTATAGAGATAGACTTTACTAGCACCCCCTGTTGCGAGAACGATGTGTTTTGCTCGAAATAACTCTACATGTTGAGATCTAAGATTTAAAGCGTATGCGCCAATACAGGCGTTTCCCTTTTGTCCAATACGATCTTTGGTGATCAGATCGACAGCAACATATTGTTCGAAAATTTGGATATTTTCGTAGCTCGCCAGTTTTAGTTCCAATTTTGAGGCTATTTCCCGGCCTGTTGCATCTGCTGCGTGAATGACCCGGCGATGGCTATGTCCACCTTCTTTGGTGAGATGAAACTCCTCGGTGCCATCAGCTTGTACCTCTGTATCGAATTCGACGCCCAGACTAATTAACCACTTTATGATCTAATCGCTTCTCTCAACGGTGAAACGCACAACTTCTTCATGGCATAAGCCTGCGCCGGCATCCAAGGTGTCATTGATGTGAGACTCTATGCTGTCGTATTCATCTAGTACGGCAGCTACACCGCCTTGGGCGTAGTAGGTAGATCCTTCGCTGACGACGTCTTTGCAAAGTAAGGCGATGTTGGGATTGCCGTTCTTTGATAGTTGCAACGCGGTGGTCATGCCTGCTGCGCCGCTGCCGATGATGAGAACGTCTACTGTATGGATGATGGTATTCAAAATATGAGTTTCTTGTTTTATAGAATGAAAGTCGTGGATTGCAAGACTAACTAAATAGTTTCTGTTGGGAAAGTTGATTTTTTTGGACCGGTAATTTTTTGGATCGGTAATTTTTGGATCGATGTAGTCCTTAACAACGAGCTTCATATCGAGTTTTTTTCGCAAGGGTTCGGTGAGATCATTTTCACCCGCTGCTTTGCGGCCCTCCGGGCTTCCCTCTCGGCGTCAGCAGCCTGTAGTCTGCTTCCTTGATCGGCGCTTCTGCTTAATGCTCCTTCAAACGATCTCACCAAACCCTTGCTAGAAGATTCAATTAAAGTGCTTGAACACATACGACCAGCATATATGTGGAGTTTTTTAGTGTGAGCCACTTTAAACGGTCTTTTTTCAGGATAGGTTAGGCCCTACTTTCAATCTTCCAGCATGGAGCAGGCGGTGTAGGGTGCTGATTGAAAGAGCATAAAGCGAAAGCACCGATTGAGGGAATCCCGGAGGGATGCAAAGCAGCGAAAGAGAGCAGTACCCTGCGCCGACTGCGGCTCAGTTAAAGTTTATACAACCGCCCCAACATACCACTTCCCCAATCCCAATCCCTAATCCCTTCTTGAAACCCTAGACAAACTTAAAAAACAATAGAACCTGTTATCATAGAACTCTCGGATATACCCATCGGCGATAAAAATTAAAAAAATATGTATAAAGAAAGAACTATTAGAGCCCAGGGTTGTCTATTTGTGCATAGAGAGTACCGGCAGCTGGAACGGATGCAGAAAGACTTGAAAAAAAGCATCCAAATTAGGGAGTGCTGGTGAATTCCCCAAGAGAAACGGATCAGCAACTGGTTGAGCGAGTACAACGGGGCGATAAGAAAGCATATGATCTATTAGTGTTGAAATATCAACACAAGATAGTGGGTTTGGTGAGTCGCTATCTGAGGGATCAAGATGAGGTCCTCGATGTAACGCAAGAGGCATTTATAAAGGCTTATAGAGCTTTGCCACGATTCAGGGGTGACAGCGCTTTTTACACTTGGTTGTATCGAATTGCGATAAATACAGCCAAAAATCATCTGGTATCCAAGTCGAGAAGACCCCCAGATACCGATCTTGATATAGATGAGAGTGAGTATTTCGAAAGTACTGGTGCATTAAGCCAGATTGAGAACCCAGAAAATAACTTAGCCACAGAACAATTGAAAACAGTGGTTTACCAAGCAATTGATGATTTGGCGGAGGATCTTAAATCCGCAATAACACTTCGAGAGTTTGAGGGTTTGAGCTATGAAGAAATAGCTGAAGTGATGGATTGTCCAGTGGGAACAGTAAGATCACGGATATTTAGAGCGAGAGAGGCAATCGAAAAGAAAATTACCGCAATTGGTAGCTAGTAGCGGTAGGCGTAAGCAAGTATTGGAACAGATAGATTAGTTCAGGTAGCAAAATAGGTAGTAAGATAGACAGTAAGATAGAAAGTTGAGAGTAGTAAGAAGAAATCGAGAGGGAATTGAGTGACAGAGAAAATTCAGGAGTCTATTTCTGCCTTTATAGATGATGAGGTCAGCGAAATAGAATTACACCGCTTGTTGAGGCAGTTTTCTAATGGAAACGCCGAGCAAAGCTTAATCAAAGAGAGTTGGATTTCATATCAGCAAATTCGCACTGTAACGAGTGGCGAGCCCAGTATTAGTGCTGCTGATCATTTAGCACTACACAAGCAAATTAGTGTCGCAATAGCTAAAGAAACGATTGAGTTAAAAGCCTCCAAACAAACATCACGAAGTTGGATGATGCCAGCAACAGGATTTGCTGTGGCAGCCTCCCTTGTGATTGCCGTCTCTATTGGTATGGATGTCGGACAAAAACAGCGTACCGATGTAGTAAGCACCGATGTGATTAGTGCTGATGTTGTTAAATCGGCCGAGGTCATTGATGCCCAAACTGTATCCACCGCCAGTAATTCCAACTCTGCTAATAATATTGCAGCAAGTGGCAATATTGAAACTAACGCCATTGCTTTTGATAACTCCGGTGATGAGCTGGAACTTCGCGCGTTGGATGCTGAAAAACAAAATCGTCTGAGGGATTACCTTAATCGCCACGAGCGCATGACTCGAAATAACCCCCTTGCTCGTACAGTCGTTTATCCAACCAAGCCAAGCGATAACTAATGAACATCTTTCGCAAGGCTGGTTTAACTGGTCTATTAGCGTTTTTCCTGAGTAGCAGTCCTGTCATCGTTGCAGAAACTATTCCTACAAAAACCGATGTCGTGGCGCGATCAGCAAGCGACTGGCTCGCTATGATGGACACTGCTTTGCGAGAACAAAATTATACAGGCACGTTTGTATTTGCCCGGGGTTCTCATTTTGAAACCATTGAAATTGTCCATCAATTCAAAGCGGGTGAAGAGACGGAAAGACTCACTAGTTTAAATGGTGAGGAAAGAGAAATTATTCGAGCTAATGGCGAAACTGTTTGCTATCACGTTGATAGTGAACATCTTGATCTGTCTCACGCTATGCCTATGGGGCCCTTTTCCCACAGCTTCCGTGAAAAATTAAGTATTAACGAGAGGATGTATAATGTCACTGCGCATGGCAGTGAGCGAATCGCGGGGCATGATGCAATGCGAATTGCCATTAGTCCGCTCAATGCTGATCGCTACGGTTATCGCCTTTGGATAGATGTTAAAACTGGATTACTCCTTAAATCCAACCTTGTTAGTCACGGTCGAGTTCTGGAGTTCTTTCAATTTTCAAGTGTGACAATTGGAGATGAAATAGCACCGTCAAAATTACTTGCCTCCTTAAGTGGAAATACGGTTCAACACACGCTTTCATTTTTGGAGCAGAAAATTGCCAGACAAAATGCCGTCAAGCATGATTGGCGTGTCGCCTGGGTCCCAAATGGATTTCGACGTGTTAGAGCGGTTGCAGAAAACAGCATGTCATTTACTGATGGCATTGCGACAATTTCGGTTTTCGTTGAAAGCACGCCAAAGTCGTCCTTGGGTAATACTCAAGCTTTGATCGGTGGTACTGTAGTGATTACCCGTCATGTTAAAGGAACTTCTCAACAAATTACGGTTGTAGGTGAAGTACCGATGGAGACAGCAAAGAAAGTGGCTGAGTCCATAGAGCCTGTTATTTATTAAGTGTCTTTTCGGTGCATACTAAAAAAATGACGTCTATTTACGAGGGTGAAATCATTAGTCGTGATTCCGATGGCGTCACTGTTACTTTCCATTCTCGTTGTTCTGCTTGCCGCCAACTATGTTCGAGTAATCAGAAAAGTGAAATCTATGTCGCAAAATCTTTACTGGCTTCATCTGATCAAAATGCTCAAATATTAAATTTTTCAATGGCCTTACCTGCCCAGATATTCCTCTTGTTGAATTCTTTGCTCTTGCCATTGGCGGGCTTTTTATTTGCGGCAGCGATAGGAGAATTTTTTAACATGGAAGAAGGCCGACTGGTCTTATTTTCCATTTTTGGTTTGTTAGTTGGCATATTATTGTGCCGAGAATTTCCCGGAAATGGATTAAATATTAAAGAGGTTTGTTAGTGATTATTCGCATCGTTTTCCTTACGTTTTTTCTTGTTTTTACGATCTCGGTTGAGGCAAGGTCATTTCCAGAGTTTACTACTTTGGTTGAAAAGGTTTCTCCTGCGGTAGTCAATATAACCGCAACGCGTACCACGTCAGCTAGAAGAGACATTCAAGATCAACAAGTGCCAGAGTTTTTCCGCCGTTACTTTGGCGAGCAGCTACAGCGTCCTCGAGAACAACGTCCTCGTTCAAGACCGGCCGCAGGTTCCGGCTTTATCATTTCCTCAGATGGATATATTTTAACGAACAACCATGTTGTTGAGGGTGCTGATGAGATACTCGTTGCTCTAAGTGATAGACGTGAGAGGGTTGCCAAGGTTGTCGGAACAGATCCCATGTCAGACCTGGCTTTGCTGAAAATTGACGAGACAGATTTGCCCAGTGTTCAATTAGGCAGCTCTGAAAATCTGAAAGTAGGTGAATGGGTCATGGCTATAGGTTCGCCTTTTGGCTTCGAGCACTCTGTGACTGCAGGCATTGTCAGTGCAAAGAGGAGAAGTTTACCTGATGAAAGTGGCAATTATGTACCCTATATCCAAACTGATGTTGCGATTAATCCTGGAAACTCCGGCGGGCCGCTTCTGAATTTGGAAGGTAAGGTTGTTGGTATTAATTCCCAAATATTTACACGTTCTGGTGGCTTTATGGGTTTGTCTTTCGCTATCCCCATCGATGTTGCCATGGAAGTTGTCACTCAACTGAAGGAATCCGGCACAGTATCCAGAGGATGGTTGGGTGTTCTGATGCAACGAGTAGATCGAGATTTGGCTGAGTCCTTTGGGCTTGATCGACCCGTCGGTGCGTTAATTACACAAATTGTGACGGGTAGTCCAGCGGATCGAAGTGAACTTGAAGAAGGCGACATTATTGTAGAATTTAATGGCCATAAAATTGATTTATTCTCGGATTTACCACATGTTGTTGGGCGAACCAAAGCTGACACTATAGCTAAGGTGACAGTGATGAGAGCCGGCAAGCTAAAAACTATTGATGTGAAAGTAGGATTGTTACCAAGCCGTGAAGAAAGATTAGTGGGTGCTCGCTCTGGTAATCGCCTTGGATTAACGGTTGAAAGGCTAACCGCCTCTATGGCGAAGCGTGCAAATGTGAATCATGGTGTACTCATTACACGTGTGGGCCGAGGGCCGGGTAGTGAAGCGGGTGTTCAAAACGGTGATATTATTACAATGCTGGATGGACAGAATATTAGAACCGTTGATCAATTTGAAGCGCTGGTACAAGATTTACCGACAAATGAAGCTATTTCAGTCCGCGTTGTACGAGAATCGACACCTGAATTCCTCGTGATTAAAATCTCGGAATGATATAGAATCCACAGCTTTGTCCCGTCGCTGCCTTTTTTAGATGCCTGAACCCAAATATATAAGAAATTTTTCCATCATTGCCCATATCGATCACGGTAAGTCGACGCTGGCTGATCGTTTTATTCAGTTGTGTGGAGGGCTAAGTGATCGGGAAAT
>JAESSY010000132.1 GCA_016763855.1 Pseudomonadales bacterium
AGAGCGCTTATTGTCGCAGCGAAGCAAGGTAAAAATGGTGAGACATATAATATCGGCGGTCACAATGAGATTCAAAACATCGACGTCGTTAAAACGATTTGCGGTATTCTTGATAATAAAATTGATGATAAGCCCACGGGGGTCAATCGTTTTGAAGATCTAATTGAGTTTGTCACTGATCGCCCTGGGCATGACGTTAGATACGCTATCGACGCCAGTAAGATTAAGCGCGAGCTAAATTGGTCACCTCAGGAATCTTTCGCAACTGGGATCGAAAAAACAATAGATTGGTATTTGGAAAACAAAGCCTGGTGTGATGATATACAATCTGGAAAATACCAACGAGATCGATTAGGGACAATTAAATGAAGGGCACTAAATGAAGGGTATTATTTTAGCCGGGGGATCAGGAACACGCCTCCACCCTGCAACCATGGTCGTCTCAAAACAATTGTTGCCCATCTACGATAAACCTATGGTTTATTACCCTCTTTCAACACTGATGCTCTCCGGAATTCGTGAAATACTAATCATTTCAACACCACTGGATATTGGCCGCTTTGAACAGCTACTGGGTGATGGCGAGAAATGGGGATTGAAATTATCCTACCAAATTCAAGAAGAACCTCTCGGACTTGCCCATGCATTTATCATCGGAGAAGATTTTGTCGATGGAGAAGAATGCGCCCTTATATTAGGGGACAATGTTTTCTTCGGCCAAAACTTCACTGGCATTCTAAAACGAGCCGTTGAAAGAAAAGAAGGTGCCACTGTATTTGCCTACCCTGTTAAGGATCCCGAACGATTCGGCGTGGTTGAATTTGACGAAAACAAAAAAGCCATTAGCATCGAAGAAAAACCAATCAATCCAAAATCTCGATATGCTGTAACCGGCCTTTATTTTTATGACAAGAGCATTACCGAGAAAGCCAAATTAGTAAAGCCTTCAGAAAGAGGGGAACTTGAGATCACAGATCTCAATCGCATGTATCTTGAAGAAGGAACAATGGCGGTAGAAATTCTTAGTCGCGGTATGGCCTGGTTAGACACCGGTACCTATGACTCTCTATTGGAAGCAGGTCAATTTGTACAAACTCTCGAACATAGACAAAGTTTGAAGATTGCCTGCCCTGAAGAAATCGCCTGGCGCCAGGAATGGATTACCAGCGCAGAGCTTGAAGCCCTAGCAAAGCCCTTGTTAAAGAGCGGCTATGGAGAATATCTATTAGACCTTCTTAAGTATCAGGACAGAAGTCTGTGAAGGTTATACAAACGGTGCTTGAAGGCGCTGTCATTATTGAACCACAAGTCTTTGGCGATGAGAGAGGATATTTTCTTGAGGCATTTCATGCCGAACGATATCGCGATGAAGCGGGGATAATCGAGCCCTTTGTCCAAGACAATCATAGCCGATCCAGCAAAGGGGTGTTGCGAGGACTTCATTTTCAAATCACTCAGCCTCAAGGGAAACTCGTTCGCGTTAGTCAGGGCGAAGTATTTGATGTCGCTGTTGATATCAATCCAGAATCCGCGACCTACAAACAATGGGTTGGTGTTGTATTGAGTGGATCAAACCACCTTCAATTTTATGTGCCACCTGGATATGCACATGGTTTTTTGGTTTTATCTGAAACTGCTGATTTTCAATATAAGTGTACGGATTATTACAACCCTTCTGACGAAGGGTGTGTGAAATGGGATGATCCTGAGATTGGCATTGAGTGGCCGATTGAGGGGGAGCCTAGGTTGTCTGAGAAGGATGCTGGGGCTAAGCCACTAGGCTGATCAACACTCATTTTACCTAATTTAATTAGTGAGAATCGGAAGCCTACCAAATTGACTCAACGCTTTTGCTATCGCCTTTGGATTAATGATCAGTGCATTTGATTCATTTTTAGCATTTACAGCAACTATTTGAATGTCCTTAAGCAAAAATCCCTCGTCCAACATTGTTTCTAGCTGTTTGCGTGGAATGCTGAATTGATACCCCGAAATAAGAGGCTCTTTTGAATTGTACTTCAAATCAACATCCTGCCTACTTATCGTTAGTTTTGACCAGGCGATCACCTCGCCTTCGATAATTAAATAAACTTCTGATGCCGGGGACAATGTGTTTACATCAATCGCCCACCCTGTAAAAAACACATCAGTTTCTCGAACGATTATACGATCTAAGAATCCCAAGATGGATTTAGAAGGATAAAAAACCCAAGAGTCCTCAACAACTCTTTGAAGATAAAGACCAAAATCTTGGTCTGTAATGGCAAATACCTCAATCTTATTATCACCATTGGAGAATGCCTTCTCTGGAATCAAAAACGAGAAATGATGCTGTTGCCCAGAAAAAGAAAATGTCTTGGTAAAGCCAACTATTTTGTTCTGAACAGCTAAACCTAAAGTTAATGGAGCACTCTCATCCGAAATTACTTCTCCCTTAAGAAGGGCGGGCAAATAATTCGAATCTAAATCAATATTCCTAAATGCTATTTTATTTTCAATCTTTAATTGGCCCTGAAAGACCTGTTTAACTTGTTTTGTGTCCTGTCCAAGAAAATCTTTTAATAAATTCTCCTCGGTATCCGGACGGATCTTTCCTAGCCCAGAGTACCCCAAAAGCTTTTCAAAATGTGGCGCACTAAAAGTGTCTTTCGGAGAAAACCTAAGATCTCGTGCTGGCTCAGGAAAAGGTATTAAAATTTCTGCTCTATCCCGTTCTGATAACAATGAAAACCCAGCCATCTCCCAAGGAAGTTCTACCGCTAAAACATCGACTATGGTTGGCAAAATATCCACATTGGAAACGAAGCGCCCATCTACACTTGGCTCTTTCTGGTGCGGAAATTTAACGATTAGTGGCACTGGAACCACATCAACTAAACTTTCTAATGTTAGATCTCGTCTATGCAGCCCAACCTGAAATGAAACTCCATGGTCTGAAGTAACAATTACGAGCGCTTCATTATACAAATTTTCTATTTCTAATTGATGAAATAGCTGACCAAGTAATTTATCCACATAAGCTAGTTGTTGGGAATAACGCTGGTAACCAAGCTTCACAATTTCTTCTTGATCACTCCATCTTTCATTATTTACGCCTTCAGGAACACCTTTCTCGTAAGCATAATGAGTCCCGCTAGCGAGATAGTTATAAGGAACATGAGGAAGTACGGAATGAATCACATTTAGGCTGGGTTTTTCTCCTGATTTTATTGAATGGATAAATTTTTCAAATCGCTCCCCTTCATAAATTTTTCTTGGGGCGTTAATTTCTTCCATTACGCTAAATCCGAACCCTGTCCAGTTAGAAGAAATATCTGGCAACAAGTATCTATACCCAGAGGGTGTTACCCTGTGAAGATAAACCACCGCCATATCTATGGCCATACCTTTCAACGAGGTAGGTTCTCCCTGATTCTTATTACACAAATTGTCCGGGCACAATGTAGTTATTCTCTCGGATACATTAAAGTCATAGCTCTTACGTAACCACGTGAATATATTTTTAGGGTAAGCTTTTACAATTGGTAGTCTCGTCTCTTCATCTTGGTATGGAGCTAGTCCAGATAATATTGAGGGCACTACTTGAGTTGTAGCTAGACCCATCGTGCTCGCATTTTTATACCACGTACCATCATCAGCTAGTTTTGCAAAATTAGGATAGCGACTACGGTCGAGTCCTTTATCTCGATTTAGCAAAGACTGGGTCGAGAGCTCATCTAAAATTACAAGTACAATTGGTGGCGTTCCTTCTCTCTCCAATGCCCCAACCTTATATACAGAGTCAGGAAATAAAAGGCTAAATACGGGGCTAAAAAACAAAAATTGAATTGGAAAAACGAATACAAGAGGGCTAAAGAGAGTTAACCACAAACGAAAACCACTCAACAACAGATACAATATGGCAATTGAGATACCAAAAGTTGCCGATAATAGAATTTTTGAATATTCGGAGATTACACCTATCTGGTCAATTAGAGGTAATGCCATCAGACAAGTAAAAATTGATACCAATCCTAAAAAAGAAAAATGACCAATTTTTCCCGGGACCAACGTGACAGGTAAAAGCAAAATAGGAATCACAAGGCTAATAACAAGACACAAAAATATTAGCATGATAGGTTGTGTGTCGTGAGCAACAAAAAATTCTGCATTGTTCGAAAAAATGGAATATATCGGCTGAGCGACAGCCAGACCGCTCAATGTTACTATGTGAAGCAACTTTTTAAGCTTAGTCATTCAATATCTACTATTTGCTCTCATTGGTACCAGATCGGAACCTAGGCGGATAGACAAACTCAGAAGCATGACCAAGATCGGATACAACAAATAACTTAAGTGTCTTCGTTCCGTTAAATTTAACATTGGGAAAACTAAAAGAAAAACCAGAATCATGAAGTTCACTTTCTCCAAAATGTGACGCTACATCAGGGCGTTTAACATTAAGTTTTCTAACTGTGAGAAACTTATCATCTTCAAACATTACAACAAAAGGTTTGTCTCTCGGCTTTTCAGTATTGACAGCCCAACCACCAAAGCGAGAGATCGTACCATCATTGGTTACACCATCCAGATATCCATTCAATCTATGGCCAACTAGATAACGATCTCCCTCGCTGTCCTGAAGATACAAGTCTCCGCCCTCTAGAAGCAGCTGAAAACTCTTGGGTTGTACTTTTTGGATTGATACCTTTTTATCCCAGTCATATATTCTCAAGTTTTTCAATGACTGAGCCAAATATCGAGTATCAGTCGAAGTTCCTAAGGATTCTGGTTTTATTGCATTGTGATAAACAAATTGTATATTGAATAAGCTAGTATTATATAGAATTCTTTGTGGAATTTTTAAGGTAACTTGATGCGCCCTAGTATCTCTAAAAATCAAGTCTTCAATTTTTTGATCATTTATAATTATCGATATTCTTTGTTCATTCCATGGCTCAAAAAGCAAGGCGTCTAAGTTCATGTTCAAACCTAGATCACGTTCTGGATGAGATCCTAACTTGAGCATTAATCCAGATCTGTGGCCTAGGGAAAAACTTCCCCATTTTTCAGCTGTGGACCAACCAAAGGTTTGGTATTTCTTACCCAATCCTGTATTGCTAAAGTCAATTTCTGTTCCAATGTTGTAATCATATTTTCCTGGACTATCAATTCTGAATTCTTTAATTCTCACGCCACTTTCAATCTTGCTAGATCTCAATGACAAGGATTCTTGACTAAGCTTATTCGCTAGTGCTTCGGGAATAACAAGCACTTTTTTTCGTTGCCCATCTCCTGGGTAGAAATTCCACTTACCTAACATTTGACCTGCAAGAGCAAGCGTAATCGTTTCATCTGTCCCAACAGATACAGGATAACTTTGATATGTCATTTGCAAGACAACTTCACCATTAAAGCTCTTTTGAAAGCGTAATTTTGCCTCGTTCGCCTCCAATTTTGTACCGTTCTCCAGGGGCTTTCCCCAACCACCTGCATCATAATCACTCAGATTCCCATCACTAACCATACTGATAATGAGTCCCTTGTAATCTAAATCTTTGATGATATTCAAGTTTCTATCAGAAACTGCCCATGACTCCGGAAACCAACTAAAGCCTCTAATAACGTACTCTGTCAGAGGCAAAATATAATCGATATCCCAACCACCAAATTCATAGTATTTGTGTAATCTAACTCTCTGATCACCGGGTTTAATTTCAAATAGGTTTAGGCCAGGAAATCCTTGGCTCTTCAGACCAAGTTCGCTGTGAATGGTATGAGCAACATCCGTTAAACTCGCAGGAACATCAGAGATTCTGATCTCACCTTTTGACTTAGCCGGCTTATACAACAAGGCTGCGATTCCACCCATAACTTTTTGCTCATTCAATTTTGAATGTTGTTGCGTTCTCAAAGGCAAGCCAACTTGCTTCAGGTTCAAATCAACAGCTAAGTCTCCAGCTCCGTGATCACCGAGTACTACAATTGTGGCATTGTCGTATATATTCAGATCCCGTAATTTGTTGAATACATTTTCCAATTGAGAAAATACACCACGAGTCTGAGCCTTAAAATTATTACGATTGATAGTTTGTTGCTCTATGTACTCAAATTTTTTATCAAATTGGAACGGAGCGTGGGCGCCGGAAAGGTGGAAGTATCGAAACGTAGACTTATCTAGGGAAGCGCTAGCGCATTGTAAAAATTCATCAAAGAACTTTGCATCAAAGGCCGAATTATTTCTCGACACTTGGACATTTTCTTCAACTAGCGCACATTCTGCCTTAATCGGAGTCACTGGAGGTAAGGGAATCCGGAAATTCCCTCCATTGTAAATCCAGGGTTTGATTAAATGAGGGGCTAGCTTGAACAAAGATAAATTGGCCAAGAGCACCAAATCCTTCTGCAGCATCCCTTCCTGAGAGGGGCTATTTCCTTTTGTTCCCGCGACATTCATTGCGACCTCAGGATGAGCAACAAGAGAATATGGGGCAAAGGAATGAAGTCTTACATCATACCCTTCCTTCAATAAGCGTGCAGGAAGACTTTTCTCTCGATAAGTTTCTTTTAGGTAAATTGGCAGAGTAGACGAATTATCAAAAGCGATTCCCGATAGTAATGCAGGCACTGAAGCATAGGTTTTTGAGAAAGCACTCACAGAGTTTCTAAAAAAGGTGAAGCCGCTAAAAACATCTTTAAGGTCTGGTGATTCAGTCAATATTTCATTCACTACATCTGCCTGGAGCGTATCCACGAGAATCACAATGACATTCTTTCTTTTCGAAAATTCAAATACTTGACTCGCATTGAAAGCATACTTTTTTTCCTGTACTCCAAAAAATGCTGAATAGTACGGAAAAAGACTGAAGGTAGAACTTAGCAGGAGCATAATCGAAATGAATGATGCATTTTGACTGACAAGTTTATGTCGAAATACAAAAAATACCAAGATCAATAGTTGGAAGGAAACTTGTAGGTACGGAGTTAATTTATCAGCTTGCCAATCAGGCTCTCGCCCATCAAGAAACCCATAATCTCCTACGAAGAAATTCGTTTGCATCCATACAATAACAGAGACAAAAATCAAAAAAACCTGGAACTTTTTTTCTAGCTGATGACTTAGAAATTTCTGAACCCCCCATAATCCCAAAAATATTACGGCTATCAGTCCAAAAACAGATGGTCCTATTCTAAATAGGGGAAATTGTAGATTGGTTATATTTAGCGCGTATACATGGAGAAACGGTATTAATAAAAGAACAATGACGAATGAAAGCGAGACGAATATTCTTTGAATAGTCGGCATATCTGGGTCTTCAATGATATCGCTGGATAATTGTAATTTACTCACGCCAACCAATCTTCTTAAGAAATGCTCTTTTCATAAACCCCTTGATAAAAAAACGCCTCTTCTTCAGTGCGAAGTGGCAAGGGCAAGTTTTCTCGCCAATCATCAAGGCATTCCGGCTCGCTAACAACCTTGATCAGTGCCTTCGACCATGCAACTTTGTCACCTGCAGCTATAACAAGGCCGCTATTGTTCGCCTCCACATAATCTTTCGGCGCCCCAAGAGATGACACTAGTGCAGGGATACGGGCGGCGGTTGCTTCGTGTAGAACCAGAGAAAAAGTTTCTGGCACTACCGAAGGGATACAAATCACATCAAATGTTTGGAGAACATCAAACACTTTATCGTGAGAGACGGCATCAAAAAATTTGATTCGCTCATCGCCAGAAGCTAGCTTTGTCAATTTGGTTTTAAACTCTATATCACCAAAAAAGCCACCATATAAGTGTAACTCGGTGTCAGGGTGAGTGACTTCTCTGAATGCAGAAATTAGCACATCTATTCCCTTAACTGAATTCATCGACCCTAGAAACCCGAATACCAATCCTCCAGAATGAGATTTATGAAGGTCGAATCTGAAAGCAGAGAGATCAATACCGTGAGGGATTACCTTAAACTTTACCCCCAAAAATTCTTGTCGGTATTGAGTAGCCACGAATTCAGAGGGGCAGACAATGTATTGTGCCTCATGAACTATTTTGTGTGCTATTTGATAGCGCCGCACGAGCGTATCCTTTTCCCATTCCGGTACCAAACAACTTCTGCCACATTCGTATCCACCGTCAGCACCAGAGCACAAATTGCCTGACTGAGTAATCAGATTAATCCTATAACAAGGCAAGAAGAAATCCGTTAAGGACATCACATAGGGTAAGCCGTGATTTTGTACTGCCTGAATTGCCGACGTCATCCTCATACTATGCATGACATGACACACATCGAAATTTTCGATGGCTAATAGAGTGCCAATCTCATCGACCAAAGGCTCATTGAATTCTAGAGAATAATCGCCTATTTCAGAGATATCCTTGTGTTTTATACCGGTAACGGGTATTCCAGCAACGGCGGTATCCCATAGTGAAGGCGAACTGCCGTGTTTCCAGTTATCCTCCATCTCGCCGTTAACACAGGTCAGTATCCGAACGAAGTGACCCGCTCTCTGTGCAAGCTTCGCTAGCCCCAATGTAACCTTCTCAGTGCCACCGGTGTATTCGGGATAAAATTGATGTACGAGTATCAAAATTCGCATGATTAAATTCCCGCCTGCAAATCTTCTCTGATTTTTTCAAGATAATCCTGAGAGGCTTTATCCAGTTGTTCTTTTCTTAGATACATAAAACCCAAATAAGCACCAACAGTTGAAGCAAAGTTTTTGGTGTACATACCCAATAACTCTTCTCGTAAACTCGAATCTTGCTCAAGGTAAATATTTTTAGCAAAACTTCGAAAGTGTCTGATTCGCCCAATAAAACCATCAAAGAATGCATAGGCCTCTTGTTCATCTACAGTTGAGTGAATAATACCTTCACCAAACAGATCGTCTCGATACTGGGACAATTGTTTTGATAGTTGCTCATCTTGCAATTCGATGTCTCTTTCAATATCCAAATTTTTAGATGCGTTTATTAAATTGTTCTCGGCTATTTGAAGCGCATCGCCTGTTTTCTCATCAGACCACTCAACTTCAAAACCATTAATCAATCGACTGACGTTACAGGCGGAACTAACGATTCCTAGCATTAATCCTTGAAAGCTTTGAATTTGAGGGATTTCAGAGTCTTCAAACTGACGAACAAGAAAAATGACATCAACGAAAGACCGTTTGAAGTAGTAATAAGCTGGGCGATTGTGAGAATGAATAGTTTTAATTGACGCCAGCATCGCCACTTTCTTATCATTCTTAATGAGCCGAATACCTAGATCCAAATCCTCGGCATAGTCACCTTGATAGCCATACTCCAAGAATAGTGCTCTAGGGATTAAACAGGAAACATCGCTCAATTGGCCCTGAGATCTTAAAGACATATGGTCATCGCCAATATAACTTCCAATTCGATCTGCCTCTCTGCACATCAGAAATTTGTAATGGGTATCCACATTACAATCATAGGTAATATCACTATCAAGCCTGCAATACTCAGCACAAGAAACAGCTGCGACTCCGTCTTCCTTATGATCTAACAAGTATCGTAAAATACCATAAAGCCAATAATCTCCTATCGGGTAAGCATCTTGAACCATGAATATCAGGTAGTCACCTGTCGCATTTTTCGCTCCCAAATTTCTGGAATAACTATGACTGAATTCTTCCTGCGTAATGTTGACCACCTTACAATTCAAGCTACTGGCGACGCTTGCGGTATCATCACTTGATCCTGAGTCGACAATAACAATCTCTACGCCGGACAGTCCTTTTTGCCCTGAAAGTTTTCTCAACAACCAATAGAATTCATGGCCTGCATTGTAGGTCGGTATCACCACAGAAATAGTTGCATCTATACTTTCTAAGCCTTCTTCTTGTTCCGGATGGTATCGTTCTTCATGACTTTTTTCCTTTATTTTTGTTCCGACGGATTGATCAAGTTGATTTATTCGAAGTGCGTAATTGACATACTCTGGAAAATTTTTGATCAGTCCCCTCAGGCCTCTTTTTCGCATTACTCGGGGTATGCGTATCAAAAGAGTATGGACAAGGGATTTAGATCTCAAAGCTAGGCTTAAAAGAGAACTAGTTGCGCCGACCACATTCCATAGCCCTTTCAACTTTCTTAACGGTACTGTGAGTTTCCAGGAAGTCGAGCTATAAACTGATTCTAGGCTGGCTCTTATGCGAAGTATTTCTGCATACTGAAGGCTTAAGTTTTGATTTGCCAAATTGAGATCGTTCTTAACAATTTCCGCAACTTGATTTTGTTCTATAGTCACTGCGGTCAAACGATGGATTTCGGTTTCTTTTTCGTGATATAGGACTTGTAAAGTCTCAAGTTCTGTTCTTTTCTGTTCTAAACTCAGATTGAGCGCACCAATATCTTCATCCTGTGTACTTACATGTTCTACAAGGTCAGAAATTTCTTTTATTAATTTAACTCTGATTTTTGATAATTTGTCGGCCTCTAGTTTTTCTTCTAACAATGATTGCTGTAGAAAAACGGATTCTTTTTGATGATCAGCTAACTCATTACCTAAGGCTTCAATTTCGATTTGTTGTTTTTCATTATTATCAGTTATTTCTTTAATTTCATTTTGTTGTTCTTCACTGTGAAGCGATATTTGCCTAATTTGTTTTTGATAATCTTTACCCGTTTGAATGATAAACCGATTGTTCTCTTCCAACTTTTGTATATATTCTGCTTTAAGTTTTTCGAGTACTTCTATTTCAGCTTGTTGTTCACGTCTCACTTCCAGGGACTTCAAGTTTTCAGCTTGTTTGTATTTAATCTCTAGACTTTGTTTTTCTAGCTCATCCATCCATGAGAGAAGAAACTTTTCACTGCCTGTGATTTTCTCTCGAATTAAATCTAGATCTTTCGTCGCAAAATCTAACTCACCCTCTCCTATCTTTTTTAGGGCCTCATATACAGCTAGTGTGGACTCACCCAATTCATCGTTAACTGCTAACTCATTCTTCTCATTGTGGCGAATTCCTCTATCAACAAATTTTTCAATATCTTTCTGTGCAGTAGCAATGTCATTTGGCCACTCCACAATTCCAGATGAGGAAACCAAATTTATCGATTGTTGCCAATCTTCCAGCAATTGGTCGTAGGAAAGAATAGTTCGCGATTTCTGCCGCGTGTTTAGCTCGGCATCTAAATAGTGATGCAAGTACAGGAGCTGACTCTTTGATTGAGCCATGTCATTTCTGTTGATGAGAGATTGGACTATTTCATTTGGGTGACGATGGATGAGTATAAAATGAACACTAATATCATTTCTTTCTAGAATATCTAACCAAAATGGAAGGAGTAAACAAATTCTTGGGTCTTTTACCGCCCATAGTTCTGAATTGCTAAATTGAGCCTTAAGCAAAGATTCCAGGAAATCTGACTCTTCGGAAAATTCACTCATCATCCACCATTGATCCCTTAGTGGCAGCACTGCATCCCATCGACGTTGCAGCTTCGAAAGCAACTGGTCATGAAAATCAACGACGAGTTGATTCTCCCAAAAGCCTTTAGGGTTATCTTTCGCAGGAGGAATGAGATCACTACCCAGATCCGCTCCTAGCAAATGGCAAATCCCAGCCAGCAATGAGGAACCGCTTCGGTGCATCCCAAGAATGATGACAGCTTTCTTGCCTATTTTGTCTCGCTGCTTTGTTTTCATCTATCAGGGGTATTAGGACATAAAATTATAAACAGCATAAATTCTACCATGCTTGAGTGAGATGGCATCTTCTTAGCCCGACCCGACTGCGATTAGCCGTCGCCCTTGTCAGAACCCATATCTCCTTCGCTAACCTTGGAATCACTGACAGTATTAGACTTGCCAAATCCGAGTAAAGATTTCAACTTATACCAATATGTCTTAATTGCAATGCTGACCGCAAGAAAAAAGCCGATGATTGCCGACATAATCGCACTACCCGAACCAGGATCAATATAGGCAAACACAGGAGATGCCCAAAAAGCCAATAATAAGCTCGAAGTTACCAATGTATTTTTATTCATCAATATTCTCAGTCTCTATTTACAATGACTGTAAGCCAGCGGCCAACAGGGGAGGAATGATAACATTGATACATTGAAAAGAACGCCCTAATCAATCGTAGAATTAATTTTATCGCGTCTACCTATCCCACTGTCTATCCAGTATCGGCTATGTTTTATTTAGCATCACTCACAGGTATAATCTGTTCGCACAACGGATAGAGAAAAAAAGGTTGTGCCGAATAATTTTGAAACCAACCCGAGCTAAACAATTAGAGATATACCTCCTAATGTCAGAAAAGAACATCGATCTCAACAAAACCTACTGGGACAACTTCTACAAAACCAATTTCAAGAGCACGCCTTCCCAGTTTTGTGTCTGTATGCTAACCGAAATCGATCCTACTGACACAATCGTAGAATTAGGTAGCGGAAATGGAAGAGATTCGCTCTACTTTGCAAGCCAGGGTCACATTACCGTTGCAATGGATCTCTCACACGAGGCAATTGCCAGTTGTGAACGGGAGGCAAAAGAGCGCCAAGTAGAACATACGTCATTTTTTCAAGGCGATCTGACCAATCTTGAGAATGTGAGTTCAGTCATTCAGCATGCAAGGGACAAGAGCGAAAGCTCGATGCTTACCTTCTATTCACGGTTTGTTATGCACTCTCTCGATGACGAACAAGAAAGAAAACTCTTGGAAATATTGTCTAGCTGTTTACAAGCAGGAGAGAAAATATATTTCGAGTTCAGATCCTCAGAAGATGCAGAGCTGGATAAGGTTTTTGGAAATCACTTCCGACGCTATATCAATATCGATGCATTCCACGCACGCTTAGAAAATGGCGGTTTTAATATTAGTTATAGTCTTGTCGGTCAAGGCATGGCCAAGTACAAAGAAGAAGACCCATTTGTTGCAAGAATCATTGCTTGTAAAAAGTAATGTCTTAAAAGAATAGTGTTTGTAATAAATAGTACCCTTTGATGCTCTGATAAATAACGGATGAAATCTATTTTCAAATTTATAAAGCATTTCAGGGAACTTGGCGCTTTTCAGCAATTACCAAGGGAAGAACGCCGCCTTGTTTTTTATTCTGAAGGAAAAAATTACTGGATTCATCTTGAAGGGCTTATCAAGGCATTACTTGAAAATTCAAATATTCCGATCTGCTTTATCAGTTCAAACGAAAATGATCCGGGTCTACAGTTAGTCCATCCCAATTATCGAAGTTTTGAGATCGACGAAGGTTGGATTCGAAATTGGCTGTTTGAGAATATTGAAGCAGACGTCATGGTCATGACCATGCCTGATATTGGACAGTATCAGGTTAAATGTTCAAGGCATTCCGTTCACTATGTCTATGTACAACATTCTTTAGTCAGCATGCACATGGTTTATCGCAAGGGTGCATTTGATCATTACCAATCGATCTTCTGCGCTGCGCCGCATCATTTGAAGGAAATCCGTGCAATTGAGACTCAATACAAACTACCAAAGAAAGACTTGTATGAGCATGGCTATGCCCGCCTCGATGACATTATTGATCAGGCAAAACTGAGAACGAAAACAAAAGATAATGAACCTATTCATGTATTGCTTGCCCCGTCTTGGGGTCCGGATAGCATAATCGAAACCGTAGGAGATGTCGTGGTTGATCTCCTCATGTCTAGGGGATACCAGGTAACGCTTCGTCCTCATCCACAAACCATTAAATTTTCAGAAGCAATGGTTAACAAAATCGTTAGTCAGTATAAGCATAATGCTTTGTTTAAATTCGAAGCAAATGTCGACGGTCAAGAGTCTCTACATCAATCCGATATCATGATTTGTGATTGGTCTGGGGCAGCCTTGGACTATGCATTTGGACTGGATAAACCGGTCGTCTTTATCGACGTACCTCGAAAAGTGAACAACCCCGAATACACAGAGATCGATATAGAGCCTTTTGAGGTTTCCATCCGAGAGAAAATTGGCTGCGTATTACCCTTAAATGAGTTGGATCAATTATGTAACAAAATTGATGCTAGTCTAAAAACCCATACCCAAGAGGGTATAGTGTGTGATGTATTTAATCAGGGTTCATCGGCCCAAACTGGAGCCAAGTTTCTGACGAAAATTCTCGCAAATCATATCAAGTAAGGTCAAATCTTAACCACCTTCTGTTGTGCGATATGCAAAATATTCGAGTAGGTCCAGTAGAGCACCATGACCGCTGGAAAGGGATAAAACAACAAGAAGAACGCTGCGGCCATCAAATATAGGTTCCGCTTCTGCTTGGACAACTCCTCTTCTGAGGCCTTACTATTAGAAAAAAGCACTGTCGAGATTATGGTCACAGCCGTCATTAATCCCGGTAACAAACTCACATCCAGTCCAAACATCGGGATGCTAATAGGCAAACTACCCACACTATCCGGGTAAGCCAGATTCTGAATCCAGAAAAAAGTACTCTCTTGGAAATGGGGCATCTCACCCAAGGCATTGAAAATGCCAATCAGTATCGGAATTTGCACTAGAGGACCAACAAGTGGTTTCAAGGAATAAAACGGCGAGACACCCAACTCCTTGTGAGCCGCCATTAGTAAATTGTGTGCTTCTTCACCATCATAATTTGACTTTATGTCCTTAAGCTTTGGCGCCAATTTGCTTTGAACTTCACTGACCCTTCGTTGCAGCTTAGCGGTGAAAATGCTTAAGGGGAGTAAAATTAGTTTGACGAGAATTGCAAATACAAACAGAACCAACCCCCAATTCCCAATGAGTTTTGTTTGAATAAAAACAAGCACAGCTTCGACCAGTTTTGCAATTTCTGCAAAACCGAACCAGAGATGATGATATCTAAGGATATCAAAAGCCGGAGACAGTTTTTCTAATTCAGGCTTTGATAAAATCTTGACAGTCGATGATAAACGACTAAGGATCTCAGTGTTCTCTGTCATGATGAGAGAATCACTTTTGCGTACAATCAGTCCTTCAGCTTGAACAAGCAGTACATTGAAGCGACCGACTACAATAAACCACTGTTTTGCTGAAAGTTCGATCGTCACGTGTTCATCAATTTCTTGAAGGACGTCATTTTCAAATAAATAATAGTCTACATTATTGTAGTACTGGGCAAGTCCTGAGAATTGATACTTCTCAACTACATCATCCCATATCAACATTTGAAGGTGATCAGTGTCTTCAATCTTTGTGGGCGGCCATTGATTCTCACTCGTATTTAATCCAAATGTGCTACTAGCAAACAATAGGGATACAACCAGGAGAAAATAAGTTCCAAGCTTATGCTCTCTAAGTTTATTCTCTCCAAGCTTAGACAAGGTTAATCGCCTTTTCTTTCTTACGGGCTCTCTCATGTAGGTATGGAGGCATTATTTTTTCAATTCCACTGATGGCTCAAAACACATAACTTCATCTAAAAGCCGCAATTTTTGCCGGGTTTCAGACCAACTGTGATCATCGAAGTTTCTGTGTATTTCCGTCTCATTTCCAAAATAGGACTGCAAAATTCCCATCTCCTGACTGTGTTCGATTGTTTCTTCTTTCGGTCGGAACAAAAGGCTCGATACTTCTGTTTGGGAACTCTTAACTATCTTTCCTCTTTGTGCCAAAAATAACCACAGCAGCCAATCCTTTTGGGTTTTAAGTACATCACCTAAAATCTGATAACGACCCAACACAAATGCTAAATCCGAGCTTCGGAGCAAGACCTCTTGAAAGGAACCTAAAATATTCTTCGTTCTTAATTTATTAACACTCACGATGTCCTTAGTTCTGACCGCTTTTAACCGAGAAAAGTTTCGCCCATTGATACCCGATTGTTCTCCTGCATTCTTGAATGGGTAGAGTACTGCGACGGTGTCACTACGTTGTAACATGCGACTCTGAGTAACTAGGAAATCCTCGGGCAACATTGTTTCAATATGGGACAGCCAAACTATTTCCCCAAGGACAGGCTTACTAAGTTCAAAGTACTCAACATAATGGATATGAGGAACCTTTTCTGAGGTAATTTTTTCATCTAGGTATTGCCCTTTGAAAACAATTTCAACAGGCACGACAGACTGTTTCTCAATTTGAGTAATAAATCTTACGATACTGCTCACGCGGGTCTTCGACGAAACATCACAAATAACCGTAATTCGAGGCAACCATAAGCCAGCCAATCTCAAGTCTTCCCTTAGCGCTTCAATACCAATACTCTTACTTTTGACATGGCTAGTTTTCCATCCACAGGCAAGTAGGCACTCAGTCATATTTTCGCTCATTTTGACTAAGGATATGGCGGTGTGACATCCCTGCTTCTCCATTCTCAACAAAGTTCCGTCCCATGCATTGTCTCTACCGCGTAATTTGAGAGAAGAAACTCCATTAAAATTAAAGTCTGTTTCATCAAGGACAATCAATTTTGATCGATAACCCAAATCTCGCAAATGACCAATACAATTTCGAAGGTTTTCTGTTTCAATACTTTGATCAACAATAACGGCAACAACCTGTTTTGAATTTCTACCAAAGGCCTCTCTTGCTCGCCTCATTCTTTGTTTCAGTTCCAGAATATTAGGCCTGTTTGATTCAAGAGCATGTTTATTGTTCCAATCATTCCAGCTATCAAGAAAGACCAATCTCCCTGGTTTAGAAAAACTACGTAAATTACTGATTAATGTTGATGCAAAATCCAAATTGCTGGAATTTAATACGAATTTAAAACAATCGACATTACGCCCTAGGGTCTCGCGAACGGATGCAAGGTCATTTGCCCCGCTCAAGTCTTTTACATCCCTACCATCAAGGGGCAAGATGAAGGGCATAACGCTCTCCTCCTCTGTTGACCACTTCTGCCAAACATCTGTCGCCATCCTAAGCTGCGCTTCATTCAAGCCCTTTACAACAATCAGTGGCCGACTTTTTTTATAGAGATATCTCTTGTCATCGAATAATTTTGAGCAGTATTTAATGAATTTTCTCAAGTAGTAACTTTCTAATAATTCGAATTTTTCAGTTTCAACAGAGTCACTAGACCAGCAAATGCAATAGAACAAATTTAACTCAGCATTTCGGTAATGATTCATGATGGGTCCATCAAAATCTTCATTGGTCGCACAATCACGATAGCGATAACAAAACCCATCCAAACCAGAATCGATAGCAGCATGGGCCTGTCTTCGAAAAACTCCCGGGTTCCGTAAATCGTAATCTTTTGGTAAGGAGTCTCTTAGAACATTGCCCCCTATGCTAGAAGCAGTTTTGTAATTTTCAAGTGCTTGTTTAGACCAAGCCCTGTTGGACTGACTTTGTTTTCCAATATACTGAGTCTCATATTCTACAAAGACGAGACTTTCTTCATATTCTGGATATTGCTCAGAAAGCGGATTGATTTTCTCTATTGTTTTATTCAAGGCTTTCTTCTTATTTAGGCGACTAGACTGAGTTGCCTCAACCGCGTCCCTACTGTGCTGCTTTACCTTCTTAATCAGACCCTTATCCAAAAATATTCTTTGAGCCCATTGAAAAGACAAAATGGGTAGCGTCCACGCGACATAGCGTATAGCTCTTAATATCCCAGAGACACGCCAGGAAAAGCTCGCGTATACTTGCTCCAAATCAAATTCTGCTTTCCGCTTTTCTCTTACAAGTTTGTCTATGCGGGCGTGTAGTGACTGGATATCGACATACAGAAGTCGAACGCGCTCATCCTGCCTACGTATTTCTACATCCGTCTGTTCGTTAGAATCCATTACCATTTTTAAAAATTCCTACATCACTACCCTAGCGAGCTTACACTGTATATCATAGCAAGTTACGTAACCAAGCTCTTCAATTCTAATGCCACTATTTCCTCAAAGATTAAAGCGCTATTTCCAATCAGATTTATCTCATACCCTTGCACCTTTGATGGATGTCGAAAGGGCTGGACTAAAATGGTTATCTACTGGTGACGATCCTCACATGTCTGTAGTTGTTAACCTACCTCAGCCAGGTTGGTATGAATTCGAAGTTATGATGGATATGGAGTATCAATTTCAGGCAACAAGACTGTACTTTGATTATGGCAATGGTAACGGCTTTGAGGAGAATGAATCTATTGCTTTGCCCTTAGAAAAAAAGGTCATGGCTTCCAGATATTTTTATCTTGAAAAGCTACCTGAGAAGGTCAGGTTTGACCCCCAGACCAGTGAAGGGATTTTTGATGTGCTGCGCCTAATGATCAGACCCATTTCAGAAGATGTGGATATTCAAGCGCATGTCATTGCTCGTCTCATCAACAAACACAAGCGATTTCAAACTTTGAATGTAGAAAATGCTTATAAGGAAATAAATCAATCAAGCCAGCGCGCTAATACAAGCTGGGACTTTAGTGCATCGGATTTTTTCGACAAAACCTATGTAGATAGTATCGGTTCTGCATCGTCTTATCCGCGGTGGATCAATACGGTTGAACACCAACAAACCCTTGAAATAGAAGAAAAGCTCAAAAAAGGCTTCTTCCGGCAACCAAAGGTTTCTATTCTGGTACCAGTCTATAAGCCTAACCCCATTCTTTTCGAAAAAATGGTTCGTTCAGTCGTAAAGCAATCCTATAAAAATTGGCAGTTGTGTCTTGTAGATGACCACTCCGAAAATTCTGATATCACATCAATACTAAATAAGTGGTCAAAGATAGATGAAAGAATAGTCTTTAAATCCCTCGATAAGAATGGACATATATCTGTCACTAGTAATAACGCCCTTACAATGGCAACCGGCGCGTACTGCGGCCTTCTAGATCATGATGATGAATTACATCCACATGCGCTAGCCTACGTAGTTCATGCTATCAATCAACATCCCAAGGCTAAGATAATCTACAGTGATGAAGATAAGCTTGATGAATCAGAAAACAGATATGACGCCCACTTTAAGTCTGACTGGAATCGAGACCTCCTTTATTCTCAAAATTTTATATCTCATTTCGGTGTTTATGAAAAAGAACTCATTGACAAAATCGGCGGATTCCGTGTCGGCTTTGAAGGCAGTCAAGATTACGACCTATTACTTCGGTGTGTTGAGCATTGCGCTGATCTAAAAGGTAATAACCTAGAAGATAAGAGCCTAAAAGGCCACGATAAAGAGATTATTCACATACCTCGTATTCTCTATCACTGGAGAGCAACGGAAGGATCTACAGCGCTCTCTCCAGATCAAAAAGACTACACCGAGACAGCTGGCATACGCGCACTAAAAGATCACTTCGAGAGAATCGGTGAGAATGTTAGGGTTGATAAAGGATTAATGCCCAATACCTATCACTGCCAATGGCAACATGAACAAAAACCTTTGGTCTCGTTACTTATTCCTACTCGAGACGGCGTCGAATTACTGGAACAGTGTATATCAAGCATTTTGACTAAAACCCAATATTCTCATTTTGAGATTCTGATACTTGATAATCAATCGGTTAAACCCGCAACGCACCGATACTTTAAATCGATCACAAAAAACCAGAATATCAGAGTCATTCACTACGACTACACATTCAATTTCTCCGGTATTAACAACTACGGCGCAAGCTTTGCGGAAGGCGAGATATTAGGGTTAATCAATAACGATATTGAAATCATTTCCCCTGACTGGCTGGGTGAAATGGTGTCTCATGTCATGAGACGTGACATTGGTTGCGTTGGAGCCAAACTCTATTTTGAGAATGACGCCATTCAACATGCAGGCGTGATTACAGGTCTCGGAGGGGTTGCCGGACACTCTCATAAATACGCTGATAGAAAAGATGCCGGATACTTTTGTCGCTTAAAAGTCGTACAAAATATGTCAGCTGTAACCGCTGCTGCACTTTTAGTGAGAAAGGAAGTGTTTATGGAAGTTGGCGGTCTTGATGAAGCCCTTGGTGTTGCATTTAACGATGTAGATTTTTGCTTGAAAGTGGATAAGGCTGGATATAGAAATATATGGACACCCTATGCTGAGCTTTACCACTATGAATCAATATCACGGGGTACTGACGAAAAAGGTGAAAAGAAAATTCGCTTTGATCGAGAAGCCACTTATATGAAAAAGAAATGGGGAAAGCGCCTAAAGAATGATCCCTACTACAATGAAAATCTAACCAAAGTTCACGAAAACTTTGAATTAGGCAGGCTCTAAATACGAGAATATTTTTGTTCTAACAAGTAAGTGGCCAAATATTTAAATTAGCGAACAGCAATTAAATTGGGCATCGGGCTGCGGCTACTGCGGGACAGGTTCGGGTTAAAATACGGATCATCTAATACGGTCAATTCACCGATAGCCTCTTTTAAAACCCATCTTTCTTCATCATCTAAGCCTTTACGCCGAGTTTTAGATTCCAAATGGTAAAGAGATACAGCAGGTTCATATAAATTTCGCATGCCCATTTTTTGAGCACGAAGGCAAAATTCAATATCACCTGTCACTCGTAGCGCCTCATTAAAAGGACCAACTTCAAGATAGGTCTTTCGCGTAAACACTTGACATGCTCCTGTACAGGCACTTACGTCTCTTCTAACATGGGGCGAAACCGTTATCTCAGATTCACGATTTGCGGCTGGCTCATTCATATAGATATGATCTGCGAAACCGCCAAAGCCGACGACGACCCCGGCATGTTGAATAGCATCATCTGGATACAGCAGTAACGGACCCACTACGCCAATTTTGTCTTCCATTGTCAATGCTGCTAGACGATCTAACCAATCACCTGTGATCACAAGGGTGTCATTGTTAAGTAACACAATGATTTCAGCTTCAGAGTTTTCTATTCCGATATTTGAAAGCTTTGACCAGTTGAACTCAAAGTCACATTGAATACACCGAATTAAACCTGTCGCTTCAGCATTTGCTAACCAAGATTGTGTTTCTGGTTCTTCAGAGCCATTATCTAACACCAAAATTTCATATTTCGATTGATATTGATGCTGACTGATCGTCTCGATGCACTCGATAAGCAGGTTTATATTATCCTTAATAGGGATGATAATAGTGACGCTCAAACTGTTTATGGGTTCGTAAACTTCTGGGAAATGAGAACCTGAGGTGCTCAAATCCAAGGTTCGACTCTCCTTCTTAAACGGTTTTGATATGGCATTCCAGGGCGTTGGTTTTTCGAGTAGATGAACTGCAACTTTAGCCAAATGTTTTGGAGAGCTTGCCTCGGACATCAAGGCTGAAGACAGACCATAAGCCACTTGTTCACATTCCTGAGTCTTACTCAATACATCGCAAAACAAGTGATTTGTCAGAAAGATGCAAGGGGCATAAGCCGGGTCGTATGCAAGCTCCAAACTGAACCCCGATTTAAAGTACGGGCTTTTTCTGTTTTTTGCTACATTATCCTTTATTCTTGTGGTTGATTCCCCAACCGAATCCCCAACCGAATCCTGATCCACAATCACAAGATCGGCGCCCTTCATCAAAAGCGAATCAATTTCGGGTATCCATGCACTTTCAAATAGCGCGAGAGTATGGATGAACACAATATTATTGAGTTGCTCGCGGCCAGGATGCGTGTGATTAAGATGTTCCAACTTAAATGATGCGTAATCGCTAAATGTAACATTCTCTATATTGCACTCACTTGAAGGTGACTCTGGCAACAAGATAGTCACCCTATCAATCCAAGATAGCTGTCGTATGTGCTCAAGAAACAACTTAAAAGTTTCGCCTTCGGTAGAATCCACTATGACAACTAGATCATAAGTATTCTTCACTATAAATTGAGTTGAGGGTAGATGTTCAACGTTTTGTATCCAGTTCTGATACAAAACAGCGTCGTTTTTCCTGAGAAATGCAATCCTAGAAATTAAATCACCCAAGATCGGGAAAAAGCCCGCGCGTCGGGTGCCAGAAATCAACCAGCTTAGGAACTTCAATGCTCCACCAAAATCCCGTAGTATCCATATTCGAGATAGCCAAAGAAATTGCAGTACTTTTAGTCTTCTATTTATCAGGTTCAGTCTCTCTTCTTCAGCCGCTTTTTTATACACTCTTTTACTTAGAGAAGGGTTTAATTAAAAATATACTATGAAATTGATACAACAAACACATTCTATCCTTTCTCGTGCCATTACGCAGGAAGGTGGTGTCCTGAAATTGTGTTCCAAATTTATGGCCATCCTGTTCAAGGAGGGACCAATTGGTATTACATTGCGCATCAAACATCTCCAAGTAGTCCACTTTCAGGAAAATCTACTCCATAACACGACAGAATCAGCAGAAGAAGCTATCAACTACCAAACCTGGCTCGATCTTGAAGAAATGATAGCGAAGCCAGACTTCATCGGCCTTGCTAGCAAGTTTAAACACAAACCACTCATTTCCATTGTTTGCCCGACCTTTAATGCCAATCCAGAAGATTTGTCTGAGGCCATCAACTCAGTACTCAATCAACATTATGATAACTGGGAACTTTGCCTTGCGGATGATTGTTCCACTAACTTTGATCTTGATTCATTTATCACCAAACGATACAAAGACAAGCGAATTAAAATTATTCAACGCTCAAAAAATGGCAATATTTCTCTTAACAGTAACAGCGCAATAGCGATTGCCACAGGAGAATTTATCTGCTTTCTGGATCAGGATGACCTGCTCTCAGATGATGCATTATTTTGGATAGCAGCAGCCATAAATAACAAGCCTAATGCCAAATTCATATACTCTGACGAAGATAAGCTTGACGAGTCGGGGCTACGCTGCGATCCAAATTTTAAACCAGATTGGAATTACCACTACTTACTTTCCTGTAATTACATTTGTCATTTAGCCGCTTATCGAAAAGACCTACTGGACTCACTGGGAGGATGCAGGGCAGGCTATGAGGGTGCACAAGATTATGATTTGGTGTTGCGAGCAAGTGAAATATTGCAGAGCAATGAAATTCATCATATCCCTCGTATCCTTTATCACTGGCGCAAACATCCGGACAGCACATCGCAAAACCCTATGGCGAAACCTTATGCCTTGATCGCGGGAGAGCGTGCACTTCAAGAGCACCTTAAGCGCAGCAATATCGAAGCGAAAGTGAAGACTAAATTTATTAGCTATGAAGTAACTTTTGAAGCACCCTCACCTTCTCCCTCAGTCTCAATTATTATCCCCACTCGAAATCAATTTGAATTGTTAAAAACTTGCATCGAGAGCATTCACAAACTCACTCAATATCAAAATTTTGAAATCCTTATTATTGATAATGATACGGACGACCCAAAAACCCTCAGCTACTTGTTAGCGCTTGAAAAGCAAACCGGACATCGCATCATTCGAGATAAACGATCATTTAATTTTGCTCGCTTGATGAATGATGCGGTAAACCAATGTAATTCAGAGTTGATTTGTTTTCTCAATAACGACATCGAAGTTATTAGCAAGAATTGGTTGTCAGAAATGGTAGCCGTCATTGCTCAGGACAAGGTTGGCATTGTGGGCGCAAAATTGCTTTATTCTGATGATTCAATACAACATGGGGGTGTCATCTTGGGGATTGGTGGCGTCGCAGGCCACGCTCATAAATATTTTCCTAATGGTCATCCCGGCTACATCAATCGCCTCCAGTCTCGACAGGAATATTCAGCGGTCACCGGGGCCTGTCTACTCACCCAAAAAAGCACTTATGAAAGGGTTGAGGGCATGGACGAAGAAAATCTGGCGATTGCATTTAACGATATTGACTACTGTTTAAAAGTGAGAGAGCTTGGCTTAAAAACAGTCTGGACTCCTTTCGCTGTACTCTACCATCATGAGTCTAAGAGCCGTGGCTTAGAAGACACATTGAGCAAACAAAAACGTTATTCAAAAGAAATCCAAACAATGAAACTGCGTTGGGGAGACCAACTTAAACAAGACCCTGCCTACAATCCAAATCTTACCTTAAGTTATGAAAACTTTGCCATCGCCCCATCCGGAAGAGTGGGTGAATAAACCTTAGTCGACTTCAAAGACTTCGATGATGCCCACACCGGTTCCTTCATTAACGCCTCGAACAATGGCGGTATAAGACCCCGGTGCAAGATCTATAAAGATGACTGCTTCTAGATCTTCAGTGGGTTTTAAATTCACAGGGATTTCTCCAGCCCTGTTATGATCTTGCCAATTATCGTTAGAATCAATCAGCATTGCTCCTGACAACAACAATAACTCAGGATTAACTAAAGCACCTGACACGCCCAGAGCAGTTAAACTAGGCCCTTTTGCCCGAATCACTATCGATTTATCGGTCGTGCCTGTGATCACAAGCCCACCGATTAACACCTGATCACCTGTTCCAACAAATCCTCTGGTGGCAATATTCTGCAATCTTGTAAGCCCTGTATCCGCAATCTCAAAGACTTCAACTATTCCAATACCAGTACCGGCATTTCGACCGTTTACAATCGCTGTATAATTCCCCGGATCTAATGTCCTCGTGATAACGGATGCTAGATTATTAGTGGGCCTCAAATTATCTGGCAACATGGCGACATTGTCATGATCTTGCCAATCATCATTGCTATCAATCACTATGGCCCCAGAAAATAAATTCATTTGTGGATCAACCAAAACACCCGGCACTCCCTGGTCTATTAGGCTTGGGCCTTTCGCTCTTATCACAACTGTTTTAGGCACAGTTCCGGTAATCACTAGGCCGCCAATAAGTACATTATCCCCTGTTCCTACAAACCCCCTTGTTGCAATGTTAGACAGTCTTGCCGTAACAACAGGTGCATTTGATGGGTCAAGGGGTGCGGGGTCACTCGCATCCGCAATGCCATCATTGTCATCATCCGGATCAGCATTGTTGCCAATGCCATCGTTGTCTGTATCCAGGGTTTCCGAGCTGTCCAATGGGAATGCATCAAAGGCGTCGGCAACCCCGTCATTATCGTCGTCTGTATCGGCGTTATTCCCTATGCCATCGTTATCTGCATCGGCACTTTCTGTCGCATCAAGGGGGAAAGCATCCAAAGTATCTGCAACACTATCATTATCATCATCAAGATCCACAGAATCTGGAGATGAATCATTATCCGTATCCAAAGCATCACTTAAAGTATAGGCCGCTACTTGATATTGCGTTGCTGATAGAGATAAAACCGCATCAGCACCATTGGCTAAATCGCTCCTATCAATACCACATACGGAACCTGCGCAATCATTAGCAGATGGTGATGAAAATCGCGTGAGCTGAACAGCACTCCCAAACTCAGTAGAGTAGGCCATCACGGTAGAAAAATTATTGTCTATTCCATAGCCGACCGCCCACGGAAATGTGCCGCCGTCATTGTTCTCGGATATATTTTGTCGGCGAGAATGACCCAAACCAAGAATATGACCAATCTCATGGATAGTCGTATCATCTGGACAATCAATATACACAGTAGTTGATGCATTCGCTGCATTGGAACTACTGGAAAAATCCGCATCAAGACGCGCACCGCCGAGGTTAGCTAAACCGCACAATTCATCACCCATCTGAAAGGGCAGAAACATCACAGCAATATCAGCTTTGTTGTCACTCTTAAGGATATTTAAATTTTCAAAGGGAGCGCTTCTAGCATCCATTAAATCAAGCGCAGCAGAAAGGCCGATGCTTTCATCGATATTGACTTGAACACTGCTTACCAGATTCAAGGTGATGTCGACGCCACTTGCCTGAAGAGAATTAGTGCTAACTTGAATCAATTGATCGATTCTTGCACTCGCGTCACCACCATAAAGTGCAGGAACCCCTTGAGAAAATAAAACCAGCACATCAATGACACTTGGACCAGGTTTGATCAATGAATTGTTTGGATCTGTCCCCGTCAGGATTTCATTCGAATCAGAAATACCATCGCCGTCTGCATCGTTAAGAAAATCAACGCCTTCAAAAGCGAAATTTCGCGCCACAATTGAACCGGTATTGACTTTGACTGTTTCGCCCATTAGAGACACATCATCGGAGTCATCTACGATGGTGAGGTGGAAAAAGTCAAAACCTTCATTGCCCTGCTCTGTGTAGGAAACGGTAAAGGATGATGGCGGCAATTGCGATGAGGGTGACAAAGTGGTCTCTAAGGATTGTGTCGCAGCAATAAAAAATCCACCAAAAATTGTTTTACTGTTAGATTGGATAATCCTTGCTGTTAGATTGCCTGTCGTGAAAGCGTCAGAGCTATTCACCACAGCTGGCAAGTCAACAGTGACCTGACTACCAGAGATTGTAATGCTAGGGGTGCCATCAAAGTACAATGCTCCGTTGCTTGAATTAACAGACTGTCCGTACTCAGCACTGAGGGTAAAAGAACCCTCCATTCTTCTGGAATCTACCCTCGTCCAATTACCACTTTGTTTTTCTTCCAGTAGTAAAGTCACGAAATAGGTACCAGCGACGGGTGTAAGCCCTGCCTTTCTTTCAACAGAAGCAACACTCTGGCCAGCAGCAACTGTGGTATTAAAATAGACAATGCCCATAACGAAAGAACCACTATCAAAAAAGCTGGTTGTTTGGTGATAGAGTACTTTAAGCCTTAGCTCCCCGCTGGTTGTTGTATCTCGATTCAATGCGCCAGCACGTATCACAATAGAAGTTTGATCGCCGCTCTTGACTTCACAAGGGCAAACAATTTCTAACAAGGTGGCAGATGCTATATTCGAGTACATCATCAAGACAAAGCTAATACACAGAAGAAGTTTATTCATATTGCTACCCATTCTGATCTAGTGTGGTTGATGGCATTTCAGGATTAATTGAACGGTAATCCAATACATCCGTGTTCATCTGTTTTCTCAGTGAAAGCGCTGGAATAACCCAAGCCAGTTCCCGATTACCACTCACATTGTAAATACCTGCTGCCGTGCCAATCGTTGCAAACATTGAATTCTCACCTAGGGTCATGACAAAGCTAAAGATTTCATTGGATTTTAGATGACCTATAATACTTACGTTACCCGATGACAACAGTTCACTGCTTGTAATGAGGACCGCAAGGTTTTCGTTCAGTTGTGGAATATAGACTTCGACAATAGCGCCATTTGTGATTTCCAATAGTTTAGTCCGATCATATTGTACTAGCTCGGCGTCGGTGATATCACTTCGCAAATGCGGCGTATCTTTTGCTTCTCCTCTGCTTTGCCAAAGAGAATTTGAGCTGGGTAGAAGAGAGTTTGAGCTAGGTAGAATAGACTCATCAATTGAAGGCTGACTCGGCTCAGGCTGAACCATTTGTTCACCCACGGATCGCGTACTCTGGGGGTATAATTTGATTGTATTTGATTGAGGCTCAAGAAAAAAAAAGTAACTTGAGACGATTAGGAGAGAAGCAATTAGGAGTACAAGGCCAGTGACAAGCTTCATTCTATCCTCCTTCAGTTTATCGAATGAAAGAATATACCATGAAGATTACCACATCACACAAGGTCTTAAGGGGAGACGGCGAGCGCCTTTCCCCTAAGTAGATTTACAACTGTTTACAGATTGTGTACTCATTGTCTTCAGTGTAGGTACCCACCGCTGCCACTGCAGGCGCTGTATTGGTTCCTGTTACACCTACATTTGCTCTCAGACTACCCGAATCAGGTGAACCATCGTCTGTTTGAAGGTCAAGAGCTGAAGCTGATTTCCCTGGAACTTGACTCATACAAAGCTTGATACCGCCTAAGCCACCTTGCACGGCTTCAGTAGTCACGCCCATGAGACCTGAAAATGCATTTCTCGGTAAGGACGCCAGTGTCACAAGAGAGGCATCTCCTGAAATATACCCAGCTGCTCTTAAGTGCTGCCAGAATTGATCGTTTTCATCTCCACCCGTGAATGTTTGGGTTCTTCTAGCAAAGAGCGCACCGTTGTTATTACCGCCTGTGACGGTAGCCCAATCACCGCCTCGAGCTTGTATCGCTGCTGTATTGCCATCATCACCAGGCAGTCGTTGATATCTACCTTGATAAGAGACATAAGCTGTTGCTATGCCCTGAAAATCACCCCCTGCCTTTTTGATTCTGGAATTATCGATTAATTCGGTACCCTGTAAAATACCGCCAATCAACAGACCAATAATAACCAACACGACTGCAATCTCGATAAGCGTGAATCCCTTTTGATTGTGGGATTGCATTTGACGCCCTGTTCTACGTTTTTCTATGCTGCTTTTTTCTCTATTTATTAGATCATGCACGTTAAGATTCCTCCAGATTGTTCTTATTAATTGAGACAATTTAACAATTTCCATGATATTAGACCAATCTAGCGACATTCACCAGCCATAAGAGGCCTGTATATCACTGACTTTGTAAGAGAATTGTAAATTCAATTGAGTTGTCCCGCTCGCACCAATTGAAGCGTTAGGACATTAGGTGATATCCACACAAGTTCATCATCAAATTCTGTACCCGCTGCTTCCGTTATTGTACGCAGGACAAAAACGGTATCCTCATCAGTATTTTCCAGCTGATCTGGCGAAGTCGTTCCATCGCCATCATTACCTTGAGAAAAAATGACTGCGACGACATTATCTGCTATAGGGTTAGCGCAAGTGTTTTCGCTACAAATTTGAAAATCCGGAATCAAACTCAAAGTAATATTATCTGAATAAGCACCACCACCAGAAGTTGTTAGGCTGTATCGAAGTGGATTAAGCCATCTATCTAGGGGCAGGTTATCACTATCTACAGGTCCGGTGAGGCCCAGCGTTCTACCAGGGATAAACCCATGAGCTAGTGTGCAAGAAGTACTTGCTGTATTGGGCGCAGATAGTCCTGCGGACCCTGCGGTCGCAGGACAAGGTAGACGACCTGTTGAGGCAGCATATCCCAGTAGCGCATCCCGTGCTTCCTCCAAATATTGCTTAGTATCGCGGCGCTTGTTTGTATCTTGCTGTGTTGAAAGCGGCACAATCAGGCCCCCCAATAAGACACCGAGTACGACCATGACAATCGCCATCTCGACTAAACTAAAACCCTGCTCGGTATTCGTTTTGTACGCACCATCAGAGTACCTATGGTAAAGGAATCTATGGCGTAATAATGTTAGTCGTATCATTGTAGCTTGCCGAATGATTAATCGTTTTTAGATCACGAAACTGGGTGTTGGGTAGTGAAATGTTTTCTAGCTCAAAATAATTACCTGTCACGCCACTCGGTCTAGATTGTGCACCGAGGATGATACCGGGTGCAATCACTATCGCACTTCCCGTATTAATTGAGCCTCCTACAGTTTGGATACAACTCCCCTCCCCAGAGGTGCATAGTGAGTAGTATAATTCTTCTTGCCAGTGATTGATTAACCAGCTTGGAGGTGTGGGTGCTGTACCCGATGCACAGGCCAAACCCCATTCAATTGGCAATGCAGAACTGAGAGGAAGACTTCCAATTTGTAAATTATTGACGCTGTTATAGGGTCCGCCAAAGACAGCAGCGAAGGGATATTCATTACAAACTGCCTGGTAACTCACTAATAATTGTCTCGCAGCATTCAGTGCTGGCCTTGCCATCAGTGGCCAATAGGTTTCAAGTGAAAGCCCAATTATTTGATCATTTTCAATGTCACTTTGAGGCCTGACATAAGTGTCTAGGTTAGCATCAGCATTGTCCCCCTCAAGAAAATCGGTTACGTTGAGTAATACTCGATTTTGCTCTTCAATAGCGCTACCAGGGGCAATAAGGACAGCCGCCACAAGATTACCATCCAAAGTCAAAGTAGTCACACGACTAGGATTCCTTTCCCCAAGGGCATTAGCAGCATAAGCCAACTCAAGGGCATACCAAAGTCTTGCGCCACTTCGATCTGATATTTCCCCAAGGTTTAAGGTGCGATATGGAAAGAGTCCACGTTGGCTCTGGCAACCAACTACCATTGTATTCTCTAGACCATCACCCGTGGTGTCTGGACAGGGAAGTGTTCCCGGAGGAGTTTGAAGCAGTCCAAACCCGAGGAGAGCCTCTTTAGCTAAATTCAAAGTTTTTGCATTTTCTTGAACCCGATTAGCTTTCAACTTATCAAGGGATAAATTGGAAATCATCAAGCTTGTAAAAATTGCAACCAAAATGGTTAGCATCGCAATAAGTACAACACCATGCTGTGTTGAGTAGCGATTATTTCTTAGCAGGATCATTGTCTAATGCGGCATCAGCAGGCGTACCTTTTAGCACGTCAACCAGCGCTTCAATTTTGTCTTGATCTAACTGATAGCGCTCTACTATTTGTTCTTTATCCACTAACCAAACTTGCCCTGGTTTTAGAGAAGTTTGAGAATCCGATGTATGGAATATAAACTTCTTATTAGCCTCATCTCTCTCTACCCGAACATCACGTGCGGACTCTCCTAATTCTGTTTCACCATCGACCCAGTAAACTTCCGAACCATTCTGATGAGTGATATAGCCTCCAAATCGAACTTTGTGTGTCTTGCTGAGCTGCTTTACCTGGTTTTTTTCTACCGAAATTTGGTCTTCTTTACTATCGGGATTTTCTTGGTTGCCTTCACTTTGAAGTCGCAGCTTATCTAATTGATATCGTTGATTTTTCTCCGTGAAGATTTTTTCAAATGGCGTATCAGCTAAAACCTTAGGCACTAAAATTATGCATATCAACATTACTAAAATTCGACAGAGGTTCATTCGTTTTTCTGCCCCCAATTTTTCGTCGTATCTACAAGCGTAATCCAATGCAATTCACAAACGCCATTTAATCGAGTGAGACTCTCTTCATCGCTCTCAGCCAAACTCCATTTTAAATCACAATAGTTCACATCAAATAGTCCTTTTGCTGTATTTTGCATGCCGTTCATAAACTGATATAGGTCTCCTTCATGGGCCATACGCATAACAATTTTCATCGTAGTCATACGCATTGATACATCAGGGCTCCAAAAAGCACCGTCGTCTTCAGTGAGAAGCTGACTATTTTCCAGCGTGAATTGAATGTCGGGAATACTATATTCGCTGGCTAATCGCCTTACGGTCTCTACCCATTGAAGTCTTCTCGTATCCCCAATATATCCTTTGTCTCTTAAGGCCCAATATTCTTCTAATTCATCAACGAGTATATCTTCAGAGTTTTGTGCATCGAAATTCAGCTCTTGTTGAGCAGTAAAATTTAGCTTTGCGATCTGAAGTCTGTTGTCTTGCTGCCAATAATTATATGTAGACGCAACTAACAACAAAAAACTTCCGGCCATCAATAATAAACCCGAAATATGGTTTCGCCATTTTATATTGTTAAACAGATCACGCATGCTTCGACCTCGCTAGAACAATCAAGAGTTCGAAACGATTTGCATTCGTCAATGCTATTTGCTCTCTATCTCTCACACCGACTTGATCACTAAAGCTTGAACGTGCTCTAACATCGACGGGAATCTTCAACATCAATACACGCTCAACTTCCTCAATGGTTTCAAGCTCTTCTGCCAGTAAATTCATTCTCTCTACCGTTTCTTGATAGCTCAGCGCTTGAGTATTAACCTGCCCACTTAGCGTCAATATCGCTTGTAGCGTGTGCGTGTCTTCATTCTGCTCTTCATACTGTTCTTCATACTGCGCCAATTCAGAGTATTGATCATAGGGCGTAGCTGAAGGTGCCAGCTCCGCCTCATAAGCACGTACGATTTCTTTAAGATCAACGACTGTATGTTTCTTCCACTCCATTCTTTCCAGCTGGAGAATATTGTAATCAGGGTTTCCAAGTACTTTTCCCAAGGGGACGAAAAAATCCTGAGGTGTTTGATTTGTGATATCAAGGATGGAGTCGATCAGGCCGATCGAATTTAAAATTTCAATTGCTGAATCCAGCTCATTCTGGTTCGCACTATAGAAACGCTCATATTCAGAATTCAGGGTAGAAATCTCATACTCAGTTCTTTTTCTATCCTCACCAATATCTATACTTGCAAGTGCCAACAATACAGCGACAGTCAGAAATAATAGCGTACTAAACTCCCATGATTGACGGATGATTCTGTCTACTAAATAGCCATAGAAGGTTGCCGTTCTTTCTTCACTCGCATAATGATCAGAAAAAACAGATTCTCCTGCACATATATAACCCAGGAGTACGTCCGCACCCTTGGGCTCAACTTCACCAAGTTTGTAGTAATTGAAAACTCGATTAATAGTCGTGAATTTATAATTGATTGTAGATGTGCTACTACTAAGATAGATGGCTTCATCGATCTGATCTTCTGGCAATACGCACTGAACAACGAGCGTTTCATTACTTTCCATGACACGTTGATTTATCAGGAAGTTATAAATTTCTCTTGAACCTCTCTCCAGATTAGAAACCAGCGCTTTAGTCGTATCATTTTCCCAAATATCCTGATCAAATTTCGCCTGACGAGAAAGCAACAGCTTCCCTTTCCTGAAATAAGTATTTCGTAAGGCACTTCGAATTTGTCGCGTAACGACTAATGTGTTATCACCACCAGAGAAATTGGATTTAAACAATCGGGACGTTAACAAAGGCAGAGACCATACACCTGCTACTTTAACGTTGTACTGGTCAATTCGCGCAAGCCAGGGTTCAAGTAAGCCTGTGTTGGTCAAGGCCGACATAAGCACCTGATCGTCTTTTCTACCCTTGGTGTCACGGCCGATAACCTGGACATGAATATTGTCCTCTTCTCGATAGTGACGTTCAACTAAGCGCTTTATGAGTAATTTTCTATCCCAAAAATTAACATGGGGAATGGTTTCACGTCGAAAGTCTTCTTCTATCATATCAACTAATAATTTAGTCGTAATAGGTATCGCATCTCTTAAAAATTCTTCGAAGCGTTTAAATCCTTCATCATCGGGCTCGAAATCAAAACTACCGAGTAATACACGAGCATCCCATTCAAACACTTTCATTCGATAGCCGGAGAAATAAAATATTCTTTGCATGGTATTCCTCCCCTATCCTATTGTTGCGACTGCATCCCAAACAGGACCCAGTACAGATAGCATTATCCAGCCTAGCATTGTGCCCATAAAGACGGTTAATAGTGGATTTATGGCTGGCTCAATTGTGTCTATTGCATCTTGAACTTCACGGTCATAAAAATAGCTTACATTCATCATTGCTTCATCAAGGTTTCCCGTGGATTCACCGACTTTAATCATGCGAATAACCAAGGGCGGAAACATTTTGCTACGGGTAAAACCTTCACTGATGGTATTACCTTCTGCTATCAACATTCTCGTATTCCTAATTGATTGCGCCATATAAAGGTTACCCATCAGGGTTTCGCATATTTCTAAAGATCGAAGCACAGTGATACCGGCCGAATACAACACGGCCATGTAAGTGGCCAGCCGAGCTAATTTTATTTTAAAACTAATAGTGCCGAAAATCGGAATCGATATAATAAAACGATCCACGGCCAATCGTACTTCCGGTTTCATCTTTCCCAACAATTTAAAGAAAGTGATGATGCCAATTGGTATGACCAGAAGTGTCCACCAGTAGCCAACAAAGAAATCGGAAACAGCAATTAAAACAGCGGTATGTCCCGGTATCTGACCACCCATTTCTTCCACAAATGGAATTATTTTTGGCACAAGGTAAACCATCATAAACACTGTGACGCTCAGTACGACAACCGCGACAATTACGGGATACATGAGTACTTGCTGGGTTTTTGCAATAAGTTCATCCGACCATCTAAGACTGTCTCCCATTTGTTTTAGCACTTGTGGCAATTCACCGGATTCTTCACCTACTTCAATTAATGCAACGAATACCGTATCGAAATCCTGCGGGAATTGAGCTAACCCTTCTGAAAATGTCAAACCACTCTCGATCTCTTCTACCAGTCCTACCATGACATCGTGAAAGTATCCATTCTCAGCACTGTCTCTGAGATCCGACAAACCTTCAATAAGAGGAATTCCTGATTTAGTTAATTGTTCAAGGTGGAATACCATATTGATTAGCTCTCGGCGCGTAATGACACTTCGACCTATTCTCAATCTGTTGTATGATTGAACACTCAAGCTAACCAGATCATAACCCTTATTTTCTAGTCGAAAAGCAGCTTCTAGCTCATTCTTTGCTCGCAGATGTCCACGCTGCATCTTCCCTTTTTGATCAATGGCTTTATATTTGTAATTTGCCATTCTTACTTCAACCTCGAAGTGAGATCCACAACTCGACTCAATTCTTCAAGTGTCGTTCTTCCTTCCAGTATGAGTCGTATACCATCTTCGGCCATGGTCTTAAATCCAGCCTTAATGGCTTGCTGATAAAATTGTCCCTGGGTAGCGTGATTGGCTATTATTTCGTTCAATTCTTCATCAAGCGTGAGCACTTCAATCACGAGCGAGCGCCCTTTCAAACCCTTACCTCCGCATTTTTCACACCCTACCGCATCAAAAATCGCAACCGGCTCATCAACATTAAGAATGATTTGCTCGTACTCTTCAGCAGGTCGAGCCTGCTTGCAGGCATCGCATAAAGTTCGTACCAAACGTTGTCCGATGATACCGACAATATTTCCCGCCATAATCTCAGGCTTTACACCAATATCTGTCAATCGCGGGATCGCGCCTAAAGCAGAATTGGTGTGTAAAGTCGTAAAAACCTGGTGACCTGTCATCGCTGCGCGAAATGCCATCTCTGCTGTATCATTGTCCCTGACCTCACCCACAAGAATAATATCTGGGTCTTGCCGCATTAATGAACGTATGCCTGTCGCAAAATCCATTTTGGTAGCTTCCCCTATGGAAGTCTGACGAATCAGATCCATGGGATATTCGACTGGGTCTTCTAAGGTCATTATATTGACCTCGATCGAATTTCGGTAATTCAGCATTGAATACAAGGTTGTAGTTTTACCACTACCCGTTGGTCCTGTGACGAGGATGATGCCTTCTGGTCGACTCAATAATATTTTTAATTGCGCCAGTGTTTCCGGATGTAATCTAAAATCCTCCAGAGGAACAATCCCTTTTGCCTTATCCAAAATTCTCAGGACAATGTTTTCGCCATGATTCGAGGGCTGAATCGAAACACGAAAATCAATATCTCTCCCTGCTACTTTCAATGATATTCTACCGTCTTGAGGTGCACGTGTTTCCGCAATATTTAAGTTAGCCATCACCTTCAGGCGCACGACCATCGCAGCCCAATAGTCCTTGTGCAAACTTCGAATCTGCTCCATCACCCCGTCAATTCGATAGCGAAGTCTTAAAAAACTTGATTCAGGTTCAAAGTGAATATCTGAGGCATCTCGCTTGACTGCATCAGCAAGCATGGCATCAACAAGTCGTACCATAGGTTGACTATATTCTGCATCAGCTTCACCGATACTTTGATAATCTAGCTCACCGGTTTCAATCTCTCGCAAGATGCCATCCACGGACATTTCAAATCCATAAAATTGATCCAGGGCTTTATTTATTTCACCCTCTGCTGCTAACACCGGGACAATATCAATCCCTGCGGGTAAATTGGCTCTGATGCGATCCAGCATCAATACATCAAATATGTCCGTCATCGCAAGTTGAAGTCGTTTCTCCTTGCTATCGTAACTAACAGGAACAACTTTGTGGCGAGTCGCTAGTTGCTTTGTTACTAGTTCAAGTGCGTCGGGGTCAGGCACTAAGGTCGCGAGTTCAATACTATCCTGGCCAAGCACCTCACCAAGCATGTCTCGCATTACAGCTTCAGAGACGAAACCCAAATCAACTAGGACACTGCCTATCAATTTTCCGCTTTTTTTCTGTTCAGTTAATGCTATGACAATTTGATCTTGGCTCACTAAGCCTCTCTCAATGAGCTGATCACCTAAACGCATTTTTTTGACCGGACTCATTATTTACCTGCCTCCAATTGAGAGATCCTATTCTGAAGGACATCAATATCAAAATTTGCAGCTTGCGTTTTTTGAAGCTGAAGCGCTAACAAATAATATCTTTTCGCTTCAAACTTTTGATTGAGATGATCCATCGACACCGCCAAGTTAAATGCGTAATCAGCATTGAACCGATCTAGATAATAAGCATCAAAAAAGGCTTTTTGCGCCGAACCCCATTCTCGACCACTTGCATGAATAGCACCTTTAATAAAATGCAGATAAGCCGCGTCAGGAAACTCTTCTAACATCAGCCCAATATCTACTTTAAGCTCTGGATTGCCAGAATCAAGGCTCGCAAGTGCGAGTAAACCTGCCCGTGCAAATTCGTCATTTGGGTAGTCCGCAAGACGTGTTTGATAAAAGCGGATGGCGTCCTGCCAACGTCCTTCAAGAGACGCCAATGCAGCGGCACCCAATAATGCATCTCTGTCAAGAGGCGCCATTCGCAACGCAACATCATACTCCTGTCGGGACTGTTCCAGATTGCCGCGTTGGTAAGCATTGAACCCCTTCTTAACAATGCTGTTGACCACAAAGCTGAGATCCGACGGGGTGTTAATTTGGCTCGAAATCTTTCGAGTTAACATAAAATCAATTGAAGCTGTCTCTGACGAACTATTAAGCTCATTTTCAAAGTCAGGAACAGGTAGGCGCTTACTTTCATTTTCTACAAATGGAGTGGCGGTACCGTTTGGCTCGTCCATCTCGTTTGTCTCGTCCATCGCGCTCGTTGCAAGTACTTGTTTAATTGTTGCGGCAGTCTCTTCTGCACTGGCATTTCTCACATTGATCAAAGCTGCACTGTTATTTTCAAACCCTTTATCAATATCGGGAAGAATATAGGGACTACTTTTTTGATGTTCTGCAATTTGCGCTTCTTCGGCGCTACTTAATTTGGATATTTGTAGAGAATAATCATTCAAAGAAAGATAGTAATAATAAGCACCGATACTCCCTACGGCAGTCAGAAAGAAAAACGCATATAAATAAATCTCTCTTCTTCTGGTTCTCCGAACGACTCGGTGGCTTTTCTCAAGTAGTTCTGCCATGGCAGTTTTGCTTTTTGCTGATCTAGCATTCCTTTCCAATTCGACATCTTCATTAGCAAAGTCGATCTCTTCGCCCAATTCGTCTTCAGAATCTAGGACCTCCAATTCATCGATCTCAATCTCGCCATCAGTAAGGTCTATTTCTAAATCTGAAGATGCTGTTTCGGAGAAAGTGTTAGAGCCGAATTCAATGTTTCCTACGGGAACAGCTTCAGTCTCTGGAGCAATATTATCGTCCACTGCCTCAATAGAAGTATCGGCTACATCGCTAAGCTTTTTTTGATCCTTGTTTGCCGAATATGTATGCTCAAGGCTAGGCACTGTATTTGAATCAGGAACTGAAGATTTCTGCACAGAAGAGATTGGTTCGTTTTGCTCAAGCCATTTATCACGGGCCTTCTTTTTTTGTAGCGCATTTTTTTGTAGAGCGCTTTGATCGTCGACAGTTTGATTAGCGTCATTTTGAATAGCGCCCTCTTTTGCCTCGCTTTTCTCAAAGGAATCTAGTTTTCCTTCATTACCACCATTCTTAGCTGCTTCTTCACTATGTCGCTTTTGCAGCGCGGCTTTTTTCAGTGCTTCAAGTAGTAGACTCATTGTAAAGTCACTACCGCTTACCCGGCAGGTAGCGCTTAAATTTGCTTAGGTCACCTTCAATGCTGGCATGTTTGATAACCTTGGGCCGAATAAATATGACTAACTCAGTTTTGGAAGTCTGATTATCATCAAAACGGAATGCCCTTCCAATAAAAGGCAATCGTCCCATAAATGGTACTGCGCTGGCATTTCGTTTGACTTGATCCTGCATAAGACCACCGATAACTGCGATGTCACCACTGGCTATCTTAAGAACCGACTCAACCTCCCTCGCTTGTATCACGGGTATCTGACTAATAACATTTTCCTGGGCTAACTGTGGATTCGGATCAGTTACAAAATCGATTACTCTGGAAATGGTTGGGCGAACATTTAGGGTGACATAATCATCCGCTCCTATAAAGGGTGTTACACTCATAACGAAACCGACGGGTACCGTGTTAACGTCTGTTTCAAAAGTGACAAGACGCCCCCCGCCCGTTGTAGCCGAAGCATTGTCAATATTGACATCAACAGTGAAGTAAATCAGATTGTCCACAACTTTCAATATTGCGGTCTGATTGTTCATCGCCATGATTTTCGGACTAGAAACGACACTCACATCACCGAAAGTCTCCAGTGCAGTTAAAGTCGCCTGCAGCTCATTTCCACCAAAGCTTTGATCTGAAATAGCAAGACTGAATGTTGGGGGTTGTTGCAAACTGACACTGGTCAGTACTTGAGTTAACTCAACACCACTTGAAGCCTGAGAGTTGATTAACTGCCAATCTATGCCCGCTTGATAAGTATCGTTCAATGTCACTTCTGCGATAGTCGCCTCTATCATAACTTGCCGTTGAGTGCTGTCTTCAACTAGGTTGATAAAATCACGAACATCGCGGTGTTGGTGTTTAGTCGCTCTGATGAGCACAATGCCAGATTCACGATTGACAATGACATTGCCTGATTGACTTTCGGTCTCTATTTCCCCTGAACTCGAACTGTTTACGGAAAGAATTGAGTTTAGATTTTCAGTTAAGCTATCCCAAAAATTGTGCTGGGATAAGGTAGTCACACTTGTATCAGAATTATTCCCCCCACTTTCTGAGCCGCCACCATCGCTAGAGCCTTGACCCGTCGCTTGAATTTGTGTTGACACACCGACTGACCCTGTACTGATACGTGACATATTCAGAAAGTTGAGCGCATAAGACTCAAGGTAGGGTGTGTCTCTCCTAATCCTCAGCACGTTCTTTCGTACTTCATAATTCAATCCTGCTGAATCAGCGAGACGTTCTAACAATACATCTAATGGTTGTGCCACTGCATTCATCGTGACTAATTGCGTAATGTTAGCATCCATATCCAACTCAAGACCCGCATCCCGTGCTAAGGAAAAAAGCAACTCACGAACAGGCACATCAAACACAACGACGGTATGTGTAACTTCATTTTCAAGGGTATTAGGTGTTGGTAAACTGGGTACAATACGAACCGGCGCGGGAATGCTTTCCTCTCCAGAACTTAGCACAGAGCCACTAGCCTGAATATCGTCAACTTGAATATGCCCATTGGGCAATTCTAATTTTGCCTTAGCATCATCAAAGATCGGTTTATTTTGTATACCCGAACATGCTGTCAAAACAATGACTACTGGTAGGATTGCAAAACATCGATTCATCGATATTGCTCCATTGGATACTTGATTGATAAAATCTTACTTGATACCTCAAGGTCTGAGCTGCCAAGATTAAGAAGGCTAAGAAACCCACAAAACATCAAAGCCGTTGCCCAAGGCTTCCACCATTGTTTCTGAGGCTGATAACTACAATCTAAGGCGGCAGCATGAACATCGCCCATTTTAATGGAATGACGATCATTTGAAAAAGCTGACAGTAAACATTTGTCAGCAATAATATTAATACGACGAATAAGTCCATGTGAATAATTATCAATGCACTTTGCCAATTTCCTTGAAAATAAATCCGGCCCTGTATAACCCGATGCTCGAAGACGAAAGTTTAAATATTCTTGGATGTCTTGTAGACAAAGACGCGAAAGATAAAGGCTTTGTGTAATTCGCTCTCGCAATTGACGTATCGTGGGGTCAGCTAATTTTTCATCAAGCTCTGGCTGGCCAAACATCACTATCTGTAAAAGCTTGTGTGTATCTGTTTCAAGATTCGACAATAATCTTATCTCTTCAAGGGTCTCAATCGGCATACCCTGAGATTCTTCAATCAATACGACGACTTGACGATTTTCTCCGTGCAATCTCACCAATAATTCGTGCAGTCGGCGCATCACAATCAATTTGTCAGTTCTCGCCGCCACTGCCAACCCAAGTTCACGGGCTATTTCGTGCAAGGTTTGTTCTGGTGAAAGACTAGGATGAGCTAAATAAACCCATTCAATGTTGTCAGTCAAACTCAATGGTAGCATTCGACACAACATTGTCTTGCCACTGCCGACTTCGCCGACAACCTTAATGATTCCCTCTCCATTGGCTATGGCGTAGCATAAACCGTTAAGGGTTAAGCCCCTGTCTCCTCCACCAAAAAACGCTTGTGTATCTGGTGTAATTCGAAATGGTGGTTTGTCTAATCCAAAGTACTCAAGGTACATTTCGGGTTCCTAGTAGGACGTTCCTGTTACAAAAAATTCCCTTAGTCATGTACCCCTGTTCTCAGAAACGTAATAATAAAAACGGTATTGACTGTGTTAACCCTTTGAAATTATGAGAATAAACGCCCAATAACCAAAAGTCGACCTATATATAGCTTCATTGCTGTCCCGTTAACTTTCATATCAAAGCCAACTGATAAATGTTGATGGGTTTCTCATTATGCGGCTCACCCCGAAGCAATGCCATCAAGTCCCGCTTTTCAAATAGATTGAGGTGTAGCAAGCGTAGTATCTGCTGCATACTTTTCTTCAACTTCGATTGGAATTTCAAAAATGCTATTAGCAGATAGATACACAATGCAATCCAAATTTGTGTCATCACAGCATTTTTGCTTGTACCGATAAATGACTTTATTTTTAGGTTCTGTTTAATCCACTTAAAAAACAATTCCACTTGCCACCTTGCTTTGTAAACGTCCGCTATGGTCTTCGCAGATAGCTTGAAATTGTTGGTTAGAAACACGTAGCGCTTACCTGATATAGGGTCTCGGTAACCGATGCGGCGGAGTGGCGTTGGACATTTCTTTGAAGTCTGGGCACCTGTAAATTCGATGGTCTGATCACAGCTTAAGCCCTTGTCCTTTAGGACTTCTCGGCGGCAGATCACCTTAAATTTTGCATTGCTTTTAAGACGTGTTACAAAGAAAATTCCTTTATCTGTCAATTGCTTATACCAAGCGTAATCATTGTAAGCCTTGTCGATAGCAACGATACTCCCTTTCGGAAAATTAAGTGTTCGACCTACCGTCACATCATGGTCTTTCCCTTCAGTAATCGTGACAAATTCTGGAAAAAATCCTCTGTGGTTCAATCCAACATGTAGCTTGATGGCGCCTTTTGTTGTACGAAAGTCTGCCCAAGGGAAAACAGATAGACACAAGTCTATGGTGGAAGCATCCAAAGAGTACAACGGATTCTTGAAACGAAAATTGTGCTGAGGCGCGACACTCTGGCAGCGTTTCAACAGTTTCTCAAACAGTGCTTCATATAAGGAATAAGGCTTGGCTTCATTGATACGAGATAAATTGGAACGAGAAAGCTTAACGCTACCAAGATGGTAGAGACGATGAGTTTGTGCTGATATATTCTCAACGATATCGCGCAAGCTACTTCGCCCGGATAGTTGCGCCATTGCCATGGTCACAAACTGCGACCAGCGGGAGGCTGTTCGGAAAGATCGACCTGAATGATGCTGTTTTGCCAGAGATTCGAATTCATGTCTCGGTAATAGTTTAAGTAGTTGTGAAAACACAGTATTATGATGACTCAAGGCCTGATTCTCCCTTTGTTTATAGTATTTTTTCGCAGAAACATTATAACAAATTTAGAGAGTTTCAGGCCTTACTTTTTAGTTCTTAACGGGACAGCAGTGA
>JAESSY010000133.1 GCA_016763855.1 Pseudomonadales bacterium
GATCCGGAACACATATGACCGCCATTCATGCCATAGAAAGGAGTCAACCAATCTATAACCTTTTTTTCAGCCTCGATAGCAAATGGTGCAGTTGCTGGATGAAGTAGATTTTGATTTAGTCGAGCATTCCAAAGCGTTGTTGCCCATGTAATCCAGGGAGTTGGGGGATCCATGTGTGCTAATGCTATGGGGTTATCAAGACGAGCGGCACGACCAAGCACATGAGGAGCAAGCAGATCCAGTGTCTCAAATTCCCCTATACCAAGATCTGGAAACCCATCTGGCAAATTTTCTTGTACCTTCGGCGCTTGGCGAAGCAGGTCAATCGCATATTCAAGACCTGCGCCTAGCAGAAAACTTCTATTTTTGTTAGTCATAGTATGTTTTTCTTAATACATAGCACATCAATAACTGGCGGTAGTGGCAACAGCCACGGAAGTCCAGCACTGGAGGTGCGAAGTAGATTGACTTGTTAGCTTTGCATGCTAGCATGTGTAATACAATGTGTGAACTTGAGTGTAATCATGGCTACAAATCTTGCGATCGACCCCAGCCTCCTTGACGAGGCACTACTTGTTGGCGGACTTACCACAAAGAAAGATACTGTAAATCAAGCGCTTACAGAGTATGTGCAGCGTCGAAAACAACAAGAAATAACCAATCTTTTTGGAACCTTACCCTGTGATGAAGATTATGACTATAAAAAAGGTCGCCGGTGAGCGGAATATTAATTGACACATGCATGTGGTCTTTGGCATTCCGAGGTAAAAAACCTCGCGAAGCGAAAGTAGCAAAAGAAATTACCGTTCTCATTGATGAGAACAGAGCAAAAATAATCGGACTTATACGGCAGGAAGTATTATCAGGTTATAGTGATGTAAAGAGTTACACAGCATTGAAAGAGAAACTAAGCTATTTCCCTAACGAACCCACTATTGATGTGGACTATGAAGTTGCAGCTGAGTATTCCAATCTCTGCCGTAGGCATGGGATCCAAGGTTCACATGCTGGTTTTCTTATATGCGCAGTTGCAGTTCGGACAAAGATGAAAATCTATACGAACGACAAAGATTTTCGACACTATTCAAAATACTTGGCTTTAGCGTTACACGAAGAAAACTAACGCCGCCAAAATGGACTGGAGCACGCGGTGCATTCCGAATGCCGAAGGCGACACCAACTTTATGTTAGTTGCTTTTATACACATTAGATCTATGTCCAATTTTCACGACTTGAACTATAAGCATGCTGTCTTGTATTTCATAAATTATCCGATAGAGGCCAACTCGGACTCTATACTGCTCTCGCCCAGAAAGCTTAATACATCCCTCAGATCTTGGATTCATTCCCAGAAGATCAATTTGGTTAAGAATACGCAGAACATCTTTCTTTGGAACATTCCTTAAGTCTTTAGAAACTGACTTTTTGAAAATTATTCTATATTTTTCCATGCTTCTTCAAATCATTAAGCAAGGTTTCGTAGCTAATCTCAGGTTCATTAACTCTTTCAGAGAACGCTTGGAGATCTTCTTGGTCTTCAGTCATTTGCACACGCACAGCTTCATTTACGAGATCAGAAACTGAAAGTTGAGTCGAGGCTGCTTTGAGTCTCAATGCTTGGTGTATAGCTGGGTCAAAATAGACGGTGGACCGTTTGGATAAATTGCTCATAATAAAACTCCCTCTTAGATGGCGTAGTATAACGTTGCAACGTTATAACGTCAAATATGGAATTTGATTGGCAAATAACATTTATTTGTGAGGCTGGTGAATCGACGCGGAGCGGCGACCGGGCCAGTCCTAACCGTAGGCGCCACCAACTGTTTGTTGAACGAAGATAATCCCTCTATGTACCCTGTCCGGGGTGTACAACCGTAGTGGAACTATTTCATGAATAAAGTACAAATCAGGAAACTAAATTAACCCTACTCTGGGGTGGGTCAATATTAATGGCCGTAGGTGGGTCAAAACTAATAGCCATTAACAGTGGCATCTATGTTAGATCGGTACCACTCAGCCTTTCTTCAAGGGGAAGGCCAACACAGTAGTGCAGAGCTACGGTACGCGTTGTAGGCAATTCGGGATTGTCGTTCGGGTCACTATGGTGAACTGCAATGGTTTTGTGATGACTGCGAACAAATACAACATACTTTACAGCCATGCGGTCATCGAAGTTGTCCGAGATGCCAGCATCATGATACAAACCAGTGGTTAGCACGACAACAACTCAAGTTATTGCCAACAAACTATTTTATGGTGACCTATACCCTCCCTTATGAATTGCGTCTTGCGGTGAAAAGAAGACCAAAAGCCTTCTATCTCTTGTTTGAATGTGCCACCGTAACCCTAAAAGAGTTTGTTAGAAATGATGTCCAGTTGGGTGGCGATGCTGGTATGACAGCCGTCATGCATACGCATACACGGCGTTTAGACTACCATCCACATTTACATATTGTCATACCCGAAGTCAGCCTTAATAAACGAAGACGGCAATGGAAGTCCACTTTCCGAGACATCAGCGCCAAGCATTTTGAATAGGGACTCAATTTCTGAACATGCAATATTGCCACTGGCAGGGCGACTATAGATTCGCTCTAGAGTCTTTTGGTGCTTTTTTCTCATCAATACGTAGTACCACTATATGGTACTACATCAAGTATCTAGACAAATAACGTTTAGTTGTGAGGCTGGCGAATCGACGCGAAGCGGCGACCGAGCCAGTCCTAGCCACAGGCGATACCAACTGTTTGTTATGTTTTTGACCTTGTGATAATGTGTACAATATATACATATGTGCATACGGGTGTTTTATGAGAACTAACATTGTAATAGATGATGAACTAATGGCAAGTGCCTTTAAAGCCACGGGCCTTACAACTAAAAAGGATGTAGTGGAGCAAGGGCTTAAACTGCTAGTGAAGCGAAATAAGCAGCAAGGAATACGAAAACTTAGAGGAAAAGTAAAATGGGAAGGAGACCTCGATGAAATGAGAGGTCGTAAATGATTCTGGTTGATACAAGTATTTGGATTGACTACCTAAATGATGTTAACTCTCCTCACTGTAAAACACTAGACATAGCATTGGTAGAAGGCACTGCTGCTATTGGCGACATAATATTCTTGGAAATTCTTCAAGGCATTAGAAATGACAAAGAATATAGAAAAACAAAGCTGCAGCTTTCTAAACTAGATCAGTATGAAATGTTTGGTCAGAGAATGGTTGAACAATGTGCGAGAAACTATAGACACTTAAGAAAGAAAGGAATCACCATTCGTGGAACTGCAGATGTAATAATTGCGACATTCTGTATTAAAAATAAGATTCCGTTACTTTTTAAAGATAAAGATTTCACTCCATTCATGAGTCACTTAGGGTTACTGTCAGCAGAACTGGAAACATAACGCCGCCATAATTGGCGCGTAGCCGCAGGCGGAGCGTCCAAGCCACGTAGTGGCGAATTAATGGCTTTGTTATGAGCTGGTATACTCACGATTGTATGAATTTAACCTGCAATTCACACCCTACCGCACTGGCGTATTTTTGAAGAGTTGCTAGTGAAGGGGAATGTTTACCATTTCCCAATGATGATTCTAAACGTGTAATAGCTGGAGCTTTTGTTCCCATTCTTTCAGCAACTTCTGCTTGGCTCAGTCCAGCTTTTTGCCTAGCTTTAAGCATTTGTCGAAGAAGCGCAAACTCTGGTACCATCTCGTCGTAAGCAGCCTGTACTTTAGTGTTTGAGAGCACCTTTGCCCTTAGCTCATTATGTTTCATTTTTCACCTCCATAAATCGGCGTTCAGCTTTCTTTAATTCTTTCATGGGCGTTTTCTGCGTTTTCTTCACAAATCCGTGAAGAATGACAATCCGTTTGCCGACCTTTGTACAATAAAACACTCTAGCAATTCCTTCCCTGCCTTTAACCCTTAATTCAAATAGCCCTGCAGACATTGCTCGCGTGTGAGGCATTCCTAAATTCGGCCCAAACTCAATCATGAGGTCAGTTAAGTGAATGTATTTTGCAGCAAGTCCGATGGGTAATTTTAGAATAAACTGTTCGACATCTTCATACGCGTAATTAATTTTCCATACCATAAAACCATAGTAACATATATGTTACTAAGCGCAATGTTTAGATTTGAATTGGCTCATAACGTGAGGTTAATCGGCGCAGCTTGCTGCATCCGGTGGAGCGTAGTGGAACGAAATTGAACCTTTTGTTAGATGCATTACGCAGTTGGATGTTGAGGAAGTTGTAGTTCGTCATTACCGATTTCCTTACCCCATCTCTACAACTACTTTTTCAAGATTCAAGTTCCCTGTCTCATCACGAACGGATCGTAATACAAAGCTGAACCTATTAATATCTAAACACAAATCGAAATCTGATGATGGGCACCACGGTTTATCTGAGTCGAAAAATCGTTCGGAGTAGGGCGATTTACGTAAGGTCTCAACAATAGTGGTCTCATCATACCGTTGATTGTTTAATAATATCTTAATATATTCAGCACACAGGTCATCTTCATCAGATTGGCTTTTAGCCTCAAGCCCCATTTTAACCAGCGTTACTTTATCAGGGTTTCTATCTTTAATGTATTTAGCCGTTGCCTTTGCGTTCACAAATGCTCCCGTGAGAACTTCATCCGCATTTACTGCGTTAACTATTCCTTGGGTGCCCGCGTGCGTGGTATGGACAACTGTCTTCCCTAATAGATTCGCAGCTATAATTTCTGTTGGGGAGTTTCCATAGTCAAAACCCGGTAGCTTCTTACCTTTCCTTTCGCCAATCAGAATCCCACCATCTATATTTTTCATCAAATCATGTGCATCTTCGACTTCACCTACGGGGTAAATTTTAGAAACACCCTTACTAAAGCAATAACAGGCTACAGAAAAGGCCCGAAAAACATCAATAACAACCACTATACCTTCAGCATTCCTAGCCCCATTTACAAAATTTACTATTTCGATTTTCATGCTTTCTCTCAGGGTATCTTTGGCATCTAACACTTAGTTGTGTGGGCGGCCGCAGAGCGGCTGCTCCAAGCCGAAGGCGACACCAACTGCCTGTTATAATTTGGCAAACCAAATAGATTTGAACAAGACCACAAAGACATAATTTCCTGCATTCCTATTGGCACGATGAACCAAGCCGCCAGATTAGCTTTTACTTAATACGAGATAGCCTAACCTGATACGGGTAAAATACCAAATTGACTATTTGGCGAACGGAATTTAGCAACGCACAGAAATTTGCAAAGAGATGAGCTTGAATTATGGCGAGTGCTTGAAGGATAGTTTCGAGAATTGTTCTGACTCTATAGCCCGACATAATTTGGAACTGGATGCACCAACAAACTTGGACGAAAGCGTGGGATTAGCACAATGCTGTTTTAGGATTGCTGCTGAGAATCTAGGCATGCAAAAGAATTATAACGCCTCACATCACCGGCAGCAAAAAGCAGAGCGACGAAGGAGCGGCGCTTTTTGCTGTCCGAGTGCATGTGATTGTTATGCATTTATTTCAATGCCATCGACTGATTTAAAAAATTCCTGTTGACTGAATTCCATAGTTTTCACTTTCTCAGGGTCATGTCTGCATGAGAATGATAAATCGAGGGGTTCGCCGCCTAATTTAACCACAATTTCAGATATTACTTCGCCTATTAAACGCCAAGCGTTTACTGATAATTCAAGAAGTTCATGTTCTGGAATTTCTTGAATTCTCCATTCTCTTCGGATCATTGGCCACGAATCACAATCGGGGCCAGCCAGACCTCTAATTACACCACCATTTTTGCAGAGCGATTTAAAACGCTCATATGCTTCGTGCGTTGATTCATGTGGGGCAACATTAAAACCGATAGAAATTTTTATGCCCCTTCCCTCAGTAGTACCAACACTTCCTTTGCTCAAAATATCCAGCATACCTTGGTGAACTATGAAGTCTCTTTTTTTATGAAGAAGTGACATCAATTCATTTGAACGAAATGAATCAATTGTTGATTTAAAATCGCTACGATACTGTGAATTATTTTGCAGCTCCATTTTGAGTATTTGTGGAATTTCTTTTACTGCACGAATGAATGAGTTTAACGAATACCTGAACAAATCTGGCGTATGGTAGTTAGCCTCCATCTGGTGAATGTGCCAATGACATTCCGACCATCTATCAAGAGCCGCTTCTATATGTGAGTGAGGGCAGTTCATTTCTTTTTATGCATAACGTTTAGTTGTGAGGCTGGCGAATCGACGCGAAGCGGCGACCGAGCCAGTCCTAGCCGAAGGCGACACCAACTTTTTGTTAGGCATTTTTAACCCACTCTGGCCTGAAGAAGGCCTGTGGTTTTACCCCAAGCACATTAATTTCGTAACAAAAATATTTTACCTCGCCATCTTTATTTTCCGTAGATATCGTTTCCATAGTAAACGATAGCTCTATACGATTAATTTTATATCGCCCCTCTCTGATGCTAGTTACACCTGTTTCATTTATATGACCAGCCGGCATAATTATTCCTACCCCACTAGGTGCCAGTAAAAGCCAATCTTGATTGTCAGGAGTTTGATAGTTCTCATCTCCTATTTGCAGATTGATATTAGTTAACTTTGCTTTGCATGGGTGGTTGCCAATATTGGCTGGCCGAATTGAAACAACGCAGCCCAGCGTTTCTGGTATGGGCTCAACTTGTACGACCGGAGTGACATAAGGACGAAATTTTGCGGAGTATTCACGCTTTAGGTATATGAGTGTTGTAGCAGCAAGCAATAGTGTGCCAAATGCAGATAAAGCAGTAACTGCATTTGCATAGTTTTCAGAAAAATACTTAATACATTCCATTATTTCAGCCTAACGTTGTGCTAAGAGGCCGCGGCGAAGCTGTGGTCCTGCGGAAGTCCGAAGGGCTGGAGCGAACTTTAGCACTTTGTTATAGCCTGCCAGATACTAGGAAAATTGTAAAATTTGTCAATTGTAAAATCAACAGAATCTGGTTTAACTATTTTGGAAGACTTCCAAACTGTGATGAAACCGAGGTCTTTTGCTGGCTGCATATCTGATTTTAAACTGTCACCGCAGAAAACCGAATTTTCTGGTGCAGATTCCATTCTGGATAACGCATCAAGAAATATCCCGTGATCTGGCTTCTTTTTACCTGTTTCACCCGAGGTCACAATAACTTTAAAATACTTAGTTAAACCAAGGGCTTCAATTTTATTGCGTTGAAAGAAATCTCGCCCATTAGTAACACAGCCTATTACGACTTTGAGTTTAGTCAAATATTTAAGAGCTTCTTTAACTCCACTAAATGGAACAGCATCGTTGTGAAATGTTTGGTCAAATCTATCTTTAAGTTTTTGTTCCAACTTAGTTTCGTAGCCAAACTCCATCGCCAGATTATTAAATACTACTTCTTTTGATTGTATGACTGTATTTTCGGAAATGAACTTAACTAGAAAAACAGCTTTGTCAGAATATTTTTGCAAATCGAATTCGTAAAAAAGTCTAGCTCCACATCGCTGAAGAGTGGAGCGTTTATCATGTAAAGTATCATCTAGGTCAAACAAGATATTCATATGAACATTGGGCTATAACACTGAGTTGTGAGGCTGGCGAATCGACGCGAAGCGGCGACCGAGCCAGTCCTAGCCGAAGGCGACACCAACTGCCTGTTATAATTTGGCAAACCTAATAAATTTGAACAAGACCACAAAGCCATAATTTCCTGCATTCCTATTGGCACGATGAACAGAGCCACCCGACTAGATTTTATTTGATGCGAGATAGCCTACCCTGATACGGGTTAAATGCCAAATTGACTGTTTAGTGAACAGGGTTTGGCAATGCGCAGAAGTTTGCAAAGAGATGGGCTTGAATCATGGCGAGTGCTTGAAGGGTAGTTTCGAGCATTACACTGAATTTATGGCCCGACATAATTTGGAACCGGAAGAGCCCACAAACCTGGACGAAAGCGTGGGATTAGCACAATGCTGATTTAGGATAGCTGCTAAGAATTTAGGAATGCAAAAGAATTATAACACCTAGATAACCGGCTGACAAAAGGGGCGCTGAAATTGCGTATGCAATTTGAGTGCAGCTTTTGGCAGTCCGGTGGAGTGACCGAAGGGAACAGAACGAAGTTAATCTTCATGTTATGTTGCGATACTTGTCTCGTCATACCGCTTCCAGAAGTTGGTTACAATTCAGGTCGAAGTATGCACCAAAAGCCTTTTCAAGTTTAGGCAACCAATCAAGCGGGGGGATGCCCCAAGAGAATTCCATTACAGGCATCAGCAGACCGATGATAATGCCAATCTGATAATCTAATTGCACGTCCATCCTACTATATGATACGCCGTTTTCGTTAAGTTGGGTCCAATACTGGTCTAGCATCGCTGTCTCGAAGCGGTGTCTGTGCTCGGGGTAGAGATGCAAGGCAATCATATATGCTAGATCTGAACCTCCAATGCCAGTTCTCCAAAGCGGCCAGTCAAATATCACGCAACTTTCCATTTTTTTGTCATTAGAATAGAAAAAATTCCAGAAATGCGAGTCTGTATGCAAGAGTGTCGATTTGTCTTTAGTGATATGTTGTTCGAGAAGTGAACCAAGGTTAGAGAAAATACTTTCGTAGGTTTTTATGTGTCGGGGAGATAAGTATTCACCTACATAATCTGCGAATTTTGGAAAGTAGTTGGCCAAATGATCCGGATCCTGGTGTGCAACGATGACTGGGACAATATCGGGTATCGACTCTGTCCGACCCCACCAGTTTGCGTGAATTTTTGCTAGTGCAGTCACTGCACTCTTACAATCATTGAGGTCTGGAATTATTGGCCAAGTTGTTTGACTATGAGAGCTTGATAGGTCCTCGAACAAAAAGTTCAAACCTTTGTTCGGATCGTCGTCAACAATTCCGTAGCAGTTCAAGATCGGTAAGCTGACTTCCGGTCGAAGTATATGTTCATAAACTTCCGCTTCCCCTTTTCCACGATCCGTAAGTGTGGGTCGTTTAATCACCATGTGATCTGGCAGGGAGTGATCGGCGGATGAATATTTAAGCTGCACTCGAAAGAATTCCGAGGCGATTCCGGTAGTTTCAATCGAGGTTAACTGAACGTCTTTCACGACAGTATCTTTTAAATATCCTCTATCACGAAAGATAGCCGTTAGCATATCTGAGTTCATCTTATCACCTGAACAGCGTAACCATTGCCAGCAACATAACGCCGCCATAATGGGCTGGAGCACGCAGTGCGTAAGTCCCAGCGCCGCAGGCGCGAATTGATGGCCTTGTTAGTTGCTTGTCTAAGATTGTCGTTTGCTTTAATCATAGTGAGTTCTTAGCGTAAAATTTTCCGGTAGCTCTTGATTCTGGCGTTCTCTAACAAGATCTCTAATTTTGTACTGCGGAAGTTCATCTGAAATGGTATCCCAAGGTGGAACGAATTCAACAAATATGTGTTTGTCCGGGCGTTTATTTGGGTCGTTATCTAAGAGTCCAGCTGGTATTTCGATGCATTCAACGTTATCTACTAATGGCGGGACCGGGCTGCCACAATGTTTGCAAAAATAGGATTGGTAAGCTGGGTCTGAATAGAGTATCGGTGCGGTATAGCGCTTTACTAATTCCTTGCCTTGAAGGAGAGTAAAATCCTCTACTCGAACTGTAAGTGTAGGGAGTATGCTGGAGCCGCTTTTCTTACGGCATCTGTTGCAATGGCAAATTTCCATTGGGCCTGATGCACGCTTGAATTCAAATTTTACACCCCCGCAGAGGCAACTACCGTTGATCATTTAAGATTACCCTCTGGCAACTAACGAGAATGTAGAAAAACCCAATCTGGGCTTGTTTGATTGTCAGCCAACATTTTCACGGATGTCTGTCCCTTATCTTCTCATTCCGTTCATTGTGCC
>JAESSY010000134.1 GCA_016763855.1 Pseudomonadales bacterium
ACGACCGCGTTGGCGGCACATCGTCGTCGCTTGATGCACGGGGTCATTACTTTTTGTACTCGCCGTGATAATTACACCATCGACACCGCGACCACGAGAGAAAACCTGAGCGACAGCGATGGGGTCTTCGCCTTTGGAAAGATCGACTACTACCGCACCGAACGATCGCGCCAAAGCACACTTACCTGAATCAAAATCAATGCCTAAAACCCGACAGCCTTGGGCACGCAACAATTGCACTGTTAGCAGACCAACAAGCCCCAATCCAGTAACCACCATCACCTCACCCAATGTTGGTTGCACCAACCGCGTGCCTTGCAGGGCAATAGCACCAAGCACCGTAGAAACGGCACTTTCATCATCAACATTGTCGGGAATCAAGGCACAGAGATTTTTTGGTACTCGCACAACCTCAGCATGGTGCCCATTGGAAACCACGCGATTGCCAATTCCAAAAGATGTACCACCGTTATCAGAAACAACGCCCACAGTGGAGTAGCCAAGTGGCAACGGCTGGTCCAGTTTCGATCGTATAGCCTCCACCGTGGGCATAAGCCCGTCCGTGCCGATTTTTTCAAGCGCCTGCTTGACCTTGTCTGGCTGTTGCAGCGCCTTCTCGATCAAATTGGCCTTACCAAAATCAACCAGCATGCGTTCGGTGCCAACAGAGACCAGTGACTTTCGGCTAGCAATTTGCAATTGATTACGGGCGCCTTGCAAGGCGAGCACGTCTTCTACCGTCGTCTCGCCAGTCTTTAAATTCTGAAATATCTGCTTCATATATACTTGCTATTGTTAATAACACGTTTCGTTCTAAAAAAATCAAAATCAATAAAGATCAATGGTAACTCACCGTTAACCAACGATTGTGGCTGCAATAAGCGCCGCTCGGCTAACCTATAGATTCGAAACAACCAATCTAGCCTTCCCTGCTTTCGTTCGATCTAATTTTTTTCTGTGAAAAATTCTAATGGATAACCCTGCGCCTAAACGAGATAACAATTCAGCTTTCAGTTTCGCTTCATCACTATCACTGAAGGAAGAGGCCGGAACTATATACACATCTATTTCACTGATACTCTCTTGCCGGATCTGCGCCTCAATAATATTGGTCATATCCTTAAAAACATGATCCAACCGACCAACCTTCGTTCCGTTTGGAAGCGTGACATAGTCTTCAATTCTTCCGTCGATATCGCCCACAACCCGCCATGTTGACCCACAAGTACATCGCGCTCCAATCGTCAACTCAACCACATCCCCAGTATCGTAACGAAACAAAGGAAAAGCATCGTTAATGATGTTCGTACCAATGATCCTAAACTTGCCTGGCATATCCTCAATAGGCAAAAATTCAACAATAGAAAAATCCTCATCTACATGAAGTGAACCATGCCTACATTGAGAAATATTCGCTACACCTTCTGCAAGGCCGTAATGCTGCACTAACTCAGCATTAGGAAATGCTGTTCGAATCTTTGACTTATGAGACTCAGTCAAACTTTCCGCGCCAAAGGAGACAATCTCTACGCCTTCGCAGAGATTTCGGTTCAAGTCCGTCACGAAGGAAGCAAGTAAAGCCAGAAATGAAGGATACCCATGAACCCAACGAACCCCAGAACCCGCTATCTTACAAAGATAGTCGGCCGATGTTTCAGCATTCAGATGGTAACTACTAAAATAGATCTGCTTTGCAGATTGATTGAATCGCCAATATGGAGGATTATCCTGCCCGATAGGCACAATCGAACGCCCTCCAAAATACCCACATAAGCTATCGCGAGAGATGCCATGGTGATTGCGATACCGCCACCAGGTCGCCCATGTTTCCAACTCGCTTTCTATAGTTTCATAGAAAAAAAGCCCGCTACCTGTTGTGCCGCTTGTGTGTCTTAAAATCAAACTAGTCTTTTTATAAGTCGGATTTAGGATACTTTGACCGTGTGACTGCACATCTCGCTTCGTCAGAACTGGAAGTTTTCTCAACTCCAACAGCGGATCTTCCGCGTCAGGATTGACACCAAACTCTGCGAACTTTTGTCGCCAGTAATCACACCCTACACCAGCAGTGAACTGGGTAGAAAGGCGTTCGCTTTGATACTGCTCGAGTTCTTCTGCACCCAACGTGCTTCTTGCAAATACACGCGTTTCCATCTCGTCATACCGCGGGGAATATCTACGCTTTGCGATACGATAACCTTCTAAATTAATCGCCATCTTCTGCAAGAAAACCGGAAGGTAGGAATAAAGCAGCTCTCTGTCCAAGGTAATAATTACTCTGTCTCAGTATTCGATATTGCCCAGCCAGCCAAAATGTGGCTTGAAGTGCAGAAATTCATTCGACTCAATATCAAGAAACTTCCCATTCCAATCTGGTCTATCTGATTCAACATATACTTCATCAGGCTTTAGATCGGTAATTGGAAACATCTCGAGATCAAATGCTTCTCGAATTGTTGGGATTTTTCGCCAATTGAAACCCATAATTCTGGCGCAGACCATATCAATGGCTACCGGATCAGCACCCGCTATGATTATACCGGGCTGAACTGGGTCTCCCTGCATGGGTCCCATCCCCTCCATACCTATCAAGCCATCTACTACACTGTAGTAACGCTTTTTTGGTCTCTCTAACAGCTTCCCATTTGCATTTCCGTAGAGCAGGCAACGATTCAAGTCCAGTATCATCCGCCAAGTAGTATCGTTACCATACCAATTACCACTTCTAATAACCTGGTTACCATGACCGAAAACACCTGTTCCTGCCGCCCGCATTTTCTTAGCCAAATAAGGGCCCATCCTAGGCATCTTGAGCGCGAGATTACGAACAAAATGTACAGATTTCTGCTCTAGCCTGCGCTTGACTGACAAGCTGGGATATTCATCTCCACCATTGCTAGGCGCTCCTTCCGTATGGTGTGGCAACCAGTTTTTGTCTGCATTTATTCCCACCAAATTTTTAAGGCTCAGTGTGACTCCAGTCTTCTTATGGGTTTTGAGCTTAGGCATATTGATAAAAACATCCGCCTTAATCGGTGTTGCACAGATTAGATACTCTTGCATCTCGCCAACATGATGACTGTTGACTACGCCGGCATCATAGTCTGCCCCATAATATCGTCCTTCACCATGAAACCCATAAAATAAACTCTTATCTGCCATATCGAAAGCAACAGCCCCCTCAGGGTCACCATTAAGCTTTCGTCGATTTGTTATCACGCCATCCTCACTTACCCATTCCTCATTTCTTAAATCTACCACCTCAACTGTGACACCATAGTTTTCGGAGCAGGTGCGAGCGATCTCATATAGACCAGTTCTCTCCGCTATTTTTTCAAATGACGAGTCAGTTTGCGGCGCATCACAAATAGTTACGCGACCAGTCCCCAATAACTTTTGACAAACATATTCACATACAGAACGCACTAAATCTGGGCTTGTAATAACACTTCGCCACTCATTTTGGTCAGTTTCCTTACTTTCCTTAACGAGATTAGGCTTAATTACGACCCAGTCCCCACGTTCGATCAGAATAAACGATAAATCCGGCAATTCGGAATAGACTCTAACTATAGATTCATCTAATTTTTTCACAGTTCTTTACGGCTCGCTCAGAAAGGTTATAGTTTAGCGCTTTTTAGCAATCAGCGGGGGATACGGCAAATATCATCAGCCCAACAATATGCGAAAAGCCAATACAAGGTACACGAAAATATGCAACGATACCCATTAGGGCTTAGTATAGTTGAGTTGTACAAATGGAAGAGTGACAACCAACTAAACTTTCATCGGATCCCCGCTACTTCAGCAAACGTCATAAAGCTTAGCCTTCCATGGCAGAAATAAACAATTTTCGGTTACGCTCCAGTGTATCGGTTTGACTGGCTTGGTTCTGAGCATATTCAATAGCACTATCTGCAACTTTCTGATGCTGCGCCTCGCCCCACCCACTGACCTGTTCAATAGTCGCTACAAATGTGGAAGCATTATCAAGCGCACAGCACCAGCCAACTTTGCATTTTTCGACATCAGCCCAAGGTGTTCTATCACTAATCAAAACTGGCAAACCTGATGAAAGGGCTTCATGAATGACATGTCCGTAGTTTTCGCCTCGTGTAGGCAAGAAAAACAAGTCGTGTTTAGCCAGCGACTCCCTAACATCGCTGGGATGTAATGAACCAAAGGTTTGAATCAATATATGTGCCGGCAGCAACGCTATTAGACTCTCACACAACCGCCAGTATTCAGGCACCTCTTTGGGCCCATATATGGTAAAAATAATTGGAACTTTGACCTGCCCAAGAATTCGCAAGGCATAGTCCAAATTTTTCATAGGATTTATTCGCGACAAAAAGCACACTCTAAGTGGACTATTTTCTCGCCTGGGAGACCGATTGACTAGTCGCTCGGTGGGACGTGCGAGGTTCAATACTACTTTTATCTCGCCTTCATTCAACCAGGACAACCGCTTTAAGATTGCTTGTTTTTCAAATTTGCTTGAGGCTTGCCGGATCAGGCCGCGATAAACCC
>JAESSY010000135.1 GCA_016763855.1 Pseudomonadales bacterium
GAAAACACAGTATTATGATGACTCAAGGCCTGATTCTCCCTTTGTTTATAGTATTTTTTCGCAGAAACATTATAACAAATTTAGAGAGTTTCAGGCCTTACTTTTTAGTTCTTAACGGGACAGCAGTGACTATATTAATAATGCCCTGTATGGGTTTACCGCAAAGGAATACGGCAACAGGTGGTAAAAATATCGCTAATATGTATCTCATGTCATTTCCGTTTTAGTTATTATTGAGGCGTAGTTCACCACAATTACAGCTCAAAGTGAAGATAATTAATAAAGATAATTCTCTTTAATATCAAATACTTAGGAAGAATAATTAACTTGTTCAGTTTTATTCACAGTATGTTCTTGCCTAAGCACAACTTATACAATAGTTATCCCCAAGGTGTTCACAGCAGCTTGCAAACGTTTCATTAGCCAAAACAACTCATTGTGTTACATTACTTTTCAACGGCAAGGCATGATGCGTCTACTAAACCGGAGACGGTAAACGCAGACAGCATCAAGCCCGAACCAAGAGACCTATGCCAGGTCGAGGTCGCCAGGGCAATGGCGGCTCAAGGATTACCGGCAACATCTTCGGATGTGTTGAACCACTTGATAAGGTGGAACAAAGACCGGATATCTGATTCATTCATCGTCGGCGATCGACCCGATGGGTGGGGACGTAGCAAAGCGTCATTAAATAATTGCTTTTGAGCAAACGGTTGTGAATAGCCCAAAGACGTTTTGGGAAGGCAGCAGCCACCGGTCAGAAGGAGAGAAGTTTGGATTTTGAACACTGTTAGTTGGCGGACCTTCGGGAACAAAGACTGAGAGTTACCAGGAACCAGAGTTCTAGCTCAAAGACCTAGCCGAACCCTCGCGCTGCGAAAGATTCGGTGGGATGGACCCAAGCAGTGCTGAAGTTATTCAGCTTAGTCTTGCAAAAGAATGTACAGGCCTCACCCCTCATATTGGAACCCCGCCTTGGTGGGGTTTCTTTTGTTTAAGCTTATGTGAAAATATCAGTTAAAAACTTAAATCAAAAAAAACAATAAAAAGCCACGTAAAACTAGCCTACTTTTCCTTCTCCTACTTTTCTTTCCAAAAACTGTCTTTCCTCTAAAGCCTGCACAATTTCTTGGTGACGTGTTCTCGTTAAGCGATATCCCAAATACAAAACCAATCCACTTAATGAAAATATTGACGTCAGTGGACCTTGTACCAGACCTAGATTAAAAATGACTTCAGGGGCTACAGACCCAGGCTCGGCATTCTTTGGAAACGCGATAAAATCTAATGCCATACCACCAACAATCGTACCAAGCGCATTCGCTGCTTTACTTGCAAAAGATCTTGCAGAATAAATGATGCCTTCCTGTCTTCTGCCTGTGCTCAGTTCGAGTTCATCAGAGATATCAGCAAACATAGAATTGATGGTGATAAATATAACCGGCATTAATACCGCTGCCAAGAATGCTTGACCAATTAACAACGGCACAATTATTGGGTGTCCGTTTTCTGGTAAAATCTCTAACAATCGCAAGATGATAAGAACATTATTGTTAAGGGTTGCGAGGATAGCAGGGATAATCAAACACCATTTTTTATCCAATACTTTGACTAAGTTACTGCCGATTACCGCGCCAATGGGTAATCCAAAAATTACACCTAAAGGCACAAGCCTAAGCTGATCGGTTTCCAGCTCCCAAAAGTGCACCCCCATAAAAGCAAGAAGCACTGCTTCTACCGAGACAACAATGGTGCCTAACATTAAACCAAAGAAGATGGATCGATAAGAAGGGCTCGAAAACGCAACACGAAGTTCGCGATAGATCCGACCAATTCCTAACTTTTCTTCGGTAGGAACGGCCTTAGAGAGTTGCGGAATAACACTCCTTGTCCCCCAGACACACAATATTATTGCGACTGTTGAGGTCAAGCCAGCCAAAGCCGACATATAGGGGTAACCGTCACCATAATATAATCCATTGGCTAGCCCATCACGGGGGTAGAATATAAAAGTAAGGGACGAAAAGTAAAATAAGTAAGCTGCGATAGCGCCAAACAATAAACCGATACTGAATAAAGCACTACGGGCATTGTAGTCTGTTTCCATTTCTGCGCCGAGGGCAAGATGGGGGACATGATACAAAGTCAAACAGGTTCGTACTGCAATAGCAAAAAACAGAAGCCAGCCGAAATAAAACATTTCTGTCATTTCACCTGGTGGCGCAAAAAGAAAAAATAGAGTCAGACCAAGCAGCGGTGCCGACGCTGCCATAAAGGGGTGCCTCCTTCCCCACCTGGATTGAAACCGGTCAGAAGCAGAACCGGCAATTGGATCGGTTATGGCATCAAAAAGTATTGCGATAGCGAGTGCAAGGGATGTGAGGGTCGCTGAGACACCCAGAATTTGATTGTAGTAGAAGAGTAGAAAAGAATTGAAGGCGGCAGTCTTGACGCCTTCACCTATTTGGCCAACCCCCCAGAAAAGTTTAACCGAGAGTGCTAATCGTTTTTTTGCCATAAAAGTTAGAGAGTAGTTAATACACCAACAATCATAATGGACAACTCTCATTAAATGTCAATGACAATGCCGGGTGCTCCGCTTGAATTGTGGCGATATCATCACAACTGATGCCTGGATTGTTATTGATATCAACAGAGGTCAAAGCTGTGTTAGCAGTTAGATTCAGATTGGTCAACATGTTATCTGAAAGAAACAGTTGTTGCAGATTAACCTGAACTGACAAGTCAACAGCCGTAAATAGATTGTCACCTAAACCCAGTAGCGTCAGCAGTGGGTTGTTTGACAAATCGATTACCGATATCTGATTGGTAAACACATCGAGCGTCGTCAACAAAGGATTATTGCTGACATCAATACTGGTTATTTGATTATCAAACAGATTTAAGGTGGTTAAGGCTGTCAAGGGTGCAACATTAATGGATGATATTGAATTATTTTTTAACTCCAGTGAAGTGAGAGAGATTAATTGTTCAACCCCCGACGCATTGCTGATACCAAAACCATTACAACTAAGAGTGGTCAGATCCCCAACAAAGGTAGCACCTGTTGCACTCACACAACTTGAAAGATTCAGATCTGGGAAAGTAATAGCAGAAATAGAATCACAATTTTCATCAAACCTGAAATCCGTCAGGTTGGGATGTTCATCCTGAATTTGTTGAATATTGGAACAGGTGAAACCAGCATTCATTGTGATATCTAAGCTGGTCAAGGCTGTATTTGCTGTCACATCCAGGAAGGTAAGTTGATTGTTTTCAACCAAGAGTATCTCTAACAGGAGATTAAGGTCCACAGATACAGTCGAGATATTATTGGTGCCTAAATCCAACCTTATAAGCAAGGGGTTACTATTAACATTAACACCCATAAATTGATTTCCGAACAATTCTACTTCAACTAAATTCGGCATCCCAGATAGATCTATTGCACTCAGAGAATTGGAATGAATTGAAACAAAGGTCAGCAGGGTGTTTGCAGACAAATCAACACTCGTCAGTAGATTCTCACCCAATCTCAAACTAAGTAGCAAAGGAAGTGAGGACAAATCAATGTTCGCCAATTGATTGCTAATCATAGAAAGGCTGTTGAGGTTGGGTGTATTAATCAAGTTGATTGAAGTGAACTGGTTTCTATCCAATGCCAGTATTTCTAATAGTGGAGCACCTGACAAATCAACGAAGGACAACTGATTAGTCGATAAATCTAGGGTTCTCAATGCTGAACTATTTGATAAATTGACGGACGTCAATTGGTTAACCTGCAATGAGACTACTTGTAATTGCGGATTTTGTGTTAAATCTATCGAGGTAAGGTTGTTTGAATTAATACTCAATACTGTCAACGAGGTTAATTGTTCTAATCCACTGAGGTCATTGATACCTAAATTGTCACAGGACAAAGTGGTCAGCTGATCTACGGAAGTCGCACCAGAAGCCACTACACAACTTCCGAAACTTGTATCGAGGAAGCTGAGTGAGCTTAGACCTGTCACGCCACTTACGTTAATCGTCACCTGCCCGTATGTAGAGAGGTTCCCGTTAACATCCCTAACGCGATATTGGAAATAATCATTCCCAGCAATATTGCCCGCTGCATAGTTCACAACACCGCTATTAGCATCAACTACAACAGACCCCAAGGTAGGGCTTCTGGTAATGAAGACTGTTCCTGGGTCAATAGCTACATCTCCAGCCATGTCATTCGACAAGATATTAATATCGACAGTGTTTCCGGTATTCACCGAAGTATCGTCCGGCACAGGTAGTGGGGGATTATTGGTTAACGGAGTTCTATCCAATACCCGAAGGAAGAACGAATCCGTATCCAAAAGGGTCGCATCACAATCAGGACTTCCTGAGAACAAGCAGTTGTTCTGTTCGTTCGCACCTATAGTTCGAAGTTGGCCTTGATCGTTGATATCAAACAATACATTTTCACGGCGGAAAAAGACTTGATCATCCGTCAGGGTGCTACAGTGATCGAGTGTTGGAATAGATGTCCCCGGTATTAACTGATCACGGGTGAAGCTTCGGGACCAAACAAAGTTTCCTACGCTGTTTAGTTCCCAACAAACACCGAAACCACTTGTAAAAACACCCAAGAACTCACCGGTTTCACGATCTATATTGTCGATTTCCAGTACACCACGGCCATCTGGATGCATGCGATACAACAATCGCCCGGGTATTTCTGTTCCATCATTAAGCAGGGTTACATCATCCGTCTGATAGATACCGGCAATATCTCCCGAATCCCAATTTACATTTGCATCCTGGGTCAGCACGGGAAAAACCGAGGTCTTAATAGATCCGTTAGGGAAAACATACTCCACGCCCACTACATCACTACTACTACGCTTATCAAGCAAAGAGTAGGACGCAATTTCACCGTCCGGGAAGGTAACTAGCAATCGATTATCGTTGTCGATTTCCCAAGTAAAAGAGGAATTCTTTCGTAAGGCCACACCAGAGCCATTCACATTAAAGGTAAGTTCATCAAATTCTGGTGCATCCCCGCCTCTGATTTGAGGAAAGAGTGCAGAGATATTGGTCGGGAGCGAGATTGTCTGGCCATCTGTAATATTGAATGGCAAATTTGAATCGATACTGACCATGGTTTGTCTTTGAATAAAGTCTGTTGGGTTATCAAGGATCTCTACATTAAGGGTCACATTAAATTGTACAATACGACCTAATTGACGTCGCTCTAGGAGGTTCGGGTCATCAGGCGAGTCTGACAGGCGATATTCTAAAGAAGTCACAGTTGTAGTATTCAATATCTCTTCTTCAAATCCATCTCCATCTGAGTCAAAAAAGAAGGAACTGCTTATCGTTGGTAAATCACCTGTGCTATTGAAATCAAGTGTCAATGTGTTCTGATTCTCAAACCAGTTGAATGCAAACACCCCTTGTGCATCCTGATAGACACCGGTTCCATCCGGACCTAGGGATATGAATTCACCACGTCCTATTTCGGAGCCGAATTGAAATTTCGGTTGGAAAAGACGGTAGGTAAAGGAACTCAGGGGAACAGCAGCCTGAACAACAATTGTGTTATCACTAGTTGTGGTCACGCCTTGGTTATCAACCGTTGTCACTTGAAACCTAATCACGCTTCTGTTGGATAATGAACTCCCGGGCGGTGCGAAAAAAGTTGGATTGGCAACATTGTTATTACTCAAAAAGACATTAGGCCCAGATACTTGCTCCCATTCAAAGCTCACGATGTTTGAAGGGTTCCCCGTCGCGGTCAAGGTGACCTGACTACGGACTTGTACAAATTGATCTGCAGAAATCTTTGGAGGGGGATTAACTTCAATCCTTAACGTCCCCATCGTAGAAAGGTTTCCTGCTGTATCTCGAACACGGTACTGAACAATGTCTCCCTCAGTAAATTCGTTTGCAGTATAAGTTATTGCACCAGTAGTCGCATTGACACTTACATTGCCGTCAAAAGGACCTCTTTCGATAAGCACTGAACTGGTATCTATCGCTAACCCGCGTGCAACATCGTTAGCCAGTACATCGATTGTGGCTGAGCCTCCAGGAGGAATAACAGCTGAATCATCCCGAAGTAATGGAGGTACGTCAGTCAAACTTTCCTTGTTGAGTATTTGCGCTTCAAAAGATGATGTTGTCAATACTGGCGTACAATTTGGATCGGCTACAGAGTCACAAAATAAGTCGTTGCGCTCTCTAAAAGCCTTATATTGCGAACCCTGAACATCATATTGAGTAAAGTCAAAGTTAAAGAATACTTGGGGCGACTGATTTGCACAAAAGTCAGCGGAGGGGGCACGGCTTCCAGGAAAAAATGCTCCCCTGTGCCCTACTATACGGTCCATTCGAATGGTACCCGCTGCATTAACAGACCAACAAATTCCGAGACCTGAGGTCAATGCAATTTGCCTTCCTTCATCTTCAAAATCAAATTCAAGAACACCTGTACTATCGGGATTGAGTCGATAGGCAATAATTCCTCTAAGTTCCGCACCACCGACATCAGTTAAACCGGAATAGATGCCAGCAACTCCAGGACGCATTGTTGGGACAGGATCAGTTTCATCAAAGAGGAATGAAAGTTGAGCATCACCAATCAGGAGATCTGCACCGTCATTACTAATAGGAATTATCGTAGTGTACTCAGTTGAAACAATATCGCCTGTAGGTCGCGTATCCAGATGGTAATATTCAGCACTTTCGCCATTGGCAAAAACAACACTTAAGTGACCATCCGCGTTTACAATCCATGTAAACGAGATATTATTATTGAGCGTCGTACCTGTACCATCAACATTAAAAGCAAATTCCTCGATGTGGAGTTCATCGGTCTCAAACAAGGCTGGAAATTGAGGGCTGGAATTGAAAAGAAGTGTCCGTTGATATCCCTCTGTAATATTAAAGGGAATTTGTCTTGCGTAGTCATAAGCAAGTCCCCTTTCCTGAATATCAAAGGGTTCATCTGCTTTAGTAAGCGATGTACCTACGCCTGTAAATCGTGTAAAGCCAATAGCCCGAAGATTAAGAACATCCACATTGATTAAATCTTCAGCCAAGGTTATTTCGAGAGAAACCAAAACTTCATCCGCTAGAAATTGTTCTAGTACACCGTCACCATTTACATCAATAAATTCATCGAAATCATCTTGAATAAAATTATTCGGGAAATCCAATCGAATAGAGTCTTCAATTATTGTGTATTGGGCAACAACGATCCCCAAATCGGTGAGTAAGGTCGCTGTGCCATCGTCATTCAATGTGATCTTTGCACCCCCACCAAAGTCTTCTCCGACACCATCACCTAAATCGGCTTCGTCAGCTAATAGAAAGGGGTTCGGTAAGGCACCAAGTAAAGTGGGCGTATCAATGTTGGATAACAAGGTAGTTTCAATCGATGGAACAGCAATACCATCATAATTAGCAAAGTTGTTATTTCTAAAACGTGTGATTTCAGTATTAAGAATAATATTTGAAGGGAGTAAAGGTCCGCCGTCAGTTGCCGTTGGATCAGAAGATGTAGCTGTGCCAATCGAAATCGGTTCACCGAACACTCTACCGTCCAAGGTACCATCAACAAAATCGACAGAAACGGCAACAATCACATTATACGTCGGCTTGGACTGGCCTAATTGTATTGAAACTTTGTTAATTGCATTTGCTAACCCACCCAGTAAAAGCGCGTACTGTTTCTGTGCAACTGTCGCATCTAGAGCAGGTGCAGTTGGGTTTGCAGGGATCGTTGATAGTACGTCAAACCCAGCTTGTGCATCCAAAACGTCTTTTGCGCTGGTAAATAGACCTAAAAATCCACCTGCAGATTCAGACAAAAATCTTGCCCTTACCACTAAGGCATGAGTATATGGATTAATGGCAACAACGCTTGCACCTTCAACTAGGATAGATGTAAACCCTTGATTAGAAGACAACTGAATTTGCCGCTTTGCTTCTATGTTAGGCTCTTGATCAGATTCATCTATAAATGAGCCGCCACCTGTTACTACCAGTACGGTACCAGTGCCCGATGGTAATGTAATTGAAAAAGCACCGTTGGTATCTGTCGTTGTTGAGGCTAAAGCTACTCCTACCGCATTACCACGTCCATCAATATCAAAAAATTGAACCGATGCGCCATTCACCGGCCCCTTTGTAACGGACCCGGTAACTGTTGGCCCAACAGATGGTGGAGGTGCTGAAGGCGGCGCAACTTCATCGCCACCACCACCGCCCCCGCCACAGGCGGTGAGCAATGCTATTGCCAGAACAGCGGCCAGTAGTTTCCAGCTCTTAATTGTTTGAATACTATTTCTATTCATGACTTCTAACCCTTGATCGTCAATGCTTTGATCTTAAATAAGTTGCGTGCTACCGCCCTGTGCTATTAAATACGGCAGAACCGTTGACTGTGGTACTTCCGTTAGTTAACTGGTAACTCAAACCAGCTCCGACGGGCGAGCCATTTTCAAAACCGGCAAAAATACCACCAAAACTTCCGCTCCCGCTAGCATCACCGTTAATAGTCACTGTGTTGTAAAGACCTGAAAATAAATTCGATGTAATTGCACCGGTTCCCGATGCATTCCAAACAGATTGATTGATACTGAGTGCAATACTGCTGGCAACCGTATTATTCGTGAAATCAGCACTAAAACTGGCAGAGCCCAGCACGCCGACATTGCCGAGATTGTCTGTAGGATCAGTGTTGCCCACCAACTGATAGCTCGTTGAGCCGGTAATCACTTGAACGGGTGCATCACCTTCGGGTGCCGTGATCCAATGCAGACTTTGGTCGGATAAATTAATGCTGGTGCTAGTGCCGCCATCATTTGTTTGTGTTGCAACGCCAATCGACCATCGACCCCAACGTAAACCACTTGTTGGATCAAATCCGACATTACTGTTGACTGCTGTGCCGATGTCATAGATTGCACCCCCTAGGCCCGAATCTAGAGAAGAACCAGGATCTGTAAAGCCTGTTAAGTTGCCCCCATCGTCACTTGTGATTTCAGAGATATTGGCATTAATATCCGCAGCTAATGAGCCTACAGTAAATGAAAGCCCTCGAGGTGAGCTCTGCCCATCTGTTAAATCACCACCACTGGCATCACTAATAGTCTGATCAACTTCTTCAACTGTGGTTGTGGTATCCGTTGTTGTAGCACTTGCAGTTGACGCAGCTTCAGTACTGACTTCTCCGCCACGATCAGCAACCATCTCTTCAGTACTTTCGTCACTTGATCCGTCACTTGATTCTTCTGAGGAGTCGTCGTCACTCGATTCGTCGCTAGACTCTTCACTGGATTCATCTGAGGACTCTTCATCACTTGATTCTTCTTCCTCTTCTTCTTCAAGCAGCGCTAAACCATCATCTTGCAGACCACTCGGTGGCGCTGTCAGTCGCATGGGCGCTGTATTAAAATTAGCGGCATACCCAAATTGGTTTTTTCCAAGATCCAGATCTCCACCTGCATTATTCATTGAAATGTCACCGTCTGAAACACCGACATACAATCCATCAACACTCGGGCCACAGTCTGCATCACAAATACGAACGACATAATTAGTGCCTCGAACGCGTATGACTGCCGAAGGTGTTGTCAATTGGTATACAGAAGGATCACGTCTAGTAATCCGACCTGTGATTGTTCTGAAACCGCCTCTTTGTAAGTTAAATCGGGCCGTTAAGCGGCTACCTAGTCCCACTGCCGGGGTCGTTGCAGTAGCGGGGGCTTCAAAAGCTTCGATCACAAAACGGGAATTTGACCTGATAGCAATCTTGGTGCCGTCATCAAGTTTTATTTGAGCGTAACTCTTATCACCTGTAACAATGACATCACCTTCATCTACCGTGTCACGACGACGCAATGAACTAATGGCAGGTTTTTCAACAGTGACATTTCCGATTGAATACAAGACCTGTCCCACTCGCGCATGGGCGGGTACAGCCAACATTAATGTCACAACAAGCAAGCTTGTCAGTGAAAGGGCAAAGCGACTTAAATTCTTCATAATTCAGCCCTCCTTAAAATGTTTTAGTGAATGAAAAACCAATTTCTACCCGATCAAACTCATAGAGGCTGACGGTCGATTCTTTTTCACTGTAGTTAAGACGAAATGTCGTGGTCCAATCTTTAGCCGGAAACTTAGGCCAGGTTGTACCCGTCCCAAAAGTCACAATGTCATCCTCTCGATCAAAACCAAAGAAGGGATCATCGTATTCTAATGTGGTTGCACTGGCTTCAATAAAAATGACCTTACCGCCGGAAAGAAACCAGGAATTAGAAATGTTTATTCCATAGCCATCTGCTGAGAATGGTGAGCTACTTTGTTTAGCGTCGTCGGTATTGCCTGTCAGAGACACATTCATCACGGCATTTGAATAGGTCTGACTGACACTGACGCCGTACATAATCTGATCGACATCTCGGACTTCCAACACACTGTCTTCAAAACGCATTGCTCCGATTCTTAGAAAAGAAGCAAAAGTCCAGCTCGAATTGAGCATCCGTTGGTAGTTGGCAGTTAGCCCGTAGTCGTTTTTGTTGTGCTCTCCGGCAAGGCCAGAAAATACTGTGTTGGCAGCGACAGAAATCGCATTCTTGCCGCTTTTCCATGACCAAGCTACGCCAAGATTAATGTTTGAAGCATCCACAAAATGGGTAGATGGATTAGACCGATGATCAACTCTCGCATTGAGAAGAATTTGTGAATCTGGTGAAATCGGGAAATTCCACAAGCCACCCACGGCGGCCTGAGAAAACATTGAAGATGACTCAAGATTATTGTCAGCTAATCGAAAGCTTAAGAAAATCGCATCATCCGTCGCAGCGGGCGGGTTAGAGTCATAACCCAGGCCAAGTTCAACATAGTATTGAGCGTCAGATTGATATGAACGTGCCCTAGTATCAATTGCTGTCATATATTCTGATACCGCGGATTGCACATTGGCTGGCGGGTTATCAGCCAGCACCCGAGTAAATTCAACCCGTGCCAATTCATTGTCACCAATATCAAAATAGGCGCGGGCTAATTCCATTCTTGCGCCAGCAAAATCTGGTTGACGTGCAACCAATCGCTGTAGACTGAATATGGCTTCACCTGCATTGCCACTATCTAATGCAGCGACACCAAGAAGATAGTCATAAGCATCCTCGCCAGACCAATCAAGTTCATACTGAGACAGAACGTCGTATGCCGCAGCTGCCCGGCCTTGTTGTAAATGTTCACGGGCTTGTTGGAAAACAATTTCACGGTCTGCCGCCCATATCATCGAACTTGATAATAAAAGGACAGTTGCACATGCGAATCGCACAATACGAGCTACCTGATGCCAATCATTTTTCATGACGATCACTCTTTTGTTTAAATATTTTGAATGGATTTCTGTAGTGACTTTTGTTTTGACTTTTATCTGAATTGTGTACATTGGAATATTTTAGCATTCCAATTAACATTAGAATGATATTATCCATTCCGAAGGGAGCAGACCGAAATTTCACGTTTTTCACTGTTATGAAAGAGTGAATGATTTTACGCACCTTATTATTATTTTCTTTGCTGCCGACCCATGAAGGGATCATGGTGCAAAAGATGCGGGAATCGTACCATCAACTTTGGGAGAAAGAAAAGTAATCCTGACAAAATACACTAAAAACCAACTATGAAAATTGGATTACTTCCTGCCGGGGAATTGATTACAGCATATCGATTAAATTGTTTAATTATTAACCAATAACTTAAGGAGGGTTCCTAATCTAGTTTGTTAACAAGTCTTCGAGTAGCGATTTTTGTACTGCAGTAGGGATCGGTTGTTTATCTACCTGATAGGCCGGGTGATCAACACCAGCAAATATGGCCTGCCCAGATGCTGCAGCTTTAATCTGATCTTGATTCAGTGGATACCTAAGAAAATGCACCGCGGAGGTTTTGTTTTCATCTGTCCTATCCATATCTTCATCAGCGATGGGATAAATAGGGTCGGTCTCGCCGATCTGAAGCCATATTTTTTCTTCAATACCTGCGAGCTTTTGGAGTTGTTCTACTCTTTCATCGACATCGGTGTACTGGATAAAAAGCGTACACTTCCAATTGTCACCATTTGGGATTAATGGATTATAGGAGTCTAATTCTTCCTGTATCCCCTCCCCTTCAAATATTTTCTCAATTCTTAACATTTCCTGGATTTGATACTGAATCGTCAGACGATCCTCAAATATCAATTGCATATTAGCCCCCACGCGCAACTTGCGGTTCTTTTTGTGGGCCAAAACTTTTACCCGAAATGTTTCACGATTTTCAGAATACTGTTCAAGTGACCAAAGATCGTCTCTTGTGAGTTCTGTTCTTAATGGCGCAGTCATAATCATATTCCGTAGGCTAATCTAAGCAGAGATATAGGGTGAGGTGCAGAATCAACCTTGTCTGTCAGGCTCGCTATTTGCACACCAGCCATTGGACAATCACTCGTAAAGTGATCAGGTTCTTTCTTATCAACCAGTCGCACGACCGGCTTCGCTATTTTTAGCGATTTCGCTCTGGTTTCTTTTTTAACGGCATAAGTTCCGTCATGACCAGAACATCTTTCGATCGGTGAAACATGGGTATCTTGAATCAAATTGAGAATATCCCGGGTCTTGTAGCCAATATTTTGAACCCGAAGGTGGCAGGCCACTTGATATGAAATATCGCCTAAAGATGAGGCAAAATCAGTGTTAAACTCTCCGCCTTTATGCCGAAGAAAAAGGTATTCAAAAGGATCAAAGAACGCATTTTTAACCTTAATGACATCGGGATCATCGGGATACATCAAGGGAAGTTCCTGCTTATACATCAGTACACAGGAAGGAATAGGCGCTATCAAATCATAACCCTGATCAACCAGGGCTGCTAACACCGGAATATTTTTCTCTTTAAGTTTTTCAACTGTGTCCAAATCACCTAATTCAAGTTTTGGCATACCGCAACAGGCTTCTTTGGTCACAAGGTCTATCTTAATTTCATTGTGTTCAAAAACCTTGATAAAATCTTCCCCAAGATGCGGCTGGTTATAATTGCCGTAACAGGTCGCGTAAAAGGCAACCTTACCTTTAGTCCGGCCAACTTCTTTGGCTTCAAATGCAGATGATTTTGTCAGCGCATTATCGAAAGATTTTCTTAAAGTTTTTGAATGATATTTGGGTAGTGGTGCCTCATGGTGGATGCCTAAACCCTTTTCTAATGCATTTCTAAAAAGACCGTTATTGTTCAATGCGTTGACCGTGACATCCACGACAGGAATGGTTGCAAGCTTACCTACGGTATCTGTGCTTGTAATGATTTCGTCACGAAAGGACGCGCCTTCTTTCTTATACCTTTGAGCTTTTGCTCTTAGCATCAAATGCGGAAAATCTACGTTCCACTCATGGGGTGGAACGTAGGGGCACTTCGTCATATAACAGAGATCGCATAAATAGCATTGGTCAACTACATCGTAGTAATCAGATTTCGGAATACCGTCAACTTCCAAAGTTTCTGACTCATCTACCAAATCAAACAAAGTCGGAAATGAGTCACAAAGACTCACACATCGACGACAGCCATGACAAATGTCGTAAACTCTTTCCAATTCTGAGAATAAATCAGCCTCGTCCCAGAATTTTTCCGATTTCTGGCCGAGTGGATGTCTGGTTGGCGCTTCTAAACTGCCTTCCCGTTGACCTGCCATTTCACTATCCTTTTTTACAAGTACTTAGTCGTCTAGCGTGTCTAAGGCTTTTTGGAAACGATTGGCATGGCTTCTTTCTGCCTTAGCCAAAGTCTCAAACCAATCAGCAATCTCATCCAAACCTTCTTCTCGGGCTGACGCTTCCATACCAGGATACATATCCGTGTACTCGTGAGTTTCACCCGCTATCGCTGCTTTCAGATTATCTGAAGTACCGCCGATAGGTAGACCTGTAGCCGGGTCCCCAGTCTCTTCAAGATATTCTAAATGTCCGTGTGCATGACCAGTTTCACCTTCTGCAGTAGAGCGGAAAACGGTTGCGACATCGTTATAACCTTCGATATCCGCTTTTGCTGCAAAGTAAAGGTATCGACGATTCGCCTGAGATTCACCCGCAAAGGCATCCTTAAGATTTTGTTCAGTTTTTGTTCCTTTTAGCGACATTTCGCTCTCCCGTATTAAAAAGCCCCAGTGAATTAAATTTGTCATATAGGGGAATGATAAAATAAGTGAAGTAGCACATTAAATCCAATGAAAAATTTCTCAATGAATGATCGGATTTATCAATCAAGCATTATTGCAGCACCACGAGCTTCTAGTGATGAACGCCTTTATCTCGTCCCTATTATAATCCCGCCACGTCCTCATAGTTTAAATTGACATTTCGTCATTTAGATAGCATCCTAATTAATAGCATGCTATTAATTATCAAAAGCCGATAAAAATATGAGAATCCATCGTCATGAACAAATCCGTACAACAATCATTCGTTGGGCTTCTATTCAACACAAGAAACAGAGCCCGCTTTGCCCTGGATGAAAAATTCAAACCTGTCGGTTTAACGGATGCTACTTGGCGAACACTATTTTATCTTCGGCAGGAAGGTAGCGGCGTTAAACAAAAGAAGCTTGCCAAAATCATGGGCATAGAAGGCCCCAGTTTAGTTCGATTACTGGATAGCTTATCTGCCAAAGACTTGATTATTCGCAAGACGGACGAAGAGGATCGAAGAAGTAAATCCATACATCTTTCAACATCGGCTGAACCCTTATTAGAAAAGCTGGATCACTTGGCACTTGAAGCCAGAAAAGAATTGCTCAGAGATATCTCTGAAGAAGATCTTCAAATCTGTATTCGGGTCTTTGAAAAGATACTGGACAAACAATTATTGGGAGACAATGAATGAGCAAGACAAATGTTGCGTCTTTAACTCTGCTCATCGTTGCTAGCATCGCGCTCACTGCTTGGTTGGTCGATAGATCGCGTTTTGTTCACATTTCCGATGCACGTATTGCTGCAACAATGATTTCTATTAGTAGTCGAACCCCCGGTTGGATTGCAGACTTCCCTGTCAAAGATGGAACGCTGATTAAAGCTCATGACATTCTAGTCGAAATTGATAACCGGGATATCCATCACAAACTCGATGAACTAGAGGCCAGCATTCGAACTATCGAGGCAGAATATTCTCGTCAGCAAAGTAGATTCAAGCTAAACGAAAAACGCATTGAAGCCACCATACAAGCAGAGGAATCCAGATTTAAGGGTGCCAATTCTGCCACACAACAAGCAAAAATATTCTTCACTCAAGCTAAACGAGAATTTATCAGAGCAGAATCACTACTCGAACAAAAAATGATTTCAGAGGCAGATTTCGATGCCCGAAAATCAGACGTTGAACAGATTGAACAATCCTATGAGCAGAAAGTAGCGGATGCCGTAACTGCGAAAGCACAACTTGCACTTTCACAAAACAGCAGAACTGAGCTCGATGTGATTAAAATGGATTTGCAAATAATTGCTAGCCGTCGCGACGAGATCTTGTCTCAGCAGAAACGTCTTATCAGTCAAATTGAAGACCATACAATTAGAAGCAATATTTCAGGTGTTGTGGATGAAACCTTCGCCAATGCTGGGGAATATGTTTATCCGGGACAACGTATCTTGATGTTGCACAATCCAGAGAAACTCTGGATCAAAGCTTACGTTAAGGAAACAGAAATTCAATACTTACAGCTTGACTCGAAGGTAGAAATAAAAATTGATGCTTATCCAGACTCGCCACTTAAGGGTGTTGTTGCAAATATCGGCAACGCCGCCACAAGCCAGTTTGCAATGTTACCTAGCCCCAACCCCAGCGGTAACTTTGTAAAAGTCACCCAAAGAATAGAGGTACAAATTCAATTTGACTCAAGCAATCTAAACCTCAAACCCGGCATGATGGTTGAGTTAAAAATTAAAAAAACCAATGACTGATTTAGAGGAAGGTTTAAAAAAAATACCCGAGGGCATACAGGCAACACCTGCAGTCATCAAAATGTTTGAATCCTTCGGACCCAAATACATTTGGTTTGCCGTCATTACATCTATGCTGGGATCCTTTTCCACCCTGCTAACCGGTACAATTATTAATGTCGCTATTCCTGAAGTGATGGGCGCCTTTGGTATCGGGCAAGACAAAGCACAATGGCTTTCCACCGCATTTCTAGCAGCAGGAACGGTGACAATGCTGTTAACCTCGTGGTGCATACAAGCACTGGGAATGAGAGTTACCTATATCTCAGCAATGCTAATTTTCCTCGGCGGTTCTATTTTAGGCGGCCTAGCACCCAACCACGAAATATTGATCTTTTCCCGAATCATCACCGGCGCTGCCGCAGGCATTATGGGGCCGATTGCCATGGTGCTGACCTTTCAAATATTTCCTGTTAAAAGTCGCGGCTTCGCAATGGGCATATTTGGAATCGGCGTGGTTCTAGCTCCCGCACTAGGCCCGGCCCTGGGCGGGTATTTGATCGATCACTTTAGCTGGCGCTATGTTTTCTTTCTCGCCATCCCATTTTCAGTTGTCAGCATTCCCCTCGCTATTGTATTTATGCCACAGCGAGACGGCGATGAATCCCCTCAAGCCCTCGATTGGATCGGATTCTTACTGTCATCAATCTTTCTGGTTTTCAGCTTAACGGCATTGTCAGATGGATTAAGAGAAGGATGGGGGTCTAACTACATCATTAGCTTATTTGGTATTTCAGGAATCTCATTTATTGCTTTCATCTGGTGGGAATCAATTGTCGAAAACCCGCTACTGGATCTAAGAATCTTCACCTATGGTCGTTTTGTAGCCTCTGCACTTGTCACTTTTACCGTTGGCATTGGAATTTATGGTTCCACTTATTTAGTCCCCTTATTTCTGCAGAATATGCAGGGCGTTATGCCAACAGATTCTGGGTTATTAATGTTACCCGCCGGTCTTGCCATGGCTGCCTGCTTTCCGCTTGCGGGAGCCTTAAGCGATCGCATACAGCCCGGTATCGTCATCTTTGTAGGTTTATTGTTATTTGCCTTTTCTAGTTGGCTGATGCGAAATATTGATGTCAATACGGCATATCAATCGATTCTAATTTGGGCCTTGATCGGCAGAGTGGGCCTTGCCTTTATTTTCCCGAGTTTGAATGCGGCCTCAATGGCGTCCCTCCCCCTCTCGATGTTGAGCCAGGGATCAGGGGCCGTTAATTTTTTACGTCAATTGGGGGGTGCCTTCGGCGTAAATATATTATCCATTCATCTTACTCAAAGTACGATTGAACATAGTCATCATCTCAGCGTTGCTGCCTCTCCCATTGCAATGGATACCTTGATAAAAATCCAGGACATGATGTTTAACAATCATCTAGGCTATATTTTACAATTTCCTGCGAGTTACGGGTTTCTCTCTAATTCAATTTACAACCAAGCACTGACGATGGCCTTTAGAGAGGGATTTATTCTTATCGCCATTGTGTTTTTTATTGCTTTGGTACCGACTTTATTTATGCGGGTGAAAAGAACCTAAAAGGCTTTTGGTAAAGCTTACGGTTAAGGTAAAAATCCGATATGCTCCCTCCTAGCTCGGACAAATAGACAAATAAAATGCAAAATTATTCAATAAGCGTTACGGCTGCGATCTTTGTTACCCTGGCCTTTGTTTCTACATCCTTTGCCACAGATGTCAAAGACATCAAAGATTTCACCCTGGAAAATGGCATGGAATTTCTTGTCTTGGAAGACCACTCAATTCCCAACGCTAATATGAAAGGGAGGGGGTCAGAAGGGAGGGGGTCAGAGTAAAACCACGGATATTATATGTTAGTATCGTAAGTCTAACTGAAATGTGATAACAATATATATTCGTGGTTTTACTCTGACCCTCTGACCCCAACTCTGCAACTCTGATAAACTAGGAGAAATGTTATGAGAAAAGTATTTTTAATAACAATACTAACGATGAATTTGTATTCCACTGGCGTTAAGGCGGCAGAGTACATCATTGACATTAAGGGTGCGCACGCCTCTATCAACTTTAAAGTAAATCATCTGGGCTACAGCTGGTTAACGGGGCGATTCGATAAATTTGACGGCACCTTTTCCTACGACCCTAAGAATGTTAATGGCTCAAAGATTTCAGTCAATATCGACACCACCAGCATAAACAGTAATCATGCGGAACGAGACAAACACCTAAAAGGTAAAGACTTCTTGGACGTGTCCAAATTTTCAACCGCTAATTTTACCAGCACGAGTGTACGAGAACTATCTAATGGCCATGTGGCAATAGAGGGTGTTCTTTCTCTTCATGGCATCAAGAAAAACATATCTATTCAGGCGCAAAAAATCGGTGAAGGTAAAGATCCTTGGGGTGGATATCGAGCAGGCTTTAGCGGTACTAGTAAAATATCACTGAAAGATTTTGGCATAAATTATGACCTAGGGCCTGCATCTACCTATGTCGACCTTGAGATACACATTGAGGGCGTAAGGCAATAGATCTATGCCGTCTACATTACCCATAATAGATGTTTCATGCTATCTGGATAAAAATCCAGACGACCCCACAATCACTGATGTACAAATTCAGATAGCCACTGATATCGGAGCAGCCTGCCGTACTTCCGGATTCTTTTATTTAAAGGGTCATGGGATATTAGATGTCACCTTTCAACAATTGGAGAATATCAGCAAACAGTTTTTCTCTCTTAGTTTGGAAGAAAAAATGGACATATCAATGCAAAAAGGTGGACGGGCCTGGCGTGGATATTTCCCTCCTGGTGCTGAGCTTACATCCGGGAAAGCGGATCAGAAAGAAGGTATTTATTTTGGGACTGAACTGAGTAATCTCGATCCACGTGTTATTGCTCAAACACCGCTTCATGGGCAGAACCTTTGGCCTGATCAACTGGATATGCAGAAGATTGTAATGTCTTATATAAAAGATGTTACTGAAGTCGCGCAAGCAGTTCTGAAGGGGATTGCACTCAGCCTCGGACTTGTGCCAAATTACTTTCGGGATACCTATACCGCAGACCCCACCGTGCTTTTCAGGGTATTTAACTATCCCCCACGCGATCAAAACACAGACGTTTGGGGTGTGGGTGAACATACAGATTACGGCTTACTAACACTGCTTGCCCAGGATCAACATGGGGGATTAGAAGTCTATTCTCAAGGTAATTGGATAAGTGCACCACCGATAGAAAATTACATAATCTGCAATATAGGCGATATGTTAGATAAGCTCACCGCAGGTAGGTATGTCTCGACACCCCACCGAGTCAGAGTACAAAAGGACTACCATCGGCTATCGTTCCCATTATTTTTAGACCCAGGTTTTAACGCTGAAATTCAACCATTGCCAAATTCACAGCTATCCATTTCACCGCTACCCACCTCAGAAAGAGTGCAGACTAAACTGCATCGTTGGGACAATGCCGACCTTCATTCACTTAAGGGAACTTATGGTGAATACCTATTGAATAAAGTATCGAAAGTTTTCCCTCATCTCACGACGGACCTATCTTAGCCTCTTGTTAAGCTCTTGTTATTTTAGCGCCGAAAACAGCAAGGGGACAATGTCCCTTTTCTTTCTTGCCTAGACGCGCTTTCTTGTAAGCCAATCTGTTTTGAGTACAGATCAAATATACTGAGTTGAGCTATGCGGGTCTCTCGCATGGTAAATCCTTCGGTTTTGTTTTTCTGGTAAATTAATTTCACCAAAACCTGAAGGATTCTTGGGTGTTTTCATTTATTTATCCTTGTATTTCAGTTAGATAGGGATTTATGGATGAGCACTAGCCAGGCGTAAACCCCTCTACTTTGCTGAGTAACTCAGATTGAGACTCACCTATTGATTTCGATGCAGTATCTATCAAAAGATCTCGGGAAATCCAATCTTCATATTCTCGGTTCAATACATCCTCCCAAGGTCCATATTCCAACCCGTCGATATCTGATATCCGCTCTATGTATCTAGCTTTATGCTCCACAACATCAGAACAAATTACTTCTATTTCACAAATATCAGTGCCAGCTTCATCTGCGACTGCTTTCCATGCTTCCCTGGTAACTTGAATTGGGTTTACTGAGTCTGCGATCACTGTGTGCCCAAGGTCCAAATTGTTTTTTGCAATTGCATACGCGCTGACATAACCCGCCACTCCAACAGGGTTTATTCCCGCGTGAACTCTTAGTAGCTGCTCTATTGAATCTATCCTTATGTGCATTGCACCTATCTGCTCAGCAAGATACCTAGATAGTACCGATTTACCAGATGATGGTAGCCCTCCAAAAACATAGAGCATTCAATACCCCTTTGTGTGTATAAACAAAAGTTGGGGTCAAAAATTTGGCCCTAGTAAATCCACGAATAAATACTGTCATCATCTTACAGAAATATCTCCGAACACCAACATAAATAACCCGTGGTTTTACTGAGGTTCCCCCAATAAAACGGACGGTTTAATTTCACGTTTTTTCTTCAAATTCTACTGGTGTCATGTAGTTTAAGAAAGCATGCCGTCGTTGACGATTGCAAAATATTTCTATGTATTCAAAGATACTTTTTCTAGCATCTTCACGACTTCTGTAATCTTCATTATGGACTAATTCATTCAATGAACCAAAAAAACTTTCCGCAACGGCATTGTCACTCTCCTTTTCGGCTCATACTGCACCGAAGCGCGTGATTGATTAGTTGGTCTCGATACTTGGTTGATGCGTAAGTACTTCCCCGATCCGAGTGCACAATGACGCCGTTTACATCCTTGTGCCTCCAGATGGCCATCGTTAATGCATCTTCAACTAATTGTGTATCATTCTTATTACTCATGGAACAACCAATGACCATTCTAGAGTATAAATCTAAGATTACAGCCAGATATAGCCAGCCTTCTCGCGTTGCAATAAATGTCGTGTCAGATACCCAGGCAAGGTTCCCTTTCTTAACAAGAAAATTTCTTTCTAATAAATCTGGCGCAGGTCCAGTTGTATTTCGGGAATCCGTCGTAATAATAAACTTTCGCGCTATCTTGGATTTAATATCAGCAGCCTTCATCAAACGAGCCACGCGGTTAACACTGCATGCCACTCCGCTTGCAAGCAAATCTTTGTGGATCTTAGGTGAACCATAGATTTCTCTTGAAAGCTGGTGATAGCCTTTATCTGATCCGTGAGCTGCTTATTCTCAATACTACGTTTGCTTTCAGGACGATCTAACCAATCATAGTAGCCGCTAGTCGATACCTCCAACACACTACAAAGCCGAGTAATTTTGTATTCTTTGCACTGTTGACGAATAAATTCGTACCTTAGTCCAGCTGTTTTGCAAAGAATACTGCTGTAGGTTCAACTGGTCAACGCAACACCAAATTTATTATGCTACTAATAAATGAGGTGATTTATGCGCAAAAGATTGAAACGAACCTTCACAGAACAAGAGCGAGACATTGTTTTTGATTTATGGAAACAAGGTGCTGGTTTTAGCGATATTGCCCGCGTTATCGAATCTAAACCTGGCTCTATCTTTACAATATTGCGAGAGCATGGAGGTATAAAACCAGAAAAAAGAAAACGCTCACCTAAGCATTTAACTGTTGAAGAACGCGAAGAGATTAGGGCTAGTTTATCTGCCAAGATGAGCATTCGCGCTATTGCTAGACTGCTTAACCGTTCTCCTTCGACAATTTCTCGTGAAGTTAATCGTAACCGCGGTAGGCGCTGGTACAAAGCGCTTGATGCTAACAGAAGAGCTTGGCGGATGGCCAAGAGACCAAAGTCATGTGCCTTAGCCCTTAACTTGGAGTTACGGAAACTCGTTATCGAGAAACTAAAACTTAACTGGTCCCCAGAACAAATATCCGGCTGGCTAAAGCGGAAGATGCCACGGCGCAAACGGATGCACATATCACATGAGACCATCTATAAAACACTCTATGTGCGATCGAGAGGAGTACTAAACAGCGCTCTCATGCGGCATTTAAGACGTGCTCATAAAATGCGACAGAGTAAACACCATTCTAGATCTGGAGGCAGAGGGACGATAAATATTGTTAAAGGTGTTTCAATACATAAGAGATCAAAAAATATAGATAATCGTAAATCCATTGGTCACTGGGAAGGCGATCTTGTTTCTGGCTCCAACAATACACATATAGCGACACTCGTGGATAGAAAAGCTCGATTTACGATGATCTTAAAATTGGCAGGTAAAGATGCTACCTCCGTCACCGACGCTCTGGTTGATGCGTTTAATCAACTTCCCCAATCAATGAAAAAATCGCTGACATGGGATAGAGGGATGGAGTTAGCCAAACATGTTCAATTCACGCAGGAATCGGATATACCCGTTTATTTTTGTGACCCACAGAGTCCATGGCAAAGGGCTACAAATGAGAATACAAATTCATTAATAAGACAATACTTTCCTAAGAAGACTTGTTTATCACAACATTCGCAACAAACACTCAATAAGGTTGCTTCTCAATTAAATGAGCGACCAAGAAAAACATTGAAATTTAAAACGCCAAAAGAGATTATTGAAGGAAGTATTGCGATGATGACTTGAACCTACAGCGGCCTTTTTTAAAATTTCGTTCTCCTCTTCAAGACGCTTTAGTTTTTTGTTTTAAAGTCACCAGTTCTTTTTGATTATCTTTTCTTGGTCTACCTCTTTTTGAAGAAGCGACTTCACCCTTCTTATCCATTTGCTCTTTCCATTTATAGAGTTGATTTCGCCTTAGACCTAATTCTCTGGCGATCGCACTGATTGGTTTGTCAGACTCATCTATTAATCGAATGGCTTGGAGCTTAAACTCTTCCGTGAATGATTTATATGGTTTACGCTGTTGATTCATTTGGATACTCCTTGGTAATTATTTACCGATTAAAAATATCCGTTAAACTGGGGGAGCTTCATACTGACCCCTTCCGACCCTTTTTTAGTATCAGTCGCACTGCTACGACAAAGGCAAAGAGCATAGTTGAACAGCTTGCTAAGCATTGATTAACCATTTTTTCTTAACAGCATTCTCAATTTTTCCAAGCATCCAATCATAAATCTCCGGCGCAACGGTCGCTACAACCTTGTTAACAGACAAAACCTGATGCTTACTAATACCCTGTTCCATCCATGATTTGCCTTCAGTATTTATATTCATCATAAAGGGTAAAAGTCGATCAACCACTTTTACCCATTGGCTTTCCTTAGTCGTTTGCGCTTCATACTCTTCCCATAAATCAATTATTTCAGGAACAAATTTTAAGGAAGTACCTGACAGAAGATTCATATAATTCCGCTCTTCTATTACCTTTTTCGATCTATCCGGGTCATAGACAGAAATATCTCCTGCTCCAATTTCGCAAATGTCGTGAATGAGTGCCATTTTTAGCGTTTTAATAATATTAATTTTAATATTAAGCTCCTCCTTAAGCGTCAAAATTGCTAACGCGAGATGCCAGCTGTGTTCAGCTGAATTTTCATTCCGTGTAAGGTCAAAAATATAGGCACGACGAGCTACAGATTTTAGCTTATCTAGCTCCATTAGAAATTCATAAATACTATCCATAGGCTTACCGGGTTGGTGATTCGTTACAATGCGTTAAACTTACTTTAGACTCATGAATCTGCTTCTGATTTTAACGCCTGAAACAGACGATCGACTTCCTGCCAAACAACACCGGCTTCACCATTACCTATTGGCTTGCCATCTAGTGATCCCACCGGCCAGGCTTCGTGGGTTGATCTTGTCATAAACATCTCGTCAGCTTGCTTGAGTTCTTCAGGTGTGATTTCTCTTTCTTCTACCTTAATCCCGCCTGAAATTGCGACCTTAATAATTTGATCTCTAGTTATGCCCTGAAGTAGATATTTGCTTTTAGGCGGGGTGATTAGGGCTCCGTTTAAGACGATGAATATATTTGCCGCGCTGCACTCCGTAACCTTTCCGTTCTTGATCAGAACGGCATCATCAGCACCCTGAGTTATGGCTTCATTTTTAATCATCCCTGCCGCTATCAGGCTAATAGATTTAATATGGCCTTTATTCCAACGAAAATCTTCTAGCGTAATAAAGTGATAAGGTTTTATAACTTTTCTTTCAAGGATTGATGCGGCGCTGACCATCATGAATACCGTATGCACAACTTTCTCAGGATAGACAAAATTTCTTTTAGTATCGGCACCACGCGTGATTTGTAAATAAAGCGCTGCATTTTGCTCACCACTTCTTTCAATCCCCTCCATAATTAGATCCGTCCATTCTTGAGTTGTACGGGGATTGGAAAGTTTAATTTCTTTCAGGCTGTCATTGAGTCTTTTAAGATGTAGGTCAAGGGTGAACGGTTTCTTTTTGTAAACAGGGATGACTTCGTAGACACCATCACCAAAAAGAAAACCCCGATCAAGAACAGAAATCTTGGCTTCTTCTACTGCTTGCCATTCGCCATTTAGGTAAGAAATTGACATCTTAGTTTTGCCTCATTAGATAAATCAATAGTGCGATAAATCAGATCTCGTCCATGTTATTGTCAGACTAGAGAACAAGTAAGTAATATAACAGAGCAATATAACAGGAAGTGGTATGCAGAAAATACTCATTGCCAATCGTGGCGAAATTGCCATTCGGATTATTCAGGCAGCAAGTCAGCTAGGGATTGAGACTGCCGCTGTCTTTCCTGAAGACGACGCCAACTCACTCCATTGTGTTAAGGCGGATAGCGCTCATCAACTCAAAGGTCTTGGACCTGCGGCTTATCTCGATGCCCAACAAATCATCTCACTGGCCAGACGGGAAAATTGTGACGGCATTCATCCAGGCTATGGATTTCTAAGTGAAAATGCTGAATTTGCTAAGCTTTGCAAGGATAACAACATCATATTTATTGGCCCAGATGCCGAGCACCTTTCAGTTTTTGGTGACAAAACCCAAGCACGAATTTTAGCGGCATCCTGTTCAGTTCCACTGGTACCAGGCACCAATGGAGACACTTCATTTGATGAAGCCCTGTCATTTTTTGATGCGCTACCCAAAGGTAGTAAAGCGCTGATAAAAGCTGTTTCTGGTGGCGGTGGTCGTGGTATGCGCATCGTTGAGAAAAGAGCAGAACTCGAAGAAGCCTATAAGCGGTGTAAAAGCGAAGCCTGTAGCGCCTTTGGTAACGATGCCGTTTATATAGAACAACTCATACCTTATGCTCGTCATATTGAGATACAGATTATTGGTGATGGCGTAAACGTGACTCACCTGTGGGATAGAGAATGTAGCATCCAAAGAAACCATCAAAAAATTCTAGAAGTTGCACCTAGCCCTAGCCTAACCATAAAACAAAGGGAACAACTGATTGAGGCTTCCCTCAAAATGGCAAAACAGGCCAAATACAAGAGCCTCGGTACATTCGAATTTTTGACAGAAAATGAGAATTTCTACTTCATAGAAGCTAACCCTCGCTTACAAGTTGAACATACTGTTACAGAAGCAGTAACCAATTTTGATCTAGTACAAACGCAGATTAAGATCGCCGAAGGAAAAACGCTACCAGATCTGAATATTCCAACCGAAGAACCCCTTGGTTTTGCAATCCAATGCCGGGTTAATATGGAATCAATATCTGGATCAGCTAAGTTCATACCCACAAGTGGCAGAATTAATGTCTTTGAACCCCCGTCAGGAAAAAGCGTTCGTGTAGATCACTTTGCCTATTCAGGATACCTTAGCTCCGCTCGATACGATGCCTTGTTGGCCAAGGTTATTGTTCATAGTAAGTCCTCTTATGCCGATGCTATTAAGTTATCTTATCGTGCTCTATCAGAATTCAGGTTAGAAGGATTTGAAAGCAATATTCCGTTCTTGCAAAGCCTTTTACAGCATCCAAAATTTCAGGAAAACAAAATCTATACCCGCTTTGTCGATGACTATTTGGCAGATTTAGCGGAGGGGATCCAGCACAACAAATTATTCATTAACAATCATTCATCAGAGGCGCAATCGATAAGCAAAGATGAAGCCTCAGTCCCTCCGGGCTCAATCGCTGTTAAATCGCCATTACAGGGCACCATTATAAGCTTGTCTGCGACGACAGGCGCTATCGTCGATAAAGGCGATCAAATCGCAGTAATGGAAGCAATGAAAATGGAACACGTTATAGAAGCACCTGCTAGCGGAGAGATTACTAGCATCGTGGCTTCCCTAAATAACGCAATGGGAAAAGCTGAAACAATATTAGTGATTAAAACATCAGCCGATAGCGATGTAGTGACAGAAGCAGAAGTTGAAATTGATCTAAGTATCATCCGACCCGACCTCCAAGAAGCATTAGACCGCACCGCATTAGGTCAAGATATCTCCCGGCCAGAAGCGGTTAAAAAAAGACGTAATACAGGACATCGAACTGCCAGAGAAAATATTCTGGATATAGTGGATGAAGATTCCTACATTGAATATGGTGCTCTCGCAATTGCAGCTCAAAGACGACGCAGAACAGTCGATGACCTGATGCAAAATACCGCTGCAGATGGAATGGTGACGGGCATAGGTAGCGTAAATCAAAAATTATTTCCCCATCAGGACACACAGTGCGTCGTGATGTCTTACGACTACATGGTTCTTGCAGGTACCCAAGGCCTCCAAAATCATCGCAAAAAAGATCGCATGTTTGAGATCGCGATTAAAAATAAATTGCCTGTCATTCTCATTGCTGAAGGTGGTGGCGGTCGACCCGGTGATACGGATGGCGCTGGAATAGCCGGGCTCGATTGCCTGGCATTTCAATTATGGGGCGAGTTATGTGGCCTCGTACCCAGAATTGGTATAACAACAGGTCGGTGTTTTGCGGGCAACGCCGCCCTCCTCGGCGCTAGCGATGTCATTATCGCAACAGAAGGCTCAAATATTGGTATGGGAGGACCGGCGATGATAGAAGGCGGCGGCCTAGGTGTCTTTACCCCCGATGAGGTCGGACCGATGTCGGACCAAGTCCCAAATGGCGTTGTAGATATTGCGGTTAAAGACGAAGCAGAAGCCGTACACGTTGCCAAAAAATATCTATCCTATTTTCAGGGAAGCCTCGAAACCTATACTTATCAAGATCAGAGAAAATTGAGGAATATCATCCCAGAAAATCGCTTGCGAATTTACGATGTCAGAAAGGTAATCAAAACACTCGCTGACGACGAATCAGTGCTGGAAATCAGATCAGAATTTGCCCTCGGCATGATCACGGCATTTGCCCGTATCGAGGGTAGGCCCGTCGGCATTTTGGCCAACAACCCCAGTCATTTGTCTGGTGCGATTGACAGTAATTGTGCGGACAAAGCAGCACGCTTCTTGCAACTTTGTGACGCTTTTGATATTCCTATACTCAGTCTTTGTGATACCCCCGGTATTATGGTCGGCCCTGAAGTTGAAAAAACCGCATTGGTAAGACACGCGGCAAGAATGTTTGTTATTGGCGCAAGCTTGAGCGTTCCATACCTAACAATAGTATTAAGGAAGGGTTACGGTCTGGGAGCACAAGCCATGGCGGGGGGGGGATTTAAAGCAGGTATGTTCACCATTACTTGGCCCACAGGAGAATTCGGCGGGATGGGGCTAGAAGGGGCTGTAAAGCTCGGCTATCGAAAAGAACTAGAAGCCATTGAAGATCCCACTAAACGAGAAGAAGCTTTCCAAGCAAGAGTCGATAATATGTATCAACGCGGTAAAGCTGTAAATTATGCCACGGCCTTTGAAATAGACGGCGTGATAGACCCGGTAGATTCAAGAAAATGGATTGTCGCCGCGCTTAAATCAAGCCCAAAAGCTGAGACACGAGATGGTAAAAAAAGAGGATTTATTGATACTTGGTAGAGTCACCAAGTAGGCGATTGAATAATTTAACCTGGGTAGTTTGAATAAGTGCGCCGGAAAACTCCGGCACACTTATTCAGTTCTCAATTCATCAAAGCTCTCTAAATAAAAGCGCTTTACGCTATAACGCTCCAGTTAAAAGTTATGCTGCAGGAATCATGACGGCCTTAGTTTCAAGGAACTCCTCAAAACCTAGCTCGCCCCACTCCCGACCATTTCCAGATTGCTTATATCCACCAAAAGGCGCATTAAAATCTGGGCCTGAACCATTGATATGAACATTACCCGTTCTTATTTGCGCAGCCACTTCGAGGGCATGATCAACACTACCTGATTGAACATAACCAGAAAGACCGTAAGGCGAATCGTTCGCAATATTAATGGCTTCTTCTTCAGTTTCGTAAGGCAGAATTGTCAAGACAGGTCCAAAGACTTCTTCCTGCGCTATCGCCATATCATTAGTCACATTGCCAAATACGGTCGGCTTCACAAAGTAACCTGCATTCAATCCATCGGGTCGACCCGTACCACCTGTCACCAGAGTCGCGCCCTCATCAATACCTTTTTGAATCAAGGCTTGAATTTTATCAAACTGAACTTCACTCACAACAGGGCCGATTACCGTGCCTTCCTGGAAGGGGTCTCCTGCTTTGATGCCTTCAGCTGTTGCCTTAGCAATTTCTAATGCTTCATCATGCTTGGCCGCAGGCACCAACATGCGTGTGGGTGCATTACAGGATTGACCTGAATTTGTAAAACACTGAGAAACGCCGCCAGCAACGGCAACTTTGAGATCGGCATCTTCAAGAACAATATTGGCTGACTTACCGCCCAATTCCTGACTCACCCGTTTGACTGATTCAGCAGCCGCTTTGGCGACCAAAACCCCAGCACGAGTCGAACCCGTAAATGACATCATATGAATATCAATGTGAGATGACATCGCTTCACCGACACCAGGGCCATCACCATTAACCAAATTAAACACGCCCTTTGGCACACCAGCGGCGTGTAATACTTCTGCAAGCATAATGCCGTTAACCGGGGCTACTTCACTGGGTTTAAGTATCATTGTGCAACCAGCAGCCAATGCAGGCGCGACCTTGCAGGAAATTTGATTGATCGGCCAGTTCCAAGGCGTAATCAAACCACAAACACCCACTGGCTCTCTGTAAAGCATGTAATTGCCTTTCTTTTCTTTCCATTCAAAATTCTTCAAAATTTCAAGTGCAGTAGCGAAGTGAGCTTGCCCAGTAGCCGCTTGAGCCGCCTTAGAAAGCCAGATTGGGGCACCCATTTCTGTTGAAATTGCATTGGCAATGTCATCATAGCGTTTTGTGTATTCTGCGAGAATCGAACCCAAAAGCTCAATACGCTCAGCGACGGTGGTCCTGGAATAGCTCTCAAATGCTGCTTTGGCCGCTGCCACAGCCTTATCAACATCTGCTGGAGAACCCATACTGATGGTAGCGAAAGGTTCTTCGGTTGTTGGATTGATAACATCCAGCGTGCTTGGTGTTACGGGGTCTACCCATTCACAATTAATGTAGAATTTCAAATACTCTTGCATGGTAATCCTCTTCTCTATTTGGAAAGTGTTTTTTACAGGGCCTTCATTTTAGAAGCCTTTCGTTTTACAAGCCTTTGCTCTCAAAAAAGCACTTGAGACATTAACGCTAAATTTGGACTGTAAACCTACAAACAGTGGCTTAAGCTGTCAAGCAACATAAACCCAGCTATTAGCACTAAGTCGTTCTTTACTATGATGCTCTTTCTTTCAAACCTGCCTGTTTCAAGCGCCACAATAAAACATCTAACCTGTCTTGGCCAAAGAAGGGCTCATCCTGATAAACACAGGTGGGTACACCCCAGTGACCCGCTTTTTGATGATCCTCTTGGTTACCTTGAATCTGAGACTCAAGATTATCGCCATCAAGGTTGACTATCTGATCCATAGATTCCAGATCCAAACCGGATCGAAGGGTAGCCTTGGCTAGCGCGTCCCCCTTATCCCAATCCTTCGTACCACCCCAGATCAGCTTCGATACTTCATCGGCGAATTCGATGCCCTTACCTTGATTTGCTGCCACAACCCCCAATTTAGTCAGACGATAGATATAGGGTTGATCCTCACCGGTTTTGAACTTACCTTCTTCATCCATAAACTGCACAACAGGATCTGGACTCGGCCAAACAAAGGGAAGTTCCAGATACTCTGCAACGCGAAACACATCTGTCAGCAAATATCCCATCCACAAGGGGTTAACTGAGTTGAAAAAATCCTCCGTTCTAATAGCAATGGGATAGACCGGTCGATAGTTAACATCCAGTTCATATTTCTCCTGCATTTCGCGTATGCGTTTAGTCGCGAGATAGGACCGGGGGCTTCTGAAAGACCAAAATACGTCTATTTCCATGTCATATACCTTTCTTATTGCAAATTTGTGTATTGAAGGATTTAAGAGAGTATCAAAAAGTACTCGAATTTAATCCAACAAAATTTTAGGTTCATCAAACTCGGAGAAGCAAAATCTATATCCAATCAAAGAATGATATAATTTCACAGCAAAGCATCTACCATAAACTCCCGGTTCAATTCTTAGCATGGCATTAGATCTATCACTATCAGTTAAACAAAACGGTAACAATACGGTTGACCTTCTTGCAGAGGCGAGCGGTATTTCCAAGGTGAAAATCAAACAAAGCATGACTGCTGGCGCAGTTTGGATTACGAGAAGAAACAAAACAAAAAGATTACGGCGCGCAAAGGCAGATATCACTCAAGGTGATGTTATTTCCATTTATTATGATGAAACGGTACTTGGAACCGTACCAGAACCTCCTACATTAATAAGCGACGAGGGTATTTACTCAATCTGGTATAAACCCGCTGGATTGCTTTCTTCAGGATCAAAATATGGTGATCATTGCGCCATCAATCGCTGGGTCGAAATGAACAAACAACCACAAAAGCCGGTTTTTATTGTGCATCGCCTAGACCGTTTTGCTACCGGCATTATGTTATTAGCCCACACAAAACATGCGGCTGCCGCGCTATCAAAACAATTTAAAGATCGTCAAGTGAGCAAGATCTATCAAGTCATTGTCGATGGCGTACTAGATGAAAACCAAAGCATCAGCGAAAGCCTCGATGGTAAAGATGCCCTCTCATTTATTAGCGTACTAGAAAAAAACGAACCACTTATGCAATCCTTAATCGAAGTCGATATCAAGACAGGTAGAAAACATCAAATCAGACGACATTTGGCCCATATTGGATTTCCTGTGGTAGGAGATCGACAGTATGGAAACGCGACAAGCGGGGAACTAATACTGACTGCCTACAAACTCAGCTTCTTACATCCAAAAACCAAAGAAAAAATGACCTACGAATTGGAGGAAGCGCTGCGGCCAAAGTTTGA
>JAESSY010000136.1 GCA_016763855.1 Pseudomonadales bacterium
ATCGCGTGCTTCCAGCAGTTCATGGACAAGTGCCGATGCGGTGATAAAGCCAACAGCCAGTCCTTTTTGACAGGCAGCTACTTTTGGCCATCTTCAACATCAAACTCAACTTCTTGGCCTTCGGTGAGGGTTTTAAATCCGTCACCCGTAATTGCTCGAAAATGTACAAAGACATCCTTACCTTCTTCTTGTTCGATAAATCCAAATCCCTTCTTCTCATCGAACCACTTAACTCGACCTTTTGTCGTCATTACCAATCTCCCAACTGAATAATCGCAAGCACAAATCACCGCCCACATCCTATAAACAATGCTGAAATAACGCAGGAATTACTTACGAATCAAACAAGTTGTGATATCAGTATTGTTACCAAATTTGCACATAAATAAATATCTGCTGTCGTCTAGCCAGCGACAATATACTATCTGATATCCAATTAATGTAAAGCGTTGTTTTGAGTAGCTTTTTTAGCAAAAATGCGACATTGATAATTGTTAGAATTTAACAAATTAGACAAAATTCATCTAACGTTATAGTAGTAAGTCGACAAATTTGGGAAAACATCAAATTTCTCTAGGAATTCGAGCAGTTACATGAATTATGCTCATAATGCGATAGGGTAATAAGCAAAGCTGATTAGCAATCTCGTGCTTATAAGAGTAGATTTACGGTCACACTGACCTTCCCATGAGTACAAGGTGGCATTATGAGCGTAGCAGTTTCTGAAACAACATTTCCAGATCCCTATTCCATTCCTTTAGAGGATATCCATGTTGGTGACCCAATGTTGTTTAAGGCAGATGCTTTCTGGCCTTACTTTGAACGATTAAGGAAGGAAGACCCGGTTCACTATTGTGCAAAAAGTCCTTTTGGCCCTTATTGGTCAGTGACAAAATTCAATGACATTATGGAAGTTGAGAAGAACGTTGAAGTATTTTCTTCGGAGATAGGTGGGATTACCATTTTTGAACGCATGTCAGATTTTAAAACTTCAAGCTTTATTCAGATGGATCCACCGAAACATGACGCTCAAAGAAAAACAGTCACTGGCGTCGTAGCGCCGGCCAATCTGGCTTTACTAGAACCAATTATTCGTCAGAGGGCAGCGAAAATACTAGATGAATTACCCCTAGGTGTGACATTTGATTGGGTCGACAAAGTTTCAATAGAACTGACAACGCAAATGCTTGCAATCTTGTTCGACTTTCCGTTTGAAGACAGACGAAAACTTACCTATTGGTCGGATTTGGCGACGTCCTCTGATGCGAACGGTGGTACAACACCAGAGGCCGAGAGGCGGGCAGGTCTGCTGGAATGCCTTGATGTATTTACAGCGCTGTGGAATGAAAGGGCAAGCAAGCCACCCGCTAATGATCTGATCTCTATGTTGGCTCACGGTAAAGATACTCAAAATATGGATCCAATGGAATATCTCGGTAATCTGATTCTACTGATTGTTGGTGGTAACGATACAACCCGAAATTCCATTTCAGGGGGGGTCTACTTTCTAAATAAATTCCCTGAACAATATAAAAAGTTGAGAGAGAATCAAAATCTTATTCCGACTATGGTATCTGAGATTATTCGGTATCAAACCCCTCTCGCTCATATGCGAAGAACTGCAACCCAAGACTATATTCTTAATGGTAAACAGATTAAGAAAGGGGACAAGGTGATTATGTGGTACGTATCGGCTAACCGCGATTCAGATGTCATTAGTGATCCGGATGAGTTTATTATTGATAGAGATCGTTCACGACATCATATGGCATTTGGATTTGGTCTACACCGATGCATGGGTAATCGTCTCGCTGAAATGCAATTGAGAATTGTATGGGAAGAAATTCTCAAGCGATTCAAAACAGTTGAGCTAATGGCGGAGCCGGAGAGAGTCCAGTCTCCTTTTGTTAAGGGCTATGAAACTTTACCAGTAAAATTGCACGCATGGTAGAAAGAGCAAGCTAACAGAAAATTTGAAGGGATGTATGGCTTCTTTATACTCTTTCAACTTTATATGCCTTCAACTTTATGGACGTTTTTCCAGATTAAGTTTGGAAGCCAGCGACGCATTCTCCAAATTGATTTGGTGCGCTTACCCGGAAAGACGAATAACTCTCGTTTCATCAGAGCCGTATCGATAGCGTTCAAAACATCCTCTGATTGTATATGTTCACCTTGATCAAAAACTTTTGGCCAAACTGTTCCTCGGGCTTGATCCAGAAGTGGGGTTTTCACTGGAGGAGGACAGACACAAATGATGTTGATGTCGTTATCAATATTTTCATGGTACAAAACCTCCGTAAATGCAACTACCGCAAACTTCGAAGCGTCATAGGCTGCCATATAGATAGTCGGTAACCATCCTGCGATCGAGGCAAAATTGATGATGTCACCACTGTTTCTTGATTGAAATAAAGGGAGAACAGCTTTATTGATATTGACGACTCCGAAGTAATTGATTGCCATGACGCGGCTAAAGATTTCTGCATCTTGGTCTTCAATTTTTCCGAGGGGCATAATTGCCGCAGCGCTATAGGCTTGTTTTATCGGGCCGAGATTCTTCTCTGTTTCTAAGACAGCTGCTAACACAGCGTCATAATCACTTACATCGACCTGAAAAGTTCTGATATTTTGATATCCTTCCGCAGTTTCTAAGAGACCTTTCTCATTGATATCTAATGCTGCGACTTGATATCCTGCTTGTGCCATTTTTTGTGCAGCTAGTCGACCCATTCCACTACCTGCGCCACTAATAAGAATTGATTCACTTTTCACGCTTAAACTCCTTGCTTTTAAACCTGTTGTTTTGGAACCCAAAGCCTTGGGTGTTAGTTATTTATGCTGTTACTTTCTATAATTAACATACCGATGATCTGTATTAGAACGGTTCGTATTAGAACATCACAAAGAGAAACAACCAATTTCTTTAAGTAAACTGTATAGTAACAAAGTTTGTTGTAGTTGTTGGATCTGAGAGTGACACCGGGTATCAACCTTATTAAATCTTCAGGGCTGTTTCATCGTATTCACGAGTATCACCACGATGCTTCTGCAGCTTCTTATGGCCTAGAAGCAGTTGAGAAGATGCAAGTAGTGGCGGAAAGCGTTTTTAAAACCTTAGTAGTTAAAACTGAAAGGAATGAATTTGTTGTTGCTGTATTGCCTGTGTCCTCACAATTGAGTATGAAGCGTTTAGCGAAATCTGCGGGGTCAAAAAAAGCAGAGATGGCTAAGAAGAATATTGTTGAAAGAATCACTGGTTATGTATTGGGCGGTGTATGTCCTCTTGGACAAAAAAAGAACCTGCTCACGATATTGGACAAGTCGGCAATGGATCATCAAACAATATTTGTCAGTGCTGGACGTCGAGGAATGGAAATTGAATTAAAGCCTAATGATCTGGTAGACCTGACACAAGCTCAATTGGCAGACATTGCACAAAATTAATCGAAAAATGGCAGAGGAAAGAGTAGTGACCAAAGTAGAAATTCGTCCCGCAGTTATCGAAGATGCCGCAATCATTCATCGTTTTATAACTGATCTTGCAATTTACGAAAAAGCAGAACACGAAATGTTGGCGAGTATTTCAGAAATTGAAACTTCAATATTCGGATCGGAATCAACCGTCAACGGATTGATTTGTTTGTTGAAAGGAGAGGCGATTGGTTTTGCTATTTATTTCTACAACTATTCGACCTGGTTAGGAAAGAATGGATTATTCTTGGAAGATCTTTACGTCATGCCAGAGCATAGAGGGATTGGTGCAGGTAAGCAGCTACTCCAACATTTAGCAAAAATAGCCGTTTCAAAAAACTGCGGTAGATTCGAGTGGAATGTGTTGGACTGGAATGAGCCAGCGCTTGATTTTTATGCTTCTCTTGGCGCGAAGCAACAAGAAGAATGGATCGGGCATCGACTGGAAGGGGAGGCGCTCTTGGCACTGGCGAGAAGTTCGTAAAGTTTTTTTGGGAACTTATCTATTGAAGTAGACTTTCATCAATTCCATGGAAAAAACTTGCAGAATCTATCAAAGATTTTGCTGTCAACTCGCGCACGCCGTAGACTTCCGCGGTAACTTGATGCCTTTCTTTTATGTGTTTCAGGAGTAAATCGAAATCACCATCTCCTGACAGTAACACTATGGTGTCGATGTTTTTCATAGAGGTCAAAACATCGATAGTAATGCCCACATCCCAATCTCCTTTGGCTGAGCCATCACTTCTTTGAATATAAGGTTTAAGTTTTACCTCGAAGCCGATATGCCTGAGTGCAGATTGAAATTTGATTTGTTTTTCATCATTGCGTTGAATTGCATAAGCCGTGGCCTGGACAATTTCACCTTCATGACTGAGCTTCTGCCAAAGTTTTCGGTAGTCAAATTGGCGTCCGTAAACTGCTCTAGTGGTGTAGTAGATGTTTTGAACATCGACAAAGAGCGCAATTCTATTTGTGGTTTTATTCATCTATTACCAGAGATATTATTACCAGAACTGTTATTATCAGAGCTGCGGCTAGAACTGTTACCAAAACGGCGGCCTCTACTAGGACTTTTCCCATAAACTGTGGGCCGTTGTTTATTTTGCCCGCTCGGTTTGTGTCCTCTGGCATTCTCACCGGAGCGCTGGCCGTCCTGATGATCGACCCTTGGTTTCTTGGCTTTCTTTGGCTTTCGTTGTGGTCTTGTATCTAGTTGAGTCTGAGGTAAGGCATGCACAGGATCAAAGTTATCTACAATAACGCGTTTGAGTACTTTTTTAGTGAGCCTTTCAATATCTTTAAGTTGTTAAGTTCGGCAGCACAGACAAGAGAAACGGCTTTGCCTGTAGAGCCCGCTCTACCTGTTCGGCCTATGCGGTGAACATAGTCCTCCGGCACATTAGGTAGATCAAAATTAACCACCTGGGGCAGTTGGTCAATATCTAGCCCTCTCGCTGCGATATCTGTTGCAACTAATACGCATATTTTACCTTGCTTGAAACTGGCCAGTGCTTTTGTACGAGCGCCTTGGCTCTTATTGCCGTGAATAGCGGCAGCATTAATCCCGCTTGCTATCAATTGTTTGCAGAGTTTGTTTGCACCATGTTTTGTCCGTGAGAAAACCAATACTTGGTGCCATGAATCTTCTTTAATCAACTGGATAAGAAGGGCTGCTTTTTGTTTTTTATCGACGGGACATATCCACTGCTCAACACTTGGGGCTGCCTGATTTCGCGGTGTCACTGAGATTTCTACTGGATTATTGATGAGACCCTTTGCAAGGTTTCGAATTTCATCCGAGAAAGTTGCGGAAAACATTAAATTTTGTCTTTCCTTAGGCAATCGTGAAATTATTTTTCGTATATCATGAATAAAACCCA
>JAESSY010000137.1 GCA_016763855.1 Pseudomonadales bacterium
AGTGACAAAAGCTGCGGCGGTTAAGATGGCCGAGTTTATGTCTATTACCCATGCTGATGATGGCATCAAGGTAAGCGTTTTATGCCCACAAGGTGTCAATACCGCCATGGCCCCAAGAAGTTTGGGTAATGGCCAAACCGATGGGATATTGGAGCCAGAGGCGTTGGCACAAACCGTTGTTGATACGATTCGATCTGAAAGATTCTACGTCTTGCCACATCCTGAAGTTGAAGATTATGTGCGGCGAAAAGGAGATGACATTGATCGCTGGTTGCACGGTATGCAGCGATTACGCAGACGATCTCTGGACGAAGTATGACGGAATATAGTCTCTATGATCGAATAGGCGGTGAAGCCGGCGTGAGTCGATTGGTAAACCTGTTTTATGACTTTATGGCATCAGAGCCCGAGGCAAAGCAAATTCTAGATTTGCATCACGCCGACTTAGGTGAAACACGAGAGAAATTGTTTCAATATTTTACGGGATGGTTTGACGGCCCCCCATTGTTTGTAGATCTATATGGTCATCCTCGATTGCGGGGGAGGCATATGCACATCAAGATTGGTTTGGCAGAGAGAGATGCCTGGTTGCTTTGTCTATATCACGCGCTTGATACGATGGCGTTAGATGCAGACCTCCATAAAGATCTACTAGAGAAAATAGTCCCCATGGCAGATCATATGCGAAATATGGCGGATGAAGCACCACTATCTGATTGTTAGTAATATTGTTGAATGTTAGGAGAAAATGTTAATGAGTGAATTAGTAAGTAAAGAAGTTCATCTGGTAGCGCGGCCAGAAGGATTGCCAACAGTAGATGATTTTAAAATTGTAGAAACCAGAGTTGAACTAAAGCCGGATGATATCTTGGTGAAAAATATTTACATGTCTGTTGATCCCGCCATGCGACCCGCACTGAGTAACAGTCAGACCAAACTCAATGAAGTCATGGCAGCAAGTGCCATTGGTAAAGTCTTAGAAAGTAATGAGGCGGATATACCCGTTGGGTCTTATGTTTTTCATCGTTTTGGGTTCAGAGAGTACGTTGCATTGCCCAAAAAGGACCTCGAAGTGATCACGGCAGAAAATGAATCGATTACGACTCATCTACATGTGCTGGGCATCACGGGTTTCACCGCCTGGGGCGGCCTGCTGATTACGGGTGAATTGAAAGAGAATGAAAATGTCTTTGTGTCTGCGGCAGCGGGTGCCGTCGGCAGTATTGCGGGTCAAATCGCGAAGATTAAAAATTGCCGCGTCGCCGGGTCTTGTGGTTCTGATGAAAAAGTCGATCATCTATTGAATGATCTGGGTTTTGATTATGCCTTTAACTATAAGACCGCTAGCATTTCTAAAGCCCTTCATATTGGTTTACCAGAGGGTATTGATGTTTATTTCGAGAACGTCGGTGGCAAACATCTTGATGCCGCCTGTGGTCAAATGCGGCCCCTCGGCAGAATTCCTGTTTGCGGCATGATCTCCGCCTACAATAACAAGGGCGCCAGATCTGAAGGCGTCACCACGCTTTCTAATATGATTTATAACCGGGTCACCATGAAAGGTTTTGTTGTCTATGAATTCTTCGAAAGAAAAGCCGAATTTCTTAGCGATATGCGTGGCTGGCTGGCAGATGGAAAGATCAAATACCAGGAAACCATTAAAGAGGGTATAGAATCTGCACCAAGCGCCTTAATTGGTTTGTTCAGAGGAGAAAACACCGGCAAAATGTTGGTTCAGCTAGCAGAAGAATAATTAGTAATAAGACGACAACAGGTTTAAAACAGAGAGCTATTCTAGCGCTTCTTCACGCTTCTCCAGTATAAATACAGCCAGAGGTACAGGTTTCCTTAATCTCTAATCGGCTCAATTGAGGCAGGACAGGTTTGAGTTTTGCCCATATCCATTTGGCAAGGACTTCACTGGTTGGGTTTTCAAGGCCGGGAATATCATTCAGGTAATAATGATCGAGTTCTTGTTCGATGGGTTTGAAAGCTGTTTTGATATCGGTGAAATCCATAATCCAACCTGATTCAACACCAATATCACCGGAAACTGCTACCCTCACTTTAAAAGAATGGCCATGTAGGCGAGCACACTTATGCCCCTTTGGTACATTGGGTAGTAGATGCGCTGCTTCAAAAGTGAAGTCTTTGTAGATTTCCATCAGGGTTCACGTAAAGGAGAAAATTCAATTATGCACAGATTTAAATGCTCAGGCGGCTTGAGTAGCTTTGATTGTAGTACCGATTGTAGTACCGATACTCCAATCCATCCTCTCGACATGTATCGATTGGCAATGGGAAATTTCTGCCAGTTCTTTTTCCCTCGTCCACGTTAGCAGTTCGGCCATTTTCGAGGCGGCGATATGCAAGGAAGATAAGCCTGCATCAACATCAAACAAGCTTCTGCCAGAGCGGCGAATCCAATAATCTTCAAGGCGAAGCGCGCCTTCCTTCAATACACTTTGTTCAATTTCGGCTTGAATGATATCTTCAGCTGAAAGTGCCTTTTCTAAAATGGATAATGCCTCGCTGCCATAATTGCGAATCAGCTTTTCACTGACATTTTTGTCGAGGCTGGCTATGCTGGTTTTTTGTCTTAGGACATCAGGATGTATTTCTCCGCCGGGTAAGGCTTCTGATGCCGTGGGACAAATGCTTGAGTTTTTACCTAGCTTTTGTTCAACAAGATCAATAACGCGTTCAGCCATTCTGCGATAGGCTGTGAGTTTGCCTCCGGCAATAGATAAAAGACCATCTTCGCTTTCCCAGGTTTCATCTTTTCTGGATATTTCTGAAGGTGATTTACCAGTCTGAGCAATTAAAGGGCGAATGCCTGTCCACAAAGAACAGATATCTTGGTGCTGAATATTCTTCACCTTTGTGGCTCTGTTGGCGGTATCTAATAAATATTCAATATCACTTATATCCGCCTTCGGCCAATAATCTGACGAGGAATAAAACGTATCCGTCGTCCCAATATAAGTGATGTCTTCTTTAGGGATGATAAATAAGGTTCGCTTGTCGCTGGCAGTTGCAATCAAAGGATTGTTAAGCGGTAAGACTTTATGAGGTACGACGATGTGTACGCCTTTCGTGAGTTGCAGTTTAGTAGGAGTTTCCCCCTTTCTTTTCTGAGAGCCCATTTTAGAAATCAAGTCCACCCAGGGACCTGCTGCATTCACAATAACCTTTGCCTTGATTTCGAATATCTCACTATCTTGGCTTAGGGCATCTTGATCCAGGGTGTCCTGCACTAGTACACCGGATACTTTCTCGCCGTTCTTCTCGCCTCGCTTCTCACTTCGATAACAAAATCCCGTTACCTTGCAGTAGTTAGCAAGAATAGCGCCCGCTTTATGGGCAGATCGGATATTGGCGAGGGTTAGGCGGGCGTCTTCAGTAATGCATTCTCCATAAGTAATTGCGCTGTGCCAACCGTTGGTTTGAAGAGCAGGTTCCTGAGAATGGATTTCGTTCATGGAAAGGACTTTGTGGGTATCAATGTCTGCCACATTACCTAGTTTTTCATAAGCCCAGAGCCCGGTTCTGAATTTGATCTGTGCTGCTTTACTGGGTACGGGTAAAAGAAAATGTTGGGTTTGTGCAAGGTGGGGCGCGGGTATTTCAAGCACGGCTCGCTCGCTGGCAGATTCTCGGACGAGATTGATGTCGCCCTGAGCAAGATACCTTAAGCCCCCATGAATGAGTTTGGTAGATCTGCTGCTCGTGCCAGAGGCAAAATCCTGAGCTTCAACAAGGGCGACATGCAAGCCTCTCATTGCGGCGTCTCTTGCGATGCCGGCGCCGGTGATGCCGCCGCCGATGACGAGTAGATCAAATTGCTCTGTTTTTAACTTCCTAAAAAGACCTGATCGATCTCGAAGGTCCAATGCGCTGCCATCCAATTGCTTCATCACTGATTTTCTACCAACCTCTTATTATCCGTTTTCTCCACCAAAAATTATTCCCTTCATTTTAGCGTAGGCCCAATTTCGAATCGCTATTTTCCATTCAATAAACTAGCATTGGTATTGAATTGTATTCATGAGCAATTCACCGCCTTGAGATGGCAAGCAACAGTGGGGTTCGAAGATGCCAATTGATATCAGACAGCTAAAGCATTTTGATGCCTTGCTTCGCACGGGCTCTTTTGTTCGAGCAGCTGAGGATCAGCATTTGAGCCAGTCTGCCTTAACCAAAAGTATTAAGAGCCTGGAAGCCAATCTCGGCACGATACTTTTTGACCGAACAACACACTCTGTGGTGACAACGGACGCTGCAACCCAATTGATGCCATTTGCGCAGGATGTATTGGGTTCGCTGCTGAGTCTTGAAGAAGAAGCTTCCAAAATAAAAGGACTGCATAGTGGTGAGATTAGGGCGGGTTCAGGTCCGTTCCCATTGCAGGGTTTAATGACTACAACCCTAACGCAATTTGCAAACAACTATCCCGATATCAAGATCAATATTCAAACGGGGCAAGCTAATGATCTGCTGGATCACCTAGAAAGAAGAGAATTGGATTTAGTTGTCTGTGATCAGAGTAAGTTTGAATCCCGCCCACGAGCGAGCGATATTGAAATTATTACCTTGCCCCCTGAACCCATCGTTGTGGTGCATGATGCCGCTCACCCAATTGGCGAGGAGAAGGTAGCCTTGAATGATTTTCGACAATTTCCTTGGGCTGCTCCTAGTGCTTCGCCGCATTTTCAAAGGCTGTTTCGGCAGGGTAAACAGTCAATTCCCCTTCAACCTACCTACCGACTCGAAGTGACTAGCGCCTGTATCGATATGGTGAAGGACTCTGAAGTACTAACAGTTGTTCCCTTGTCTCTTGCTCGCAAGGTGTGTGAGTCACAACAATTGTCATGGTCTCACTTTGCAAGGCCTGCATTTACAAATGATGGTATTCATTTGTTACGGAGGAAAACACCGTCCTCGGCATTAAAGTTATTTATCGAACAGATATTCAAAAATGCCACTTTGTTAGCTGAGGACAGAGGTCGTTAGAATTTCGAGCTAGAATTTTGGATCGATGGGCGTAATTTGACCGATTTTGCTTTCGACAATAGCGGCACCCTCAAGGCACAAATCTTCTCGCCATCGATCGGCATAAATTTGTACGCCAGTTGGCAAACCATCTGCAACACCAGTTGGCACACAAGTTGATGGCAGGCCGAGAAAATTACCTGGCGTGATAAAGCCGAGCATGTTGGCCGTCACTTCACTTCCATCTTCACCTAGATCCGCATCATGAAGGAAGGGGATGTCTGTCCATGTAGGTCCAACCACAAGTGGAAATTGATTGAAAAATTCAGACCACTGACAACTTAGTCCCCAACGTTCTGCATGAAGTTGTGGTGAGGAAATAGCGGAGGGATCAAATTGTTCTATTAAGCCTCTTAACATTTTCATTGGCCCTGGGGACATAATCATTTCCATCTCATTAATGCCGGGTTGTATATCAGAGGTTAACAAGTAGGCCCAAAGTTCGGATATCCGTGCTAGTTCAGGTGGTTGTGCCTCTTCAACCTGCATCTTTTAAAATATCCCCTGCATGCCTGATAGATTTGATAGTGGATTCTGGAAGCTCAGTACCGGGGATTTCTGTAACCAGTGCGACTCTCTTTTCCCCGGGTATGGGTCCGTAGAGAGGGGTATCGACCGAAACAGGATCTCTGGCATCGCGACCCGCAAGAATAGAATAAGCGAGTTTAAGGTCTTTGACATGCCGTGCCATAGGGCCTTCGACCAACATGATTTGAGCGCCCAGACCTAGCTCAGATGGGGGCAGGGATGTTGCGTGGGGAATTCTCCCAGTTGTTGGCTTAAGGGAGGCAATGCCGCAACAGTAAGCGGGGTTTCTAAGTGAACCACCAATGTCATTTCCGAGCCCTATAGGAGACATGCCTGTTGCAAGTGCAGATCCTTCGCCACCGCTAGAGCCCCCTGCTGTTCGCTCGGCTGTCCAGGGGTTTAGCGTTCGCCCCCTGAGAGGGTTGTCAGTTGTAATTCTCAAACCCAATTCTGGTAAATTAGTTCTCGCGAGAGGAATGGCGCCTGCGGCCTTCATTCTAGAAACGACGGGAGAGTCCCTAAGGGGCAAGGCATGTTCAAGCGCAGGTATACCGTTGGTCGTGGCTGATCCAACACAATCAATATTTTCTTTAATGGTGAATGGCACACCGTGCAGGGGGCCGACCGCCGCCGATTGGCCTGCTCGATCAGCAGCTTCCAGAGCAGATTCTGCAAGAACAACGGTGATGGCATTGACCTTGTCGTTAACGGCATCGATTCTGCCTAAAAAAGATTCAACAACTTGTCGTGAAGTGGCGTCCTTATCTCTAATTAACCTTGCTAGGTCGCCCGCCGAGTTTTTCCAAAGATCGTCCGCCATCTTGTCACCTTCCGCTTGATTAAAAGCGCTATATTGCACTGAATTAATAAAAAGGAAAAGTCTAGCATTATTTTGTGAAACCCGTTATAAATCGGTGCTAATTTTCTGAAGGATCTCCTGTGAAAAAAATCTCACTTATTGTCATAATGATAGTGATTACCGGTGGCACGCTCTTTTATGTGTTTAACCAAAAAGATGTAGGTAGACTTGCCTTCATAGGCACCCTGTTTACCGGCGTAGAACAATATGAAAACTTTAGTCGTGTAGCAGAATTATTTCCTGTGACGACGCTCAACAAATCTACTCACCCTTATCAATTTGAAGACGGTGAAGCGCTTTCTTTGCCTCAGGAGTTTATCTACGGAGATAAAGCGATATCGACAGAGACCTTTCTAAGTGAGACAGATACGGGTGGTCTGTTCATTCTGCATCAAGGCAAAACTCGATTCGAGGAGTACTATTTAACAGGTGGTCGTAGTGTAAATTGGCTATCCATGTCCGTAGCAAAAAGCTTTATTTCAGCTTTGCTAGGTATTGCAGTCGAAGAGGGAAAGATAGAGAGCATAGAAGATCCCATTACAAAATATGTTCCAAAACTGATCGGTTCGGGATACGAAAATGTTCGGATAAAAGACATTATGCAAATGTCATCTGGTGCTCGCTGGAATGAAGATTACGGCGATCCTGAATCGGATATCAATCGCATGGGGAGGATCATGGCTATCGGCGGATCTCTGAACGATTTCGCGACGACCCTGACGAACGAGCGAGAACCGGGCACCTTTAATTTGTACAATTCCACAGATACACAAACCCTGGGTATGTTGCTGACCAAGGCAACCGGCCGTAGCGTAACGGATTACATGCAAGAGAAACTGTGGGAGCCTTTGGGTATGGAATCTCCAGCTTACTGGATGATAGATGATGAAAATATGGAAATGGTTTTTGGCGGTCTAAACGCAACAGCACGAGACTATGCAAAATTAGGGGAGTTGTATCGCAATAAAGGGCTATGGAATGGTAAGCAAATTGTTTCCTCTGATTGGATAGAAGCGTCCACTACACCGGATGCTCCTCATCTAATGCCGGGTGACAACCCGAATTCAGACTTCCCTCTAGGTTACGGCTATCAATGGTGGATTATGGATGGGACACAGCATGAATACGCAGCGATTGGGGTTTACAATCAGTTCATATATGTGAATCCGACGCATGAGGTGGTGATTGTTAAACTGTCGGCGAATAGCGATTATGCCTCAACATCTGACGAGTCGAGCTTTAGAGAATTAGAGACCATAGAATTTTTCCGTGCCATAGTGGCTAGGCTAGATGATAAATAAGGCTTAAGGCATTCATGATTGAGTTTCTCCCCTTTGTCGCTTTGGTATAGTCAGGTAAGGGTTTTAGGCTTAGTATTAACGTAGTTTAATGCCTCGGGCAAAGAATGTGATAGAGAAGCTGAAAAACTTGTTAGGGATCGACAATTATTCATCGGAAGATGAAAATTTTGTGCGCCTGATTCAGTTAGCAAAAGAAGATGAATCCATTCGGGAGCGCTTACTCGCCATTCTGGCAATGCAGGGTGTACATCGCCAAATTGCATTGAATTCCATATTAGAATCCTCTCGTTTGAGCGATGCTCCAAATGAATTTGTCAGTGCAATAGAAGTACTTCAAAATTCAAAAGTCGCCGATAGAGCTTTCGAAATTCTACAAAATTAGCTACAAAAAAGGTGGCGGCCTATAGTGTATTTAGTTTTTTGAAGTTGCCAATATCCCCCTAGAGATAGCTTCCCTCCCCCCTTCTTACAATGCTCACATTTGCGATGCCAGTCGATTCTGATACTCTGGTTAGAATCAAAAAATATTAAGCCTTCAAATCCCTCAGGAAAATATTATGGCCTGGTTATCTTATCGCCCCATTGGTCTAACGCATACTGGAGAGGGAACTTATTCAGGATACACCCTGTTTTGTTCTGTTCGCGGACATCATGCCACCATTATTGATATGGCGGGTCAGATAGTGCATCAGTGGCATCATGATGAAGGCATTCAACACGTAAAATTATTGGAGAACGGCAACCTTTTAATCCAGACCTTGCCCCCTGAAGATGCAGGTGGCCGCGAGAAGATAGGCGGTTCCGCTGGTGCCATGATCGAGCTTACTCCTGAGGGCAAAACCGTTTGGGAGCATCGTGATATTCATCAACATCATGATTACATCCGCTTAGATACTGGCAATACGGTTTATCTCGCTTGGGAACCCATGCCGGGAGATGTGTGTAGACAAGTTCGGGGTGCGCATAAACATGAAGATGATCCGGAATTTATGTGGGGAGATGTCGTTCGAGAAATTGACGCAACAGGCAAGTTGCTTAGGGAATGGCGCAGCTGGGAGCATCTTGATTTTGATGAAGAAATTATCTGTCCTCTCGAAAGTTTTAAAGAATGGACGCATATCAATTCTATTGAAGTCCTAGAAAATGGTGATTGGCTAATGAGCCTGCGCCTGACAAGCACCGTTATTATTGTTGATGGGAAAAGTGGCGAAGTTAAATGGCGTTGGGGTGGTACACAAATAAACTCGGACCATGATCCTAAAAAATGGGGCCCTGCGGAATTATCTCATCAGCATAATGCTCAGATGTTGGAAAACGGAAATATTCTGGTGTTCGACAATGGCTGTCACCGTAAGAGAGGGCCTGGTTTTTCAAGGATTGTCGAGATTGATCCAGAAACCCGTGCCTTTGTTTGGTCCTATACAGATCCTACGGTATTGGCATTTTATAGTTTTATGGTGAGTGGCTGTGAGCGATTGCCTAACGGTAATACCTTGATCACAGAAGGCGCGAGCGGTCGTATCATGGAAGTAAGTCAAAAACACAAAGTAGTTTGGGAATACATTTCTCCTTGGACTGTTGTCAGTAGCTTTGGGCCAACCCCTGCAGTATTTCGATCTTACCGAATTGCAGAAGATGATCCGAGACTGGCGTCATACAATCTGTCTCGTGAAAAATATGCCGATCTAAATCAAGCGATTGCAAAGGGCGAAGTGCAAACCGAAAAGGAATATCTACCCCCTGAAACTGATTAGAAAGGATTAATTTAACTTATATACAAAAAATCGACCCCTTTGTGACCTTTCTGCGTTACTAATATTAACTGGTTCTTGAAATCTCAAAAGGAAGGCATTCATCTTTAATCGTCCTAGCAAATTGATGTCCGATGACCAGTTGCTGCACGCTTATGTGCGAGGGCAAGATAAAGCCTTCGATATATTGTATGAAAAATATAAACAATCCCTTTACGGCTATTTTTACCGTAACTGTGATTCATCGATGGTGGATGAGTTATTCCAAGATGTTTGGTTACGTGTGATCGCATCAAGTAGACGTTATCAGAATCAAAATAAATTTCGGTCTTGGTTGTTTACTCTTGCCCACAATTGTTTGGTTGATCATTACCGACGGCAAAGCTTACGAGTAAGTGTGAGTAGTGATGAGTCTGAGGTAATAGATGCCGAGTTCAATACACCTCGGTTAGTCGAAAGTGAGAAATTGGGTTTAGATTTGCTGAAGGCAATTGATAGTTTGCCCTTTGAACAAAAAGAAGTGTTCTTCCTGCGAGAAGAGTCTGGGTTTTCTATAAAGGACATTGCGAAGATTCAGGATATATCGAATGAAGCAGCGAAGAGTCGTTTGCGTTATGCCTATGGAAAGCTGAGAATTTTATTAAAGGAGGCTTCAATTTGAACGCCGAAGAAAGATTTGACTGGGAGGAGGAGGATGAACTATTTCAAGCTGAGTTTCTTGAGATTTCAAGTATCTATCGTGCAAGTCAAAATATGCCGCCCAAGGTGCCTTCCAAATTAAGCCGTTTGATTCGACAGCAAGCTAAGAACAGTCCTGTAGATGATCTGGCAAAAAACTGGATCTTTAGTAAAGCGATGATGTTGCTCTTAGCTGTATTGATCCTATTCAGTGTCGGATTAGTATTTGTATTCGCCGCTGATGCTAATTCAGATCAGAAAATAAACCCAAATCCAAATAAAGTGGGACAGCATCTAAAGCAATAGTCGCGATTGGTTATATTCCATGCAAAACAATATACTTGACAGCATATCTTCTTCGGATGTTAGTTGAATGCAAGCTGTGGCCTTGGGCTTTGATCACGTCACCAAATACTATGGTGATATACGCGTTATTGACGATCTCTCTCTTGGGATAAAGGACAAGGTGACAACCGCCATTGTAGGGGAAAGCGGTAGTGGTAAGTCCACCTTACTGCAGCTTGCCAACGGCCTTATTAAGCCGGAAAGAGGTAGCGTCACAGTATTTCATAAAGTACTTGATTATCGATACTTGCCTAAAGTAAGAAGGACCATGGGCTACGCGGTTCAGGGAGCAGGTCTTTTTCCTCACCTCACGGTCTACCAAAACATTGTATTAATGGCTCAGCGTGAAGCTTGGCTTACTGATAAGATTGATGAGCGTTTTACATTCCTTATCGAGCTCTTGGGCCTCGATCCTGAATTCGCCACTCGTTATCCCCATAGCTTATCTGGTGGTCAACAACAAAGAGTCAGTTTGTGTCGTGCAATGATGTTGAACCCACCCTTATTGTTGCTGGATGAGCCTTTCTCTGCATTAGATCCACTGACGCGAGAATCTATCCATGGAGAATTTCTTAAACTACAGGCTGCTGAATCAAGAGCCATTGTCTTAGTGACCCATGATATGGAAGAAGCGTTAAAGCTGGCTGAGGATCTTGTTATTCTTAAAGATGGTCAGATTCTGCAGCATGGCTCCGTTGATTCAATAAAAGAGAATCCTGTTAATGAATATGTAGAGCGTTTGTTCGTCTCGCGTGTGAGCCAATGAGATATCTTTTGTGCGCGATGGTCATGTTGTTGGTTTCCATGCCTCTGAATGGGAAAGACTTGGTTCGGGTCGCAAGTAAAAATTTTAGTGAAAACTATTTACTAGCCGAAATACTATCGCAGTTGCTTGAGATTGAAGGATACGAAGTTGAACGTAGATTTGGTCTTGGGGGAACGTTGGTTTGTTACGAGGCGCTACTAAATGATGAGGTTGATGTATACGTAGAGTACAGCGGCACAATGGAACAGGTCATTCTAAAGGGCAGCCAAAAAACACCTACCGTTGAATCACTCAATCAACGATTTCAGAAAATGAACCTTAGTGTTTTGGGTTCTCTTGGTTTCAATAACACTTTTGCCATGGCAGTTAAAAGCACGCTTGCAGAAAGCCGAAATCTTAAAACCGTCTCTGACCTCAAAAATGAAACTGATTTGAAGATAGCCTTTGGTTTAGAGTTTTTGAACAGAGAAGATGGCTGGCCGGGCCTGGCACTGACCTATGGATTAACACAGAATCCCATCGGAATCGATCACGGGCTAGCTTACAAAGCCATAGATGATGGCGAGATTGATCTTACCGATGCCTACTCTACTGATGGTGACTTAGAACGGTATCAATTATCCATTTTAGAAGACGATAAAGGATATTTTCCTCAATACTTTGCTGTGCCTTTTGTTAGAAATGATCTCGATCAGAATGTGATAAGTATATTATCGAAACTTGAAGGGCTCATAGATGACAACAAGATGCGCCAATTAAATTCCCGTGTCGTCGTTGATGGTAATAGCTTTGCCTTCGTTGCAAAAGAGTTTCTTTTTGAAACCCAACTTGGGACGAGTGAAATAGATGAGAATCAAATGTGGAAGAACATGGGTAAGAATGTTCTTGTTCATCTAAAGTTGACCTCTATTGCTTTGGGTTTGGGTTGTTTAATTGGTTTGCCTTTGGGTATTTTTGTCTATCGTTTTAGTCGAGCTGCGAGAGTCACTGTTTACATTGCTGGACTGTTGCAAACCATCCCCTCAATTGCTTTGTTGGCATTGATGATTCCCGTTTTTGGTATAGGACAGACGCCGGCCATTATTGCCTTGTTTCTATATTCGCTTTTACCCATTTTACGTAACACGATAACGGCGCTGATTACGATTGATCCTCTTCTGAAGCGAATAGCAGAGGGGATTGGATTAACAAGAATTGAACAGTTGAGGTTTGTGCTGGTGCCATTGGCATTACCCAATATACTTGCTGGGATTAAAACTGCGGCGATAATTAGCATCGGAACTGCGACCCTTGCAGCATTTATTGGTGCCGGCGGTTTGGGAGAGCCTATAGTGACAGGGCTTGCGCTCAATGATAGCAACCTTATATTGCAAGGAGCGCTCCCAGCTGCGGGGCTCGCGATCTTAACTGAATTATTCTTTGAGACATTAGAAAAACTGTTGGTTAAAGAGCATATGCTGAAAGAACTACCACAGTAACGAAATTTTTGTGCTTCTGAAACCGACTTAGAATAAGTTCTTTGTGAATAGATCTACCCGTGGTCAAATGTAAGGATCGCCAAGATCAATACCTAAGCTTTCAGCCTTTATTGATAGGGAACTATGGCTTGTTCTGGCCATTAATCGATACCATTGATAAAAGGTACTCGATACAAGCTTGAGCTGGTCTTAAGATAGGATTTTAGCGCCCTAATACAAAAAATACTGTGCTTAGATTGTAAGATGTGAAAAATCGCTTTATTCAAGCCCGCCTTGGGGTACAATGCCGCGCGATGAAAATACCTAAGAGAATCAAACCCTTAATCGAAGATGGCCTGATTGATGAAGTCTTGAGCCGATTAATGAGCGGAAAGGAGGCTGATGTCTTCGTTGTCCGATGTGGTCAAAATATTCGTTGTGCGAAAGTTTATAAGGAAGCTCGAAAACGTAGCTTCAAACAAGCTGTGCATTACACTGAAGGCAGAAAAGTCCGCAATAGTCGCCGTGCCCGGGCCATGGAAAGAGGCTCAAAATACGGTCGCCAGCAACAAGAAGAAGTTTGGCAAAATGCTGAAGTAGACGCCTTGTATCGACTTGCCGCGACTGAAGTACGTGTTCCTGAAACCTATGGTTGCGTAGATGGTGTTCTGATAATGGAATTAATCGTTGACGAAGATGGTGATGTCGCGCCCCGACTAAGTGATGTCACGATGTCCGAAGAGCAAGCCATAGAAGATCATGAATTAATGATGCACTATGTCAAATTGATGCTCTGCATTGGCATGGTTCACGGTGACCTCAGTGAATTCAATGTCTTGGTAGATGCTGATGGTCCTGTCATTATCGATCTACCTCAGGCAGTTGATGCTGCGGCCAATAACCATGCCGAATCTATGTTCGCGAGAGACGTTGGTAATATCACGGCTTACTACGGTCAATTTGCACCTGAGCTTAACGCGAGTCGTTATGCCAAAGAAATGTGGGCGCTATATGAAGATGGAAAACTACTCCCTGAAACAGAATTGACGGGCAACTTTGATGAGGATACTAAATCAGCTGATGTTGATGCGGTACTGGCAGATATCAACGCAGTGATCGCAGAGGAAGAAGAGCGAATAGCCCGACTTCAAGAATTGAATGATCCTGAGTAATTATTCAAAATAATCAATACTAACCACTCGATCCCCATGAGCACTACCCATAAAAATCTCATCTCCTACCCTTAAAGCCACAGTAGAATATCCCATAGGTGTTCCGTTGTGGCTTAATATTACCTCAGCTTCCATTGTCTCAGGATCAGCCCTGACAATATCAAATGGTAATAAACAAGGCCCGAATTCAACGTTATTGCAATTCTGCTCAATAGGATTGTGTTTATGAGATGCTATCCACAATTGCCCATGATCATCCAAGGTAATATTGTCCGGTTGTTGGACCGCAAACTCACCAAGTAACTCGCCGCTCAAACGATCAAGCTTAATCGTCTTATTGCCAATGTAAATATTCACGAAAACTGATCTGTTATCTTTGCTAACAACAATTCCATTTGGCATCTGTTCTTCAGATCCAGCGAGCTTACTAAAGCCTGCCTCAGGATCCCACGCCCAGACCCAACCTGTTTTCACCCCCGCAAGAATTTGGTCGACTACTGCTTCAAAAGGTTGTGACTTGTTCCACATATGGGTTACAAGAAAGCCGCCATCTGATAGACCTGCGACATCATTGATGAAGGGGTCTTCTGGGGGTAGGGCGCACCCCTTCCATTCAAGTTGCCAGCTTCCTTCTGAATCATTCAAAGCGAAAAACTCAACAGCTTCTCGTCCGCCGTGATTGACAACCAATAGTTGATGTATGCCGTCGGTACGGGTCATGAGGTCGATGCCGTGGGGGCTAAAAGCGCTATGTTAGGTGAAGGGCAATCTACCTCGCCCCAGGAAACTCCAGCATTATCCCACTCGATATGAATGCTCTCCTTTTTACGAGAAGCAAGATTTAGTAATACCAAGGCACCCGGCGTGTCGAGCATGAACGTTCCCATTTCACTGATGAGTAGTTTCTGGCCGTCTGGTAACAAAACGATGTCTTCTGGATTCTTGAAGCCGCAATAGGGGGTCATACCCTGTAGCACGTTGCAGTCAATCGTGTCTGCGGAGGCAATTTCTGGGGCTGCCTTTTTTAAGACGGTTTCTTCCTTAGTGCAGGCGTTTGTTAGTGCGACAAGTAGAAAAAGTAAAACTAATTTTAGCATCACAAAATTCTCAAAAGTGAATAGACGAAAGCCAGTGTAAAAACAGAGCCTATCTCTTTTTGCCTTAAAGCTCTATATTTGATTCTTCTATTCCAAGGTATAACGCTATGCCAATGCTTAAATGTCAGGGTGTGGACATCTACTATGAAGTACATGGTCGAGGGGAGCGCACATTGGTTTTCGCTCATGGCATGGGGGGTAATGGAGCAATTTGGTACAAGCAGTTAGCAGAGTTTTATCGGGACTATCAGATTATAGTGTTTGATCATCGTTATTTTGCTCGTTCAAGTTGTCATAAGGACTTGTTCGACCCTTCGAAATTTCCAGATGATATTATTGCGATACTGAATAGAGAAAAAATTGACTCCGCTATTTTTATTTGTCAGTCGATGGGAGGTTGGACTGGAAGCCAAATGGCAGTTCATCATAGTGAGCGAGTAGAAGGACTTATTATGAGTCATACCCCGGGTATCTTTTATCACCCAGATGTAATCAATGAACGGGATGTCAATGCGCTTGCGAGTGGCATAGGTGATATTTATACGACACCGGCACTCGGCTCCAATTATCTTAGTACTAATATCGCCGGCGCGATATTGTATTCTCAGATCAGTGGTTTTAACGGAATCGAAAATGAAGTTATTCCTCAGAAGATAGCAGAAGCTCGAATTGGTCTCAATACCGATATGCTAACTGATTATGCTGTACCCACTTTATTTATAACGGGTAATCTCGATCTGCTCTTTCCAGCAGTCTATATAGAGGCGCTGTCTTCCCGTGTCCCTGGGGCTGGATTTTGTAACTTAGGAGAGGTAGGTCACAGTAGTTATTTTGAAACTCCAGAAGAGTTTAACAAGCAGGTTCGGTATTTTCTCGCCAAAATATAAGCACTAAAACTGGTATGTCGCTTCAATCATTAGTTTTTTAAGCCCTGCCATAGACCAAGGATTTGATAACAGTATAGATTCTTCTAAAGGGGCTCATTTTGAGTGTTAGTAATTTTGAATGATATTGTGAAGATCAAATTATGGTGTATCTGAGCGCATTCGTTATTTCAATCTGCGGACGGTGGTAAATCGACCCTTACCGTCAACTTTGAGTTTGTAACTCCCCATCCATCCGCGATTTATCTCAATATTGAAAGATTGTTTTCTGGGATACCAAAATTGATCATCTTCTATTTGCCGCCAAACATGTCCTTCTTCAGTGTAGAAATAAAGAACGCCAAAATTGCCTTCTTCCACTTTTGTAACGGTGGCATGATAAGTTGTATCATCATTGACTTTCTTATCTTTTTTTCTTAATTTCCCCAGTCCAAACATAAAGCCTTTTTTCTCTTCTGCCTTTTGTTGATCAGGGCCTTCAAGGCTAACTGTCGGCATTTCCTGAATTAGAGATTCAAAACAATTTAGTTTCTCCGTTGCATTGTCAAAATTGGCACATCGTATTAGTTCAAGTTGACTTACGTCTCTGGCATCGGCTAAAGACGCTGCAACAATTAAGGATGCAAATATTACTATTCTCATACTTCATTCTGCTCAATAAATTCTATGTTAAAGTCGTAATTACTAACGGGCAACTTCCGAACCCGGGTTCCTGTTGCATCGAAAATCGCATTGGCGAGAGCGGGTGCAGTACCTGGCGTGCCAGGTTCTCCGGCACCGCCCCAGCTCTCCATGCTATTGATGATATGGGTTTCAATCACAGGAGAGTCAGACATTCGTACCATGGGATAATCGTCAAAGTTACTTTGTTTGACTTTGCCTGCTTCTATCTCGACATCACCGTACAAAGCGGCCGTTAAGCCATATATAACCCCTGATTCCATTTGGGCTGTTAGTCCATCTGGTGAAACTGCGAAACCGGCATCGACAGCAACAACGACGCGATCAACCTTAATCTTGCCTTCTATCAGCGAGACCTCAACTACTTCGGCAACGATTGAGCCAAATGATGCTTGCAAGGAAATTCCTCTACCCTGATGCTTTCCAAGTGGCCTGCCCCAGTCAGATCTTTCAGCAGCAAGATCTAGTACTTTCAGGTGTCTTGGATGATGGCTTAATAGCTTTTGCCTGAAGTGATACGGGTCTTCCTTTGCTTCTATTGCGAGTTCGTCGATAAATGATTCTGTGAAAAAACCATGTTGACTATGATCAACGCTGCGCCATGGGCCAAAAGGAATATGTGTGGGGCTATCGACATAACTAATCTGTTGGTTATCAATGGAATAGGGGATATATGGTGCTTCAACAGGCTCGTGTTTATCCACATATTGATTCAACCAGGCAGTAGGTAAGGATTCTTCATCAAGCGCTGCTTGAAAATGAGAAACAACTGCAGGACGATAATGATCGTGCTGGGTATCTTCCTCTCTGGACCAGATAAGTTTGACCGGAGCGCCAAGGGCTTTTGAAATCAATGCTGCTTGAATTGCAGTGTCCGCTATAGAGCGTCTGCCAAATCCGCCACCCATAAAATAGTTGTTCACTGTGACATTGCTGGCATCGATATCGAGTGCGGCAGCAAGATCGTACTTGCAACCTAGTGGGTTTTGAGTGCCTGTCCAAACCTCACACTTGCCATTTGCAACACTTGCAACGGCATTCATCGGTTCCATACATGCGTGGGCCAGATAAGGGACGCGATATTTGCGAGAAATTACCTTGCCTTGTTTTAAAGCACTGTCGCTATCGCCAGTAGAGATATCGGTGTTTGTCTCACCCTTTTCTAATGCCCCGATGATTGCGTCGTCAAATTGCTTATAGATAGCGTCGCTGTTGAGTTGATCATTATCAGTTTTTGACCAAGTGATTTTTGTTGCGGCAAGGGCTTGCGTTGCCTGCCAATAACCCTCTGCAACAACGGCCACAGCATTTTCTAGCTCAATTATCTTCACAACGCCCGGCATTTTTTTAGCATCACTGGTGTCGACTTTTTCCAGTTTCGCCCCAAATACGGGTGCCGCTGCAATGCTCGCGATTTTCATATTATCAACGACGACATCCACGCCAAACATCGCGCTGCCATCGACTTTGGAAGGGATATCTAATCTCGGTTTGCTCTTGCCCATGATGGTGAATTGATCTGGGGATTTTAAAATTGGTGAACGTGGTGCGCTGATGTGTCCCGCAGCCACGGCGAAATTAGCATAAGGCGCTTCTTTACCGCTTGCTTTATGTTTAATGATGCCTTTGTCAGTCGTGAGTTCAGAAGTTTTGACATTCCATTCCTTGGCAGCCGCTTCTTTTAATACTTCTTTTGCTGCAGCGCCCGCAACTCGCATACCGTAAACGCCAGTTGATCTAATGCTTAAACTGCCTCCGGTAATTTGTAAGTGCATTGCCTTACTGACTTGTATAAATAATCCATCTACAGAGCCTGCAAAAATCTTTGGTATAGGCGTATCACCTAAAACAAAGCCCTTCCCCAAAGCCCAATTGGCGTATTCGTCTTCCGCTGGAGCTTCCATAAAGCTAACGTCTTCCCAGTTGGCATCTAGTTCATCTGCTAGCATTTGAGTTAAGGCTGTCTGCGCTCCCTGTCCCATTTCTGAGTGGGGAACAATGGCAGTGACTTTATTGTCGGCATCAATTTTTACCCAAGCGTTGATAAGAGATTCACTACCTTCGGTTGTGAGGCCAGAAAGTGCAGTTGCTCTATTTCCAGGTCGAATTGCAACACCGATAATCAGTGCGGAGCCGCCAAGGACACCAGCGGTGATAAATCCTCTACGAGTCCACTTACCCATGTTGCACCTCCTCGGTAATTCCAGTTGCGGGGTCGCTTTCTTTTGCTTCGCCGTTTGTTGGGTTGTAGATCGATACCATTGCTTTTGAATCTGCGGCAACCCGTTTTATGCCGCGCTTTATTCTGGCATACATTCCGCAACGACAAACGTTGCCAGACATGGCTGAATCGATATCGGCATCTGTTGGATCAGGTTTGTCTCGAAGCAAGGCGACAGCAGACATGATTTGACCAGATTGACAATAGCCACATTGCGGCACCTGTTCGTCAATCCATGCTTGTTGTATTGGATGTAGGCCGGACTCGTCCGCTATGCCTTCAATTGTTGTAATTTCAGCGCCGTCGGCTGCAGCAACGGGTATTATGCAAGATCGAACGGGTACACCATTAAGGTGGACTGTGCAGGCTCCACATTGAGAAATACCACAACCAAATTTTGTGCCGGTAAGACCGACGTTTTCTCTTATAGCCCATAAAAGTGGGGTGTCTGGGTCGATATCGAGCGAATGTTGCTTACCGTTTATCTTAAAATTAATCATGCTTAGGCCTGCTGATGGTTTGGAAACGTTTACTCTATATTTAATCCTTAATATGACACTATCTACAATTTTTAGCGTTGTTACCAGTCTATTGAAAGTAATCGTTACTTTAATCTAGTTGTTTTATGGATTGACCGTCGCCATTGCTTTGGCAAGATCGTCTCTATTAAAAGGCTTTCGCAGGATCTGTAGTTTGGTGTGATCAGCGAGTCTTTTTATTCTATCTCCGCTACTAAAGCCGCTCATCATCACTACTGGCATTTCTGGATCAAATTTGCGAATTTCCCTTAGCGTTTCTTCCCCGTCCAATTCCGGCATCAATATGTCTAATAAGACGCAAGTGATACTACTATCAGCCTTGAACATGCCGAGTGCTACCAGACCGTTTTCCGCTTTGGATACTTTAAAACCCAGCGTCCTAAGCATTTTCTCGCTAATCTCCCTAACCAGCAGTTCGTCGTCGACCAGTAGTATGTGACCATTAAAATTGTGTTCACGAATGTCGAGTGCGTCATCACGGACAAGAGGCAATTCCACTGAGATGGGAAAGTAGATGGTAAAAGTAGATCCTTTACCCACAATTGATTCGACCTCAACACCCCCCTCGTGGTCTGTCACGATTCCGAGAACGGCAGAAAGACCAAGACCTCGTCCTGTAAACTTAGTGGTGTAAAATGGATTGAAAAGGTTGAGTCGAGTCGATTCTGTCATTCCGCACCCAGTGTCCGAGACGCTTAGAAAAACATATTCTCCGGGTACTAAGTTCTCGTGATGTACGAATCTCTGAATATCGCTCTTTTTGAGTGTTTTTGTACCTGTCTCAATAGTAACTTCACCCTCTTGCCCTTCCAAAGATTCCGAAGCATTGAATAACAAATTCATGATGACTTGAATGCTTTGAGCCTTGTTTGCCATAATCGTTGGTAAGTTCATAGAGAGGGATTGCTTTAGGATGGTTTTTTTGTCCAAGGTGCTTCGAAGCAACTTGTTGAGTTCGGAGATTTCTTCACTTAGGTCAATGGTTATTTTTTCAGATGAGCCCTCGCCTGTATAGGTCAGCATTTGATTGCACAGTTCAGCCGCCCTAATGGATGCTGACATAATACCCTCTACATATTCTTGGTGAGGTGAGTCATCTGGTAGCTCCAAAGCTAACAATTCTGCATTGCCGTGAATAGGCATCAAAAGATTGTTGAAGTCGTGCGCTATTCCTCCTGCCATGATCCCGAGGCTTTCAAGTTTCTGGTTCTGTAGAATTTGTTTGTTAAGTATTTCCTTTTCGTCTTCTGCATTTTTTGCCTCTGTTACATTTTGTAAAACCAAAACAACTTCTTGAATTTCGTCATTGTCGTTTCGCAAGGGGAAAACAACTGCTTCGAGCCAGAGATTATTTGTTGATATTTCTGAGTGACCGTATTCGAATCGTGATATATGCGTCGCTTCTTTAAATCCCTGAGTGATAAGTGACATAACTGTTGAGTCAGAGATTAAGGTGTCCTTAAATATATTGTACTCGGGTTTCAAAGTTGATTTTGTGCTGTCATTTTGATTCATGATTGAAATGAAAGCAGCGTTAGCGTAAACTAATAGACCGTCATTCTGAAATATGGCATTGGGAAAAGGGGATTGATTGATTAACTCTCTGAAATTGGATTCGATGGTTTTTAAAGACCTCGTCCTACCTGTAACAACCGCTAGTGCAAAGAGAAGGCCTGCGCCGAGTAAAACACTGAAAAAACCTAAAATGTATTGTTTGAATAAACGGCTATCAATCTGATCGAAGCGATCTGAGTAATCTATTTCAAAGTATATTCCCCCGATGATATTGTTGTCGAATTCAATACCACCGACGATGGCCAATTGTTGTCCTTGCCAATGGGTTGAAGTCCCAATATTCTTAGTTACCAAGTCAAACAAGCTGGAATCGATTTCTCCCACAGGTACTTTTTCCTGCGCTAAATCGAAGATCAAAGTACCTTCATCTGTGAATATGGAAAATTGCGAAATCTGGTTTTGGGTGACAAATATATCTACATATTTCCGGATGGTTTCCGCATCGTTAAAATAGAGTGCGTCTGACAGAAGCGGCCTCATTATTCTAAACTGAGAACTGCTTTCTTGTTCAGCGAGTTCTCTAACGCTATTTTTAAGGTTGTTAGTCTGAATCCAGAGAGCTGAAGTCACTATGACGGAGAGCATGATTGAAATTTGTACTGCGAGCCTTAGTGACCATCTAGGGTTACGATTAGAAACTTGGATTGCCGCCTTATTTTTTTGCGCGATCAATGGGAAGTCAAATGTGATATTTGGTCGATCATCTTATCTATTGCCAACATGCCAGCATGGCTTTCTTTGTCCAGGGTAATAAACTCCCAGTTCCAGCCGCTTTCTGAAACCATCTTCCGGCGATCTTCATCCGTAATTGAAAGTAGGATGTTGATGATCTTCAGTTTAAGTTCGGGGTCGAAACCGTTTCTCATTGTGGCCATTTTTCTAGGTATATGGCGAGTTTTCGCAAGTATGACAAATTCTTGTTTCAGCGCATTGGGAAGATGTTCGTAGTCTGTGCTTGAGACTGCCCCGGCAGCAACCTTGCGGTTACGAATCATCGCGATAGTATTTTCTTCATCTCCGGAAAAGAAGAACCCAATAGTGCCCTTTGGGGGTCTAGTATCTTGTACCGGCATAAAAGTAAGCGGCAATTTTTGTTCAACCAAAAATGCTGCAGGCAGTAAGTACCCAGAAGTAGAGTAACGCTCTTGCAATGCAATCTTGTGATCAATCAAGTCTTCCAAGATCTTCATTCCTCCTGTGGAAGAAGCCAGAATGAAGGCTTGATATCGCCTTTCTCCATTCACCAAGGCTTCGAGTATTACTTCCGAATTTGAAGCGCGTCTAGCCAAAAGATTTGGATAACTGCTATCCACAAATATATCGACACGACCGTCTTCGAGCAAAACGGATATCTCTTCAACGGATCTTGCGATGCGAACTTTGACACGTGAAGAATCCCAACCTAATCCAGCAGCAATAAAATTAGCAAGGGGACGAATTTTGTGCATGCGATCTGTCGGAGTGTCAGGGTCGACATCGCTCAAGGTAATTGTGGTTTCCCCTGAGCTGAAATTTTGCTTTCGCTCGGTACCACTACTCTGCCAAGGCTCATTCTTCTGCTCGCCGCCACAGGCCGCGAGGAGTAAAATAAGGCAGAGAGGCCATATTGATCTAAACTTTGACTTGATCACGAAGCTTGACCTTCTTCACAAAGGTGAATTTACCGAAGAATTGTAGCAGAAAAAGCGGTTAATTTATGAACTATCCTTTTGGGTGTGATTCATAGGATTGTATCAATTTCTGTAGCAGATAATGTAATTCAAATGCGTCCATTGAATTGCATACTCATTTCCTAAGTCAGCTGAAATTTGGGAAGTTTCTGGGGGTCGGATATTATAGAGTGCTTCTTGGATATAGAAAAATGGAGTTGAGCTTCCCGGAGGCAATGCTTCACTTTGAGCATTAATCTCTTTTCAAAAATGACTGTCAAAAAGACGAACCCGGCTTTGTCAGAAATTCGATTTCAGCGGGTTTGGATGTTCGGCCTAGAATATCATTGCGATGAGGATATCGACCAAATTGCGCGATGATTTCTTTATGTCTTTGTTCAAATCGGTAATTGTCTTCTAGACCAGGTGCGCTGAATAATTTAAGCGCTTCTTCATGGATTAGAAGAGATTCGGAATGCATGTAAGGCATATATAAAAAGGAGCGATAACTTGGCCTAAGATCTATATCCAAGTGTTGAGCAACGGCTTCCTGAGCGAGACATAGGGCAAGCTTGTCATTTGAGAATGCTGCCGATTGATCGCGAAAAATGTTTCTTGAGAACTGATCGAGGAGAATTATTTCGGCCAATCTTCCCTCTATTGTTGTTCTCCAGTGATAGAGTTCATTGTTTGAGGCGGCATGGAGTAAATCCGAATAATTATTTCGCAACAATTGATCAAATTCATCGTCTTTTTTGAACCAAAGTTTTTTGTCTATTTCGATGAACCAAAAGTTCAGGATATTCTCAGAATTCATAATTGATTCTTGTCTTGTGTAATTGTTTTTTTTCCCGTATTCGAGTAACAAGTATCCAAGCAGTAAATGCTCAAGCAAGTCTTATTTTCTCGAAAATAACAAAATTGTCACTCAGTGTCACTACTCCGTTCGTTTCTTCTTGCGCCACGGTGATTACCCATACTGGCTGAATTTTTTAACAAACTGATATCTACTTTTTCGAGTTTCATCCGAATTAACCTATTTATGGATGGGAACTAGATAGCCTCCAATAAATTATCTTGATGTGACTAAGCGTTCCTCTCGTGGTGTAATGTGCGGAAAGCTGGAGTGACTGACTCGGACAGGCCCCTAGGGTATAAGTAGGTGAGTTACCCTTTTGATAAGTATATTGACGGAATTATAGAATATGGTAGGGAAAATTTCTCGAAGGCAGGTATTAGTTGGAGCGTCACTTCTTCTGCCCGTGGCAGGTGGTATGTCTGCTAAAGCTTCATCAGAAGTCAAATTTTCTCATGGTGTCGCTAGTGGTGATCCGGATAGCACAAGTGTCGTTATCTGGACCCGTGTAAGTCAGTTTGACAAGCCGGTCGCTGTTAAGTGGTTAGTCTCGATGGATAGAACATTTAAAACCGTCGTTGGTGAAGGAACTTACCAAACATCCATCGACAGGGATTACACTGTTAAGGTTATTGTTGGTAATCTGAAAGCGGGGCAAACCTACTATTACAAGTTCATTGCTGAAGGCACTAGCTCCTGTATAGGAAGAACTAAAACACTGCCTGTGGGTCATGTGGATCAACTGGTATTGGCGGTTGCGAGTTGTTCTAATTTTTCTTTTGGGTATTTCAATGCCTATGAAGCTATTGCGCGAGATGAGTCGGTTGATGTCGTTGTTCATCTGGGTGATTACATTTATGAAAATGGGGTAGATGGTTACGGCGGAAAGATGGGAAAACAACTGGGACGTAATCATGAGCCCCGACATGAAACGGTTAGTCTGAAAGATTACCGAATACGTCATGGGCAATACAAGGCTGATGAATGCTCCCAAATGATGCACGCACAACATCCTTTGATTGTTATGTGGGATGACCATGAGTCAACCAATAATCCTTGGATGCAAGGTGCGCAAAGCCACCAAGCTGCAGAAGGAGAGTGGTTGGAGCGACGCGAAGCATCACTGAAAGCGTATTTTGAATGGATGCCTATTCGAGACCCAGCTGAGGGAGTAGCCTTGGAAGAATACTGGCGGCATTATAAGTTTGGCGATTTGATCAGTTTAATTACTTTAGAAAGTCGACATACTGGCCGAAGTGAACAAATTCGTTATCAAGATCATCTTGAAAAAATTCCGACAGAAAAGAATGCCGAAACATTTTTGCAAACAGTATTAGGTGAAGAAAAACGTGAAATGTTGTCAGAACTAATGAAGGGTTTTCTCGCAAGTGAATTGGTAGAATCAGTGAGCGCAGGACGAACTTGGCGAATCATAGGAAACCAAACCATAATGGCAAAATCAGTTGTACCTGATATATCGGCTCCCATTTTTGAAGGAGTGTTCTCTAACCTGTTGAGTAAGTTAACAGGATATAGTCTTAGAATGCTTGATGGTTTGTTACGTTTGGGGAAGTTAGGCTTACCTAGTAACCTCGATGCTTGGAATGGATATCCCGTTGCGAGAGAAGGTTTTTACAAAATAGCAAAAGAAGCTGGTGTGAGGGATTTACTCGTTCTATCAGGTGATAGTCACAGCTATTGGGCTAATGCTTTGTTTGATAATGAAGATCAAGCAATGGGTTTAGAGTTAGGTACTACGGGGATTAGTTCACCGGGTTCACTTTTGTCTTTTGGTAAAGAAACACATAAACAATTTGATGATGCAAATATTGCACGGAACAAAGAGATCATGTGGGCTGATGGTCGCCATGTAGGATACATTCGACTTGTCGTAAGCCATGAAGTCGCACATGCTGATTTTGTGACGGTGTCTAATGTCAAATCTAGAAAATATGAAGTTAACATTGTTCATAAGCTGGATATCAAAAATGTAAACGGAATACTAGAATACTTATCATAATCCTAGAGCGTGCTGGCTAACAGCTCCATGCGGTCAGCACCAAAATAAAGTTGTTCATTGTGAATAAAAGTGGGTGTGCCGAAAACACTGAGCTTGTAGGCATTTTCTGTATTTTCAATCAATATACGCATCCCCTTCTCAATATCCATGTCAGATAATGACACGTCCTTTAATGATTCCTTTTGGCAAGCCTCTAGAAAACGAGTGCTTTCCGCGTCTTCTTGTTCCTGCCAAACCGCTCTAAATACTCGCTCTATAAATTCAAATTGGTCTTTTCCTTCTGCGGCCAAAATAGCTGCCATCGCCATTGCTTTGTTGCAAACAGGCGGTGTGGGTTGTGGGGGCGCAAATGGAATTTCCCAATGCGCTATTAAGCGAAAAATGTCTGACATAAAATGCGATCTTTTTGCAGGGCTCATTGGATCAATTACCACATCTAATGGCTGCCGATCTACTTGAAGATTTATCAAGGCGCTGACTAAAACGGGTTTCCAGTTTATTTCAGCACCTTTATCTAAAAATAGATGTCTTCTGTGGAATGCAAAATAGGCAAAGGGACTTCTGAAATCATAGTAGAAATCGATTTTGTTCATATACAGTAATCCGCTGAAGAATGAGGAAGCGCCATTGTATTAAGTAAAGATCGATACGACTAGCCGAAATCGGACTTGATCATATTTTGGAATTTAATGATGCTTAGCTGGATTTTCTTGTCCGTATAATGCGCTAAACAGCAGTTCCATTTTGTTCTGGCATTCATTGACTTCTTATTAGCGACCTCTTATTGGTTGGCAAGAAAAGTCGGTCTGCCCCACATAGCGTTTAGATAGCGCTTGAAGTTTTTTTGGAATAGCGCTGAATTAATTAAAGACTGTGTTCTGCTTTTTGCTGGTGGCCCATGTAGCTTTGAACATAGTCGACAAATACCTGAACCTTTCTCGGTATACGACGATGTCGATACAGTACGGAAAGGCTCAATGCGATCATAGCTTCAGGTAGTTGAAGCCTGACAAGCTTGCCATCTTGAACCATCGACTCAACTCGATAGTCAGTAAAACGCGCCAAGCCAAATCCCCTCAAGCAAGCTTGCAAACGCATTTCATGACTGTCCATGATGATGGCGGCTTGTGTTTTGATGCTCAATCGTTGCTTTGATTTGGAGCGAAAATGCCAGAATTCTTCCATTGAGTGCAGTACTAGCTTTTCGCTCTCAATATCTTCGGTCTTCAGCTTGCCCTGGATTTTAGTGTTTGAAAAAACAGATTGAGGAAAGCTCGCCAGCGTAATAGCAACAACATCCATGTCAGGTAGTGGCGCGTCATGAAAAACAAAACTAATATCCTGCTCTTCCGGATGCAGGGGAATAAGACCAGTGTACTCCGTTACGGAAAGTTGTATGTCGGGATAACGTGACAAAAAACCGAGACACAGATCTGAGATATCCTCACCCAGAAATTCTGTAGGTATTTGAATGCGTAATGAGCCCCTCGGTGATGTTCTTAGTTTTTCAAGACTTTCCTTTGCCTCGTTGATGCCAGATAACAAAGGTTCGACATCGGAGTATAACTGCTTGCCGGCTTCAGTTGTTTCTAAATGCCGTGGGCGACGATCAAGCAACGTCATGCCCAGTTCTTGTTCCAGTTGGCTTAGTTGTCGGCTTAAGCTCGATTTTGGCATCTCCAAACGCTTCGCAGCGGCTGTGATAGAGCCTGCTTTGACTGTCATTACAAATTTATGAAGGTGGTTTAAATTCATTCTGGGCACTTTGTACGTTGTTCCATTTATGGAACATAATATTCCAAATCACCTATCTAGTAGGCTTTATTGAGACGAGTATACTCCAAATAAATCAAAAGGAACCAAAGGGAGTCAAAGCAATGAGTCAAGTAGTTAGCATCAATCCAGAACAATTTGAAGATAAGGTGACCAATGCTAAGGGCCTAAAGCTGGTCGATTTCTATGCCGAGTGGTGTGGACCCTGTAAAGTGATGGATCCTGTGATGGATCAACTGCAAGTCGACCTAGAGGGTAAGGTCGATATTTTGAAGATCAATGTCGATAACTATCCTGAGATCCCCGCCAGATATGCGGTGCGGGGAATGCCAACACTGATGGTATTTAAGGATGGCCATCCCGAAGATGTCATTATCGGCGCTCAAAGTTATAAGGCACTACGTGAAAAGCTCGATAAGCATCTGATGCAGATGAGGGACATCATTCCACAGACCAATTAGATATTGTGTACTATTGCGCCTCTATAGTATCAAAGGAGTGGTGGTATGAAAATTCATGCGGCGATTGCCAGATCAGCAAATGACGATTTCTCAATAGAAGAAGTTGATCTCAATGATCCTTTAGATGGGCAGGTTCGTGTAAAGATCAATGCTTGTGGAATATGCCGGAGTGACTTAAGCGCCTTAGAAGGTAAGGAAACTATTCAATATCCTGTTGTATTGGGCCACGAAGCGGCAGGTACGATTGCAGCTGTAGGTAAGGGTGTTAAACACCTAAAGGAAGGGGATAGTGTCGTACTGTCTTGGACGCCTGCTTGCGGAACTTGCCCTTCTTGCTCTCGAGGAAAAGTGCATTTATGTTCCGGCATTAACATGACGACACAAGGCAAAGGGCCCTTAAGTCAGGGCGGTAAAGGGCTTGATCGTTTCATGGGGCTTGGTGCTTTTGCAGAATATGTAGTTGTTCCTGAGGCCATGGCTATTCCCATAGAAACAAAATTACAGGCACATCATGCCTGTTTGATAGGGTGTGGCGTCACAACGGGTTTCGGCGCGGCAGTTAACACTGCTGCGATTCGTTGGGGGGAAACTGTCGCTGTATTGGGCTGCGGGGGTGTAGGTTTAGCTGCGATTCAAGGCGCGCGAATCGCAGGTGCAGAACGGATATTTGCAGTGGATCCCATCAAAGAACGACGACAAATTGCCTTAAGTGTTGGGGCAACTGATGCGCTAATACCCGATGACATTACGCAGAAAATTATTGCCGCGACAAGTGGTGGTGTTGATTGCGCGATAGAATGTGTTGGGAATACTGCAACCATGCAGGATTGTTTTTCTATGATTCGGCAAGGCGGTCGTGCGGTAGTCGTTGGTTTGCCTGCCTACACAGATTTGTTATCTATTCCGGCCATTATGTTATTAGCTGAAAAAACCCTCACTGGTTCGATCTATGGATCAACAAACCCAAAAGTCGATTTCCAAAAAATTGCCTCTATGGGTGAGTCTGGTATTCTGCAATTTGAACCCTTGGTTGATAAGACGATGGCATTTTCAGATATCAATCAGGGTTTTCAGGAAATGCAAGAAGGGCGCGTAGCCCGGGTTGTGCTGACGTTCTAGTGATGGCTAAGACATTTTTGACTGCTTAGTTTTCTGGCTGATTTAGAGAAGCGCAAAGCATCTGAATGCTAAGAAATTCTATCCGGTGAAGCGACATTCCTCCTGTCCATTAATAGCAATGTCACTACGCCTAAAACGAAAGTTCCTATGTACACCATCGAGATTGTTAAGAGGCTAAAAGTGGGTAAAATCGGCGCCATCACCATAAGGATATGAGCGCTGAGGACCAAAATCGCGATATTGAAGAAGGCGAGCTCTTTAGCGACAGGCGTGCTCAGATCAGGATCCATAATTCGAAGTAACAACAATCCACTTCCTGTAGATCCGCAACAACAACCGTAAGCGGTTAGCGCTCTTTCTGGCCCAAAGCTACGGAGCTTTTTTCCGAATCCAAAACAGAGTGCTGCCGTTGCAGCTGCGGCTGAAATCGACACAAGTAAGATCGGAATTGCAAAATCACTTAGGAAGCCGACACCTACACTCATCAATGTGCCAACTACCATTAGATCGACTGATGAGCCGGTGATTCGCCTTTGAGTTTCGTTGTCAATCATATGGCCGTATCCGGCCTTATCCATTATTTTACGCATGATTAGACAAATCATAAGCCCATGGATAAAGAAAAGATTGTGGCTGAAAATAATGCCAAAATTAATGCCGCCTATTTCAGTTGAACTTGCTATAGGGTTCATAAATAACAGGTATTGATCAGTAATCAGATAAGCTAGGCCTAAGATCGAGATATGATAGACAAGAGAATCGACATTGGCTGGATGTGTTATTTGTTTGCCGCTCGATAAATGTGTTTGCATAATGCCTTTTAGAAATTCGTCATCAATACGAGCGGCTTGATTGTAATTAAGGCCCAAGCGAATGCTGCGTTTTGCGATAGGAATTCCAACGACAAAGGCGACAAAAAACCCGATTGAGGCGTAAACCAGCCCAAAATTGATGGCATGCTCAATGCCAAGTTGGTTTTGCCAAATATTGCCCATAGCAAGGGCTTGTCCCGGTCCCTGAGTGAAACCATGAGTCACAATAATACCGAGGAAATGGGATAGTTGACCGTCGCTCAATTCGTTGTATATGAGTATTGCCCCTAGCCCGACCATGGCTTGCAAGACTAAGCTCATCACCCAGATAATAGAAAGCCACATGCCTCCCGCTGCAATTTTGGTATCGTTTTTTGTCTTCGAATCTTTTGTTGCTGAGCCCGTTAATACCAGAGACATAAAGCTTAAGGTGAAGAAGTGAAATGCAAAAGCCGTGAAATCTGTATTGTTTAACCCAAAGCTGAGGCCGGTGGAGATAAGGATAAATCCAAGCACGCCACCGATTAGACTTGCCGGTACAAGGTTGTTTTGGAAGAAAGAGATTCTTGCTCTAATGATGGTGCCAAACAAAATCATTGATACAAGAAAAGCAAAGGCAATTATGCCGGGGAAGGTCGCAGCCATGATGGATACCATAGATTTATTATTGTTGGAATAGACCATACCTGAGCGGCATGTAGTTGTCGTTAGAATTGCTTTCTTTTGTTTTGATAAAAGAGTTAGACAAAAAAAGGCTTCCAATAGAAGCCCTGAAAAAACTAGTTGAGACTAGTAAATTATAATGCGAGTTCAAAGAAATAAATGGTTGAACTTTTGCCTGAATTGTTTCCGACTATAGCGCTTTTCGACTTCGAGCGGTTCTTATGTTCTATAAAAAGAACTGCAAGTGTATTGGGCTTGCCGTCGATTGATGTTGTTAGATGCGTGATTTTAGATCTGTCAATGTCCATGCTATTGACGTCATAAAATGCAACATAGGCTTTCGCTCTTGGGGAAATTCGAGAGCCTGTAGTGAAAGCTTCAGATTCAGCTAGATTTGCGATACTTTTTGCGAGGCTTGTCCATCTTTGATCGGGAAAAGATTTCTTCTCTTTCACTTTAGTAAAAGTAATTTTTTTGTTCCTAAACTTGCTATTTATTTGATAGAAGCCTTTGTATGGGGTGTTTAAGAGTGCGCCGGCGGTGTTTTCGTCAACTTGGCTTTCGATTAGTGCGTTGGGTACAGCGCTATTTTCGCCCAGAGTGTTTTCACCATAGGCCGCATGTAAGCCAGTAATGCTGATGCAAGATAAAGCTAAAATAAGTGTAAGTTTCTTAAACATGATGTCGACCTCTTACGCCGTTAGATTCCTAAATTCGTTTAATTCTAAGTTCTTGTCTCTTTGACTTTCTTATTTGGCTTCACTGCCAAAAAAATCGCCTTTTAAATTATCATTGCATTTCTTTTCTACACTTCTTTTTTTCTGCGCTTCACTTCTCTTCAGTGCTTTCTTAATTAGGTATGACGCTATGTTCATACATTTGGTTGCATTTATCTTATAATTAAGTTGAATTGAGCAAAAGCGAAGCTGAAATGGCAGGATTCAATGAAACTATATCCGAGGGTATTCTGTCCGTCGATTTTAAACATTTTGGATCCCGTGCAACTTTCTTTCTAGTAAGTTTCGTAGGCTGCCACATTTAGAAAACTAAACAGTGCTAGCGCTCTGTTCGGTGATCCAATTCCCCCTAACCCCAGGAAGCGCGAAATGATACTGCCCTTGAATATCATACGCCGTCTGATATGCTCAATCTTGTGTCGAATTCGCGTATCCCCCCTTCAAAGGGAAAGCACCCAAGTGCAGAATTTTCGGGGAGTCAACCTTCCCATTACTTGTTTTATCAAACCTTTAATAAGGGTAAAAAGCTAAAGAAGGGAATGCTTGATAAGCCCGTTATTGGAGGTTTCTATGAAACTGTCTATGAAGTTATCAGCGCCCATTCACAAACTGAAATCACGTGCTAAAGCGCTCCGAAAGTCAGAATCTATTCCACTCATTCAGGCATTAGACAAGATTGCCCTTGGCGAAGGCTATGCTTCTTGGAGTCTTTTACAGTCAAAGACAAAAGACCATTTGCCGGCTTGTCGGGAAGAGATACTGGATTATCTCAATCTAGGGGATCTCATGCTTTTGGGTGCGAGGCCGGGTCTAGGCAAAACTACTTTGGCGATTGATCTAATGATTCAGGCCGTAGAGGAAGAGAGAGATGCTTATCTTTTTTCCTTGGAATTTACTGACAAGGACATGATGAAGAGAGTCGAACGCCTAGAGGATGTCGAAGCAAGCGCTAGGCTTAATTTTGATTTCTCCGATGAAATTTCTTCCGACTACATCATTAGGAAAACTGCAAGTAACTTGATGTCTGGCTCCCTAATGATTATCGATTATTTGCAATTGTTAGATCAGAGGCGCACTAATCCTGTGCTTCAAGATCAGGTGGCTGCTTTGAAATCTTATGCGGAAGAAAGTCGATGTATCATAATTTTTCTTTCTCAGATTGATAGGGCCTATGGAGGTTCGGATATCATAGCGCCTAGTCTCGAAGACATTCGAATGCCGAATTTTTTTGATCTGGAACTGTTCAATAAGATCTTGTTGTTTAATAGTGAAAAGATGGTGTTTTTAAAGCCGAGAAGTTTTGACTTGAATTTACTGTAAATTTGAGCTGTGTTGGTGACTTTGAGGGCGCAAGCTCTTTTTGAGGATGGTCGCAGAGGATACCTAGGACTGCTCTCTTTCGTTAGCTTGCGACCTTCCGGGTTTCCCTCAATCGGCTAAAAGCCCCAAGCCAACGCGGTTGTCCGGCAACACTCGATCGGCGCTATGCCGAACGCGGCCCGGCTTGATACTCTTTCAATCAGCCCCAACCATCCTCTGCTCGGTGGCTGAATGCTCTGTGCCACAACCCTCCGTGGGTCAGCCTATGAACAATTCGCAATTCACAATTCACAAAACCAATACCAGCACAAAACCAAAATCAGAAAGCACAGAGAGATCAAGATTGTTTGCTTCATGTTAATCCTAATGTAAGTGATTATTTGGTCGCCAAATTGAATATTTTTTCAACATCTTCTAGAATGGGATCGTCACGATTATATGAGAGCAGAGTGTCAAATATCTTTACCGAAGTTTATTGAAAAAGTAAGGAAATTCTTCTCGCTAACAAAAAAGAAATAAGGCACAATCCTCTTTTTAATACGTGCCATTATGGAATTTAAATGAATTTACTCCATATTTCTGACATGCACTTTGGGCCTCGTCATTGGACAGGCAATCAAGAAATGCTGTTAGATAAATTGAATTCATATCCCGCAGATATTGTGCTAAATACAGGTGATAGTACGACCGATAGCCTTGAGAGTGAATTTGAAGATGCGGGGAATTTTCTTAAAGCTTTAAAAAGCCCTCATGTTATATCTGTTGTTGGGAATCACGATAAGCGCAATATGCGAAGTCAGGACTTTTTTCGAACCTATATCGATAAGGTTGATTTAATTCGTCCGAAAAGCCCAGAAGTCTGCGAAAAAAATAAAATTTTTCTAGATAAGTTTACCACTGGTATTAAAGAGAATTTTACTGATTGTAATTTTGTTAAAAGCATCATTGTTAAAGGAAAGAAAATAGCGGTTGTTGGTTTAGATACAACGGAAATATTTCAAGACAATGGTTTTGTTGATGAAGAGATACTGACTGCTGTTTCTCGCGAAATCGAAAAGACAACATTCGACAATATTCTATTGCTTTATCATCATTCTATTTTTGATACTGACTCAGACCCCTTGTTTAATTCAGAACGCGTGATTAAGTTGATCCGAAAACATGGTATTCAGCACACTTTTTGTGGGCACACCCATCGTTTGGCATTAGTTCGATCTACAGATATCATCAACAAACATAGTTTTACTCAGTATAAAAATGGATCCTTGTCCTCCTGCAATATTCCAGAGGATAGCAATATGTTTTTGTATTTTGAGGATTTCGCAAGTGAAAATATGAAGATTCATTTAAACAGAGTGTTCATCGAGCAGAACAAACTAAGGTTTGAAGAAGAAATAATTACAGCCTAGGTAATTCCCGTCCATAAATAGACGAATTTCCTTATAAAGCGCAGAACTATGTTTGTGTTAGGTTGTAATTTCAAGCCCTTACGAGGGAAGTCCCGGGGACGCCTAGTTAGTTTCTGGATGGGCACTAGGTAGTAGGGCATTTAACATGACAATGAACACAAAGACTTCCCTAAGTTGGGAAATTCAAATTGTTGTTAGCATGTGTGTCGGCTATGGCATGTTGATGCTATGCCGTACTGTCATGGGTGTAGCGGGTCCGGCGATGTTAATTGATCCTGAGCTGCAACTAGATACCGCAAGCTTTGGTGCAATATTGGGTTGGGGTACGGCTGGAAACCTAGTGGGCAAACTCACCAATGGTGTGCTGGCTGATAGATTGGGCGGAAGCAAGGTATTTATAGCCTCAATAGGATTCGCGGCGGTTACCACCTTTGCATTAGGCACCTTGTCGACTAACACTGCATTTTTCGCGCTTTATTTCCTCACCGTTTTTGCCAAGTCTGCTGGCTGGCCTTCGATGGCAAACATCATTCGTAGCTGGTTTACTCAGAACAAACATGGTCGAGTTTGGGGGTTTATCGCCACAAGCTCACGCATAAGTTCCGTTGCGACTACCCTGTTGCTCAGTAGTTTGCTATTGGTGATGTCTTGGCGGGGCCTCTTTTTTATTGCTGGTATCATTGCGATAATCATTGCGATTACCTTACCGAAATTTTTGAAAAACGTGAGAAGTGATTTTGGTGAAGTTGATCCAGAAACTGACGAATCGGTAAAATCCTCAAGCTTATCGAAGTCGGCGGATGAGCATCCACTCAAAGAATCAGAGACATTAGCTGCATTCCTATTCTTCGTAAAAAGTCCACGTTTCTGGTTAATCAGCCTCGGGGTTTCCTCCTTGGCAGTGCTATTTGAATTCCAGGTATTTATTCCGATTTACCTCAGTCAGACTTTCGGATTAATGCCAGCGCATGCCGGTATGGCATCTGCTGCATTTCCGATGGGTTGTCTGGTTGCTGTGTTTTCCGGTGGTTTTATCTATGACAAATTATCGAAGAAAAATATCGTTGTCGTAATGTGCGGCACACTGCTCGTCGCTATTCTATGCCTTGTCAGTTTGAGGTTTCTTGGTGCGAATGACTTTGGTGATCAATTCGAATTGATCCTCACGATTGGTTTGATTTTTGTATTTGGTTTTGCTATCTCCCCTGCCTACTATATTCCAATGAGTGTATTTTCTATCAGTTTTGGAGGGCGGCATTGTGGCTTGTTAGTTGGTTTGATTGATGCCTTTGCTTATTTTGGTGCAATGATATTCGATTTTGTTGGAGGAGCTGTTGCCAACAAAGAAGGTGGTTGGCAGGATTTTCTGCTTATATTGATGGTGACTTCCGTTTTGGCTACAATCATTATGACCACATTTCTCTACCTGGATTACAGGGATGAAAGAAATGCTAAAGCTTAAGCGGTTTGTCTAATTCGTTTAAGGTCAATTTCTTAACTGCAAACACGGCATCTTACTGATTGTGACTACCGTCACATAAAGGCTGGGTTTTTGTCTCTTTACACCCGCAAAAGAACAAGGTTTTTGTTTCTTTAGCTTCAAAGGCGAAAGGGGTGAATTCACTTCCGCTGTGAGATCCGTCGCAGAAAGGCTGTTTCTTGCTTTTCCCGCAAGCGCACCAATAGTAAGTCTTGCCCATAGTGACATTCACTGAATATGGAGTGTCAGCGGCTCGCTCAGGATTGCTCATAATAAATTCTCCAAAGTTACGCTTATATATTAGCATCGATTCATGTTGCTATCTATTTGACATCAATCATACTTGGGCGAAAATTACTGATCCCGTTGTCAAGATTAAGGATAAAATCAATAAAAGAGTTGTCGGCTATGATCGGTCACCTTTTATACAATCTTGATAAAAACTAAGGAGTTACATGATGTATTTACAAAATGTTTTGAAAGTTCTACTTGTTGTTATATGTAGTACGAGCGGCGTGGCGTATTCTGAAGAGAATACGGCGCCCAAGATGTTTTACATCGATGTTTTCCAAATTGCGCCGGGTACGGAAGGGGCGTTCGAAGAAGCGTCCGCAAAATTTAAAGCTGCTGCTGGTCAAGTTGAGGGCTTTCCAGCTTATGGCGTATTTTCCAACGCGATTGGAAATAGCGGTCAGTATTCTTTTGGATCTGGGTTTGGCTCGTTCGGTGAATTGGCTATTCAGCGACAACTTTTTGCTGAAGTTTATAAGCCTGAAGAAGTAGAAAGGTTAGTTGGGCTGATACAAAAATCTGTTGTGAGCTCGAATTCATTTATCGTAGTACAACGTATAGATTTGAGTAATCCCGCGCCGGATAGCGATACGCTCCCTGAGGTTGTCTTGGCGATCAGTATTGATGTTGATCGAAATAAAACTGCACAGTTTGAGGATTACCTTAGGAGTGTGGTTGAGGCGACAAAGGCAACAGATCCAGGGACAACCTGGAGTACGTATCAACCAGGGTTAGGTGCGCGTGGTATATGGGGTGTGCGGGTAGGGATGAAATGGAAAGACTTGGATTCCCAGCCAAAACCCATTCTTCAGCGTTTGATCGAACACTTTGGTAATCGTAAAGGAGAGAAAATATTTGCAAGTGGGCAGGATGCGATCAACAACATTGAATCTAATGTTGAGCGGGTTCGAGTAGACCTTAGTCATTTTTCGGCAGCAAATTAGAAGCGATGTTTTTGAAAAGATGGAAGAAACGGTAAAGGACTAATAAACGGCAGAAGGCAATACCCTCCGCTAATCCAGATCACCATTTAACGCGAATGCAGTACCAACGCTTCCAACCCGTGGAAGTGGTAACGATCTGCGTAAACGGGTTCTGAACCGATCCTAACTTTCGGCAATCGTTCAAACAGCACACTAAGGGCTATTTCAATTTCCAAGCGCGCGAGGGGTGCTCCTACACAAAAATGAATGCCGGCCCCGAAGCTGGTATGACCAATACCGCCTCGTGTTGGATTAAAGAGGTGGGCATCGCTAAATTTCTCCTCATCCCTATTGGCTGAACCTAACAATAATCCAATGACATCGCCTTGTTTAAATGCTTGTCCCTGGTATTCAAGATCTTCAAGCACAAAACGCGTAAACATATGCAAGGGCGGATCAAAACGTAGGCATTCTTCTGTTAGGGCCCGGGCACCTTCCTCGGTAGATGTTACATCAATACTATTTTCTAGAATTGCTTTAACGCCATTACCGATACCATGTACAGTGGCTTCGTGACCGGCATTGAGCAATAAAATGGATGTTGCGATCAACTCTTCAATGTTGAGCCTTTCACCCTCTTCCTCGACTTTAATCAGTGCGGAAAGTAAATCGTTTGATGGTTTTCGTTTCTTGTTCTCAATCTCAGATTCTATAAATGCTTCGAAGGATAACGTTGCCTCGTTGGCAATGCGTTCAACTTCTTTGTTATTGCCGTGTTCGTAAATCGCTACCATCTTATGAGACCAGTCGAGAAGTTGGTCTGCCATTTCCGTCGGCACACCAAGAAGCTTGCAAATAACAATAACTGGGATGACTTCTGCGTAGCTGCTTAATAGATCAAATGGTTGGTTAGTGTCGATTTTATCAATCAGAGTGTTGGCGAGTGTCGTGATTTCCTCTCGCTGGGTTTCAACTTGACGAGAGACGAAAGCACGACTAACCAAACGCCTAAGGCGGGTATGTGTCGGTGGTTCCATTTCGAGTAGTGAATTTTGATCAAAACGAACGAGGGCGGGACAACGTTCTTCTTTTTCTGCATTATCAACATCGACTAAATGGTTAATTTGCCGACCAAAACGCCGGTCACGCAATAATTTATTTACTTCCTTGAATCGAGGGAAGCAATAATAGCCGTATTCTTCCCAAAAGAAACAAGAACCCATGGAACGCATTTTATTATAGACGGGGTAGGGGTTTTGAAAGAATACTGGATCTGACGGATTCTGGGAAAATCGCACGCTTACGTCAGATATCTAAAAACGGTGCAGGCTTGAATGAACTCGTCTTCATGCTTGTACGTCATGGTTGTGCGCTGGGTCTTTGTTTAAAGGATTCATACCAGCGTGCCAAGTTTTTATATTCTAAGCAGATGTCTAGTTCACAGAGTTCAGCAAAGAACAAGGCGGAAAATAAAGTGCAATCAACGATTGTGGGTTTTTGACCCATGACAAAAGGGTTGCCACTGATAAGTTTATCTGTGCGTGCTAAGGCATCGGGTAAGTGGTTCAATTCATTTTCTGCGATTGCAGGATTCTCAGGGAAACCTAAAGGAGAATTTGTTGTATGGACAATGCGAATCACGCGCAACAATATTTCGTGTTCTATTTGCCTCTCAGCCTCTCTGACATTGGCTCGATCTATTGGGGTCGAGCCTATCATGTTAGGTGTCGGGTATAGTTCCTCTAGGTATTCTATAATGGTCAGGCTTTCAGTTAGATATTTTCCGTCATTCAACTCAAGAACGGGCAAGGTACCTGTAGGATTACGCTGTAAGTGAGCTTCTGACTTTTGTTCATCTTCGCGGATATTAACTAATACTTGCTCGATTTCTATGCCTTTTTCAGCGATATAGGTTCGCACCTTTGTGGGGTTGGGTGCGTAAGGAAAATAATATAATTTCATAGCTTCGTCCTAGATGTTCTCTGAAATTAGGGTGCCGTGACTTTTGGAGCGCCGCGACTTTAAGGTGCTGCGATAGCGTGCCCGATCATGGTATTACCTTCAAAGACCGCGCGATCCATTACGTTGATCTCGTCTATAAACACGAAATCAAAAATTTTATTCTGATTGCTATCTTTGTGTAGCATGACAATGAACATTTCCCCCTTACTAATACCCTTATGCACTTTTATTTCAACATTGTTATGTACGCCGTTTTCAACGAAGGTTGCTGCAACATATTTGTCACCGTTGGGTGCGCCGTTCTCGAATGGGTGCATTACAAGCCAGCCGTCGCCATCGATATTGACTTCACTAAACGTCAGTGTTGATCCGTTACGTTTGACGCCTTCGGTGATGATCCAATTGTTCTCACCGTTTCCGATGCTGATCTTAGGGGCGGATTCAGCCTGGACGATAGTAGTGGTCAAGACACTACAACTCAGTAACATGCTTCGAATTATTTTCATTGCTAATACCCAAGGTTTACATCATATTGTTTTTCGCTTCCAAATCTACCCTTATGGTTTTAGAGGCAAAATAGTAATGGAGCGCTGACCAAAGATTGCCCGCCACTGCCAATATAAAGAGTGAATAGCGGATCGACTCCTCTCCATAGGCTTCCTTAAAGAAATCTGAAAGTGCGCCAGCGAACACGGGCCCTAGGCCGAGGCCGATTAAATTAAGAATAAACAAAAGTATTGCTGACGCGAGTGCGCGCATAGAAGGTGGCACCATCGATTGTGTCATCGCAAAAGTGGGGCCAAGATACATGGCGCCTAATATGGTGCTTGGAACAGCAACGAGCAATGCCAATTGAGCATTGTCGGTTGTGTACAAAATCATAGCGAATGGGACCGTCAATACCGTTGCGATACAAGGTATGCCCATGTACCAGCGCTTATCCGTCATGCCAAGCTTGTCACCGAGATATCCCCCGAAAAAAGTACCAATCGCCCCACTAAGACCAATTAGAAATAAATAAGTAGATGTTTCCTTCAATCCAAATCCATGTACGCGCATAAAGAATGCTGGTAAAAATAGTGCGACGCCATAGCCGACAAAAGCGTGTAAAGCACTTGCCAACGACATATGACGAAATGCCTTCATGCCCCACATAAAGCGAACAACCTTCTTAAGGGGTATTTTTTCTATAATTGCTGCTTTCTTTTCAGAGAAGCCGCGCTGCGGTTCCTTAATGGTGAAAAAGACGATAGCTGAAACAATTATACCTGGGAGCCCAACAAGAAAAAAGGCTGCCCGCCAACCAAAGTAAGCGCCTATCCAACCCCCAGCGAGGGTGCCTATCGCACCACCAATAGGGATGCCAAGGGAATAAATTGAAAGCGCAGTACCTCGTTTTTCTTCGGGAAACAAATCTGAAATCATCGAATGAATGGGTGGGGAGCAACCTGCTTCACCGATGCCAACACCTATTCGAGCGAGCAGGAGGGTGCCAAAAGATTTAGCAGTACCTGTGAACATTGTCATGCCGCTCCAGATTAAAATGGCACCTGCGACAATGTTCTTACGTGTACCTACATCAGCCCAACGAGCGATTGGAATCCCTGCAAAGGTATAAAATAGTGCAAAGGCAATGCCGCCTAACAAACCCAATTGTGTATCTGAGAGATCAATATCTTGACGAATGGGTTCAATGAGAATGCCGAATATTTGCCGATCAATGAAGTTAACAATATAGACCAGTAGGAATATACCCAAGGCATATCGTTTGTAACCTGGACTCGCCGTAAATGGCTCTGAATTCTTCAATGTCTCTCCCAATTTGCGCTTTTTGATAATTCACCATAACACTAGCCACTGTTTGGATCGAATATGATTACAAACTCGTTTATGGGCTTTGTTTAAACCCTTATAGACATTGCTTTGTTGTTAACTTCTTTTAGCGAGTTCTTGTCTAGAAACTAGGTTCGGCGGGGTTATACCTTTGAGCATGATTGAATTTGTTGGGCTCGGAGTGCAACAGCGTCGAACCTTTTATGAAAAATATACGCTCAACGAACAGAAATTAACTACTTGAATCATCGTTTTTTAGCTGATATTTTGGCTTCTCTGTCTTAGTGAAGGTCGAAGGCTCGACATGGCAAAATCAAAACACCAAATTCTGATTGTTGATGACGAGGTAGATATTCACAGTGTCACTCAGTTAGGACTAAGGGGATTAAAATATAAGGATAAACGTTGTGAATTCCTGTCAGCCTATACTGGCCATGAGGCTTTGGATATGATCCGCCAAAATCCCAATATCGCCGTTATATTACTGGACGTAGTCATGGAATCCGATCATGCGGGTTTGGAGGCTTGTCGTAGTATTCGAAATGAGCTGGGTAATCAATCGGTTCGTATTATTCTACGAACAGGGCAGCCTGGTAGCTGCCCAGAAAAAGAAACGATTGATAATTACGACATTGATGGCTATTTGGCAAAAACAGAAATTACAGCCACAAAACTCTACACCACAGTTCGTACAGCCATCAAAGCCTATTCAGAATTAATTGAGCTTGAGCGCCACAAAGAGAGTCTCGCTTTGATTCACGATTGTGCAATGTCTTTCCGTTCCTTTGATCCCCTAGAAAACGCCCTTAATCAGATATTGAATGCAGCGTCGACCATTGCTAAAACTGAATTTGCCGTATTGTCCCTCGAAACATTTGAACAATCTGATACAGCCAGTCAGTACCAGCTACATTTGGCTACCCCAAGAGATGATCTAACAGAGCAAATTGAAGATGTTGTTACAACGGTTAACGAACTGATTCTTTACGAGGCTCAGGCCATGGCTATCGAGGCGAAAGGCGGTATGGTATTTTCATTTTCACTGCTCCGGGAATTGGGTCATGGTTGGATATATCTCGAAACCCTTGAATTGGACGACCTTCAGCAACAGGCCCTGTCGCTTCTGTGTGGGCACGCTGCTAATGCGCTTTACTCGACCGTTGCTCTGGGTGTGTTGGCAGCAAAATTAGATGATGATGATGATTTTAATTTAATGGTGATTTAAAGGGAAATTGGCCCCTAGAAAATGTGCTCCATCTATAAGCAAATGTGAGAGCATATTGAGCTCGGTATGGATAAAGACCTAATAATAAGAACGAGATGAGTAATGGTACTAATCAACCAAGCGTACCCAAAGCGCCAAGCGAATAGAGCACTTTTTCTAACAACACTGTCTTTTTCAATCTGTTTTGCCTGCTGGGTAGTGAATGCCATGTTGGTGACCTATCTTATTCAAAATGGCGTATTTGACTTTTCTGCCCAGGAAGTAGGATGGTTAATTGCGGCGCCAATTCTAACGGGCGCTATTAGTCGTGTACCTTTAGGTGTTTTGACAGATAAATATGGTGGTCGAATTGTGATGGCCGCCTTAATGCTATTTTGTGCTTTACCAATGTATCTTTTGTCTTATGCCGATAGTTTTACAGACTTCCTTGTTTGTAGCCTCGGTTTTGGAATGTGTGGCGGCGGCTTTGCGGTTGGAGCAGGATATGTTTCGACATGGTTTCCCCAAGAAACACAGGGAACTGTTTTAGGCATATTTGGTATGGGCAATGCGGGGGCTGCAATCACTAGTCTGGCTGCCCCTCAACTTCTTAGTTATTTTGCGCTTAATAAAAGCCCAGCAGAAGCCTGGCAAATGCTACCGAAAATTTACGCCGCCATGTTGGTGCTGATGGCCTTGATTTTCTTTGTTGGCTGTGGAACGCGCTTAGCCGCTAATTCGGCAGAAAAAACACTAAGCCAGCGATTATCTCTGTTCAAATCCATGGTTGTTTGGCGCTTCGGAATGTACTACGCATTGCTTTTTGGCTCCTTCATAGCGATGTCTCAATGGTTGGTTCCTTACACTGTTAATGTCTATCAAATTACCCTTGCACAAGCGGGGGTGTTGGCAGCAATATTTAGTCTGCCCTCAGGAGTGATTAGAGGTGTAGGCGGCTGGCTGTCAGATCGATACGGTGCGCGTAGCTTAATGACTACGGTGTTTTTAGGTAGCGCTATCTGCTGTACATTACTCGCGATTCCTAAAATGAATATTTTTATACCCGGTGTGGGAGTCAGTGCTAAAACATCAGGATTAGTTACCTTAATAGATTCAAACAGAATTATAGTAAGTGGTCGAGAATACAATTTAACGCCCAAGCCCGCAGGATTAACTTCTGAAAATGATGCAGGTACTCATAGTCTATTTTTACCTAGTTTGAAAAACTGGCACGAAGCTAATGTAAAAGTAGGGGAGCAGGTCAAGAAGGATCAGTTGATAGCGTCGGGGGTAAGTAATTTGTACTATCCCGCGAACATTTGGATTTTTGTTGGATTGGTGTTCATCTTTGGCATACTAACAGGGGTGGGTAAGGCGGGCGTATTTAAGTACATCCCAGAGCATTTTCCTGACGATGTTGGAGCTGTTGCTGGTATCGTTGGGTTAATCGGTGCTATGGGTGGCTTTATACTACTTGTGATCTTTAGTGTGCTGCTGACATCGACTGGTATTTGGGCGACTTCTTGGATTGTAATCGCGATACTTTCTGTCATTTGCTTGATTTGGATGCAATCGAACATCAGGCGCATTATGGAAAGCGAAGCTCCTAATCTGGCTAAACTGATAGAGAGCAGTGCCCACAGATTGATATCCCGCCCTTCTGATCATCGATCTCAGATACCCGCCGATGTCGAGGCGCTTTTACAAGGCCTTCCTTTCTTCCATGATCTTAGTCATGAAGAACTCCATGCAGTCGCTAAGATAGGCGAGTTTAAATCAATGGCAGAAGGAGAGCTGATATTTAAGCAGGGTGACCCGGGAGATGCACTTTATGTACTAATAACAGGCAAGGTCGCAATCTATCTTATTGGTGAAGATGGCAACCGTATTGATCTGGCCCAACTGGGTGATGGCGCATACTTTGGAGATCTGGCATTGATTGATGGTCAGCCTCGATCTGCCAGTGCAACGACCAGCGAACACTGCGAATTCTTTTTGGTGGGTCGTCAGCAGTTTTTGTCTTTGATGACAGATTCTCCACGCATTCTTGCCGATGTTTTGATTGGCTTATCTGAGCACATTCGAAATACGAATCAAAGATATGTAGACATCAATGAGAAGAAAGAGAGATTACAGCTTCAGGCTGAATTAGATCGCCATCAGTCCATTGCTCAAATGGTCGCAGGCGTCGCTCACGAAATTAATACACCCCTTGGCATCGTAAATCATGCAGCGAGCATTATTACAGAAGAAATTAATAATGGTACGATTGAAGAGATTGCGAAGGATGAAGATGCAGAAGAAATACTAGAAAGTATCGCCCTTGCAGGCCAATTAATCCAAGACAATATCCGCCGGGCAGATAAGTTGATTACGTCCTTCAAGAATTTGTCCGTTAGGCAAATAGTAGATCAAAAGGAAAAAGTTAGTATTGGCGAAGTCATTGAGGATGTATTACGACTTTACAGCTTGAAAGCCCAGGCTTCCAATTTGGACTTAAGCTTTGAAAATGAACTAGAAAATTCAGATCTGTGGGACGGCTATGCGGGCCCATTAAGTCAGATAATGTTAAATATCATTTCAAATGCAGATCGTTATGCTTACCCAGAGGGCAATGGTGGCAAGTTAGAAGTAAAATTAATTGCTGCTGGGCCTGAACATGCCAAATTTGACTATGTGATTAGTGTGAAAGACTTTGGCGTAGGTATTGCTGAATCCGAACAAGAAAAAGTTTTCGAGGCGTTTTTTACAACAGGGAGATCCATTGGTGGAACCGGGATTGGCCTATCGGTTGTCTACAATCTGGTAACTTATCAGTTGGACGGTGCAATTGAACTGGATTCAGAGGTGGGTAAGTGGAGTCGATTCACCATCTATCTGCCTAAGTTTGTTAAGGAAAAACATAAACAAACCGAGCTGCTCAAGGATGCTCATGAGCCTGTTTAAAATGAGTATTTACGCACCGATGTAAAAGTTTGCACAAAACTGAATGTGAATTTAGAATGTATTAAAAGTTGTAGTTTAAATGTCTGAAGCAAAAGTAGATGAAGGTCAGCGAATGACCCTCCGCAGGATGCCTTTTTCGTATGCAGAAAAAGCCGATGCCCATTGGAATAAAAACAAACCCGAGTTCTCTCAAGTCGTTAACGCGGCTTCCTTAGCAATGCCTTATCTTGAACCCTACCTAATTCGTTCTATGCGAAAGGCACGGTCGCTTATTAGTGATAAGACCTTACAGGAAGAATTAGATCAATATGTTTTTCAGGAGGCGCAACACTATAAACAACATAAAATGTATAACGATAGCATTTCAGCAAACTATAAATGCGCACCAACTATCGAACAACGCTATTTTGATGACTATAAGCGCTTAGGTGAAAACAAATCCCTTAGGTTTAATTTGGCCTATGCCGAAGGATTTGAATCGATGGCCCTTGCAATTGGGCAGATGCTAATTGAGGAGCGTGAGCTTCTATTTGGTGATAGTGAATCCACAACCGCGTCATTGGTGCTTTGGCATTTTGTTGAGGAAATTGAACATAAGAATGTCGCCTTCGATGTATTTGATCATATTTATGGCAACTATTTTTGGAGAATGTGGGGTCTAATCTACGCGACGGGACATATATTCCTGAGAACAGGTCAGTCTTATCGAGCGCTACTGAAAGAAGATGGTTTGTGGGAAAATTATCAGAGTCGAAAAAAGTTGTTAAAAGTATTATTCCGAATATTTGCCAACCTCACGCCGCGTTTTCTAAAAATCTGCAAGCCCAATTATCATCCTAGTCAGATCGCGGATCCCACCTGGGCGCTTGATTGGGCGGAACTCTATAGGCTGAATCCTGATCATGCTGCTAAATTGGATACGGGCCGCTTGGATGATGCATCTCCTCAGCCGCTAAGCAATTCACTTTAAGCAAAGCCCGCTGGGTCAATCTCACAAAAAAAAGGACACATCATGTCATTACCTCATTTAGAAACGATACAACCTAGAATGCAGGCCCTATTTTCTCTAAATGGCCTTGGCTTATTTACAATCGGTATTCTTTTCGGATGGGCTTGGTTTTTTCATCTTTTGGAAGCTATTGTTGTTTGGCCTTTACCTGTTCAGATTGAAGTCAATATTCCTGGGGATTCCAGAGGGTTTCGCATGGGGCATATGGAGGCGATTACTCAGGGCTTGCTCTTGATGGCATTGGCCTTTGGGGGGCAATTTATGCACCTGAGTAAAGTTCAATTCAACGTGTTGTTTTGGTCAGCGCTAATCACAGCTTGGCTTTTTACTGTGCCGGCGATGGCGAATACCTTTTTTGGCACTCGTGGTTTGGCCTTTGGTGGTGGGCCATTTAAAGCGAGCTTAGCCAACGATATTATTTTTCTTTTTGGATGGCCACCTATTGTTGCAGTACATGTCCTATTTGGCATCGCAATTTTAGGGGTTTATCGATTCGTTCGTAATACTAAATAGCCTGGTATAAGGCCAAGTCAGACTCGGCTTAAGCCGTTTCTCCCAAAAATGTCACGGATTCCCCAAGTGGAGCGCGACTGGTGCGGGCTGTGTTCACTTTATTCCCTTTATCTTCGTAACCGAAGCTAATACCGAACAAGACTTTGATATCTGAAGGTATGTCAAAAGTTTCACGAACCAAGTCTGGATAATGGGCCATCGTGCCTTGTGCGCAAGAGGCGAGTCCATTGGCTGTCATAGACAGCATCAGCGTTTGGGCATACATACCGACGTCAGCGGCAGACTGTCCTCCAAAGACCTCATTCATGCAAAGAAACGCGACATGAGGAGCATCAAACATCTCAAAATTTCTAAAAGCGGCTTTGCCTCTTGCTGGCTTATCCTCCCAAGCAATATCCATCGCTTTGTATAGGGCGCGAGCACAATCTCGACGGCGTTCTTTAAAAATTTCTGCCAATTTACCCTTATCGGTATGATCAGCGCGAGAAGGTTCTTTTGCTTGTATCTTGGCGATAATTTGTTCTCTCAAATGGTCGCGTACAGTGCCAGACGCGACATACACTTGCCAAGGTTGAATATTGGTACCAGAAGGCGACCACTGGGCGAGCTCAAAAACTTTGTTGAGTACATCTTGGGGAACTTGTTTGGGTAAGAATCCTCTTACTGAATGCCGGCCGCGTATGCCATCTTCGAGACTGATAACTGTCATCATGATCCTGTTAGTCTATAAATTTCGCGTACTATAGCGTATTTTATATCCTGCCCAAGCAGTATAACGAATGGCAAATCAATATTATTGAGCAGATCAATATGACTACGACTTCTAAACCATTAAATGAGCCTATTCAGCGCGACCCGGATACGGGTTTTAAAGTATTCAATACAAAGGCTGAGAATATCACTGGGATCTACGGACGCGGCTATGGCGTAGTCACGGATGAATCATTAAAGACCTTGCCGCAGGCTTCGGCAGATGCAGTGTTTGATGCTGATGAGCAAGCAAAATACCAGCAGTTCAAGGAAGAGAGACGAGGCTCAGCTGATTATATGGCGATGGAAGGAGTGTTTAGTCGTTATTTAGAAGATGCCTATTCCTCTCCGCCAATACCGCGAGATGCTTTGAAGGATGAGTGTGAAATACTGGTAGTCGGCGCTGGTTTTGCCGGTCTGCTTCTTTGGTATAAATTGCAAAAAGCGGGCTTTAAGGATGTCAGGTTTTGTGAGAAAGGCGGTGATGTAGGGGGTACATGGTATTGGAATCGCTATCCCGGCATTGCCTGTGATGTTGAGGCCTATAGCTATCTGCCTCTACTCGAAGAAATGGGATATATCCCCTCGATGAAATTCGCTGGTGGATTTGAAATCATGGCTTATTGCCAGAAAATGGCAGAGAAATTTTCTTTCTATGACCACTGTTTATTCCATACAACTGTTGAGAAAACGCAATGGAATGAAGATGAAGGTCGCTGGAGTGTTTTTACCGATCGAGGCGATGAAATGAAGTCGCGATTTGTCATTCTAGCAAACGGCATATTAACGACACCAAAATTGGCTCGAATAGAGGGCATGGAAGAATTCAAGGGGGATTCGTTTCACACTTCACGTTGGAATTATAAACTGGATCTGAAAGATAAACGGATCGGGATTATAGGCACCGGAGCGACAGCGGTGCAGGTGATACCACCGCTTGCAAAGATCGCAAAGGAATTGACGATTTTTCAGCGCACGCCATCTTCTATTGATGTTCGAGATCAGAGAGAGACAACAGCCGAGGAGCGAGAAACATGGTCTCAAGAACCGGGTTGGGCCAGAGCAAGGCGAGCGCGCTTTGCCAAGATTTCAGCCGGTCGAACAGCAATGAAGGCCAACGATGACTATTTAGCGGGCAAAGTGCCAGATTTTAAAGAGCGTAAAGAGCACGCAAAATCCCTTTCAATGCCTGAGTTGGTCGAAAAACAATTACAATCTAACTTTCGGATTATGGAGCAAATTCGGGGTCGAGTAGATGCCATCGTTAAAGACCCAGTAACGGCGGCGGCACTCAAGCCTTATTATCCCTACGGATGCAAAAGGCCTACTTTTCATGATGAATATCTACCGGTTTTCAATTTACCCCACGTAAAATTGGTTGATGCAGCACCTCGTGGTATCAATAAAATTACTGCTACAGGCGTCGTGCATGAAGGAAAAACTTATCCCCTTGATGTGCTTATTTATGCTACCGGTTTTCAGTGGATGGCAACGTCGACCTTCAACATGGTTGTAGGTTGTGACGGAATCTCTCTAAATGAAAAGTGGCAGCAACAGGGCACTAAAACTTTTCTGGGTTTGCACAGCAAAGGATTTCCTAACTTGTTCATTGTGTCTGGTCCTCAGGGTGGTGGCGGGAGTTTCAATTTTACAGACGCGATTGATGAGCATGCTGACTATATCCTCTGGATGCTAGAAACCCTGCGAGAGAAAGATCTTAATCGCGTTGATATCACGGCGGAGTCAGAAAACGAATATGCAGCACATTGCCAGAGTGCTGATATCGTCACAAGTCCATTAAGAGATTGTATTTCCTATTACAACGGACACGGTGAATCAGAGCCTGGAAGTCTCGCTTATTATGGAGGGGGTGATTGGCACAAGTATCGCTTGAAAGCCCAAAAGACGCTTGAACCGTATATCTTTCAAAAGTCTAAACCCTGAGGTTTGTCCTAAGCTCTGATATTTGACGCTAAATACTTGATTCCGAAAAACTGGGGATTTCAGTGGTAGAGGCCAAACATGATCTCGAATTCTAGGTCGAAGTAGTAGAAACTGCCAAGAATTGCTCAAATAACAACTATTTTTAATAAACGGAGGGTTTGATGGCTGTACAACATTTGGAAGCAGACAATACAAAGCGTGAGGCACTAGCGGCGCGACTGTCCACCGGTGACATGACAGTTTCTAACAAGGAAATCGCCGATGCATTTGAGATTGATCCGCATTTTGATGTCAATAAAATCCCCTTGGATGATATAGACCCATCTCACCCTGCCCTATTTGCGAATGATACCGTATGGGATCATTTTGCGAGATTACGTAAAGAAGATCCTGTCCACTATCATAAAGAAAGCAGTGTTGGCCCTTACTGGTCCGTGACCAAGTATAAAGACATCATGGAAGTGGATAGACAGCATGATGTATTTTCTTCTCAACAAAGATTGGGCGGTATTGTCCTAGGTGGCGTCGCCAGAGAAGCAGATGATGCATTTGCTTTGCCTATGTTTATTCAGGAAGACCCACCTAAGCACGATGATCAGCGTAAGGTGGTAACACCCATGTTTATACCCCGTAATCTGGCTGAACTTGAGCCTCTCATTCGAGAACGAATCGGGGTGATCTTGGATGGCCTTCCACGCAATGAAGAGTTCAATTGGGTAGAACATGTATCAGTTGATCTGACAGCACAGATGTTGGCAACGATATTTGGTATTCCTCAAGAAGATAGAATGAAATTAATACATTGGTCAGATACTGTATCAAGTTTGCAGGATCCAGAAGTTTTTGAAAATACAGAAGAGGGTTTTAAGGTATTGTTTGAATGCTTGGCTTACTTTACTGAACATTACGAAGCACGTAAAAAAGAACCCCCCAGATTTGATCTGCTTTCCATGATGGCCCATGATCCTGCTACCAGCAATATGTCACCACAAGAATTGTTGGGGAATGTCCTTTTGTTGATTGTCGGTGGAAATGACACCACACGTAATTCAATATCAGGTGGCGTATTAGCCTTGAATAAAAATCCTGATCAATATGAAAAGTTATTACAAAATCCAGGCTTGATACCCAAGATGATTCCAGAGATTATCCGTTGGCAAACGCCTTTAGCCCATATGGCAAGAACAGCACTGAGAGATGTTGAGCTTGGCGGAAAGCAAATTAAGGAAGGAGACCGCGTTGCGATGTGGTATATCTCCGGAAACAGAGATGAAGACTATATTGAGAATGCCGATAAGTTCATTATCGATCGCCCTAATCCAAGAACCCACACTTCCTTTGGCTACGGTGTCCATCGCTGTGTAGGCAATCGATTAGCAGAAATGCAGTTGAATGTGACTTGGGAAGAGATTAATAAACGCTTTTCAAAAGTTGAAGTGACGGGTGAACCATTATTACAAAGATCGAGTTTTGTGCATGGTATTCGGGATTTGCCCATTACCCTTCGCGAATAATTTATAACTCACTCGTATCGCAATGCTTTGATTGGATTGGCTGTGGCGATTCTAATGGCGTGTATGCCAACGATAAGCCAGGCAAATAGGATGGAGATAAGGCCGGCCATCGCGATGATCACTGCTTGCATCGTTATCCTGTCAGAAAAGAAATTGAGATATTGCTCAGATGCGAAATAGGCTAAGGGTAAGGCAATGAGCAAGGCCCACATCACAGGTTTGGAGAACTGAATGATGAGCAGGCTAATAATTTGAAGCATATTGGCACCCATTACTTTTCTGATGCCGATCTCCTTTGTTCGACTCTGGGCCATAAAGGCTGCGAGTCCGAATAGCCCAATCAAACTCAAAATTAAAGCAACCGCTGCAAACAGTCCCAGTGATTTCATCATGGTATCGAATATCCGAAACATATCATTGAATACCTTATCTAGAAAAGATGTTTGGATGGGATAGTCTGTAATGACCCTGTCCCAGGTTTCTTCTATTAGTACCAGCGTTTCGGATAAGTCCTGATGACTGACTCTAACTGAAGCGTAATCGAAAAAACTAGGACGCAAGTAAAACACCATCGGCTTGTTGGCATTATGAAATCCCACAAAGTTTTGTGTTGGGGTTACCCCTTTGATAGTGTACGCGCGAGGTTCTCGGGAATTGGGGAAATCGTAAAAGGTTTTACCTAAGGCTTCATTAGCTGATGCATACCCTAACTTTTCTATTGCTAATTGATTTAGGACCACATTAATGGCAAGCATGTCTTTCAGAAAGATATCGGCTGAATAATCCCTGGATAATGCTCGACCAGCGATCAATGGAATTTCATAGGTCGATAAAAAGTCTTCATCGACAGAAAGCTGCTTTAATAAAAAGGATAAGTCCTTATTACCTAGCACAGGTCCCGCAGTGAATGAAGAATTGCCCTGACGATAGGGCAGATCGCTAGAATAGCTTACGTGGCTAACACCAGGGATTTTTTTAAGCTCATTTTTGAGTGAGTCCAATTTATTCTGAATTTCTTCAACATCTAGTCTTTGTAAGGTAATAATTTGTGATCGTGGGTAGATATCCCCAGCGTCTTGTACCTTCTTGTTTTGGAAGTAGACTATTAAAACGGTTGCCAAAATAAAGATGGATATCGAAAATTGTAGTCCGAGCATAACGCTACGGAATAGGCTTCCTTTTACGCCACTAGCCCCGGCATCTCGTAAGGCTTCAATGGGCTTTACTCTTGTGACCATATAGGCTGGATAAGCGCCTGCAACCAATCCAACAATGGTTGTTGTTGCAAGCAACCATGGTAAGGTATGTAAGTAATTAATTTGAAGTGATTTTTCTGTTAGGTTATTGAAAAGCGGAATGATTATTTCTAGTATGGCCATGGCAATAAACATTGAGATAAAGGCGATGACTAATCCTTCGATAAGAAACTGTGCCAACAGTTGTTTCTTATCAGCGCCCATTGTTTTTCTCAAGCCCACTTCTCTGGCTCTACTTAAGGATTGTGCGGTAGCCAGATTTGTGTAATTGACGATAGCGATTACGAGTACCATGATCGCTAACAATTTGATTGACTCCATAATCGGCAGGCCGATCATTGACCAGATAAAGGTGTTTGCCTTTGCAAGTGGTAGTACTTTTAATCCTGTAACGAATTCCTTGTGGTCCTCATTCAGATGTTTTTTCCAGATATTATCCATTTGTGTCTGTAGCCAGGAAAGTGTTTTAGCTGCAGGCAAAAGTATGTAGGTATAATTCCCAGAAGATAGGTTGTTGAAATTTCCTGCAAGATCCCAATCAGCTGCTTTGTTGAGCGCTGTCAAGGGTGCAACAACTTCGAATTCAAGTCCGCCAATGAGTGCGGAATTAAAATGAGTATTTCGAGGTAGGTTTTTAAACACTGCAGTGACATGGAGCGTAGTTTTATGATCGAGCGTAATGAGCTCCCCAATGACGGAGGTGGACCCAAATAGTTTCCTAGCAGTGTTTTCACTTAACAGCACGCCTTCGGGTTCCTTCAAGGCGTCGCTATTTCCTTCAATGTAATCAAGGTCAAAAATGGTGAGCAGGGCAGGATCAGCGAATCGAATGTCTTGATAATAATTGTCGTCCCCGACTGTCAGTAAAAATTTTCTGTGTATCGTTCTTGCGATTGATTCTATTTCTTCCACTTCGGCTTTGATAAAGGGAGTGAACCCTGAATAGATACTGGGGTCCTGAGAAACGCCTATATTCGCAGTCGGAGAAAAGACGGTACCAACGGTAAATATGCGTTCGAAATTCTTATAAAAAGCATCGTGGTTTTCTTCATAGTCGACCAAAAGCGTACCAAAAAGATAGACCGTAAGACCCGTGACAAGGCCCAACATGTTAATGGTGGTATAGAGTTTATTTTTGAATAATTGTCGCCAGGCGATAAGAATATAATTGTTTAGCATAATATCATCCTGTCGCTCTAAGGTTTTCTGTCACGACATGTCCGTCGAAAAGATTGATTGTTCTTCTTGCGTAATCCGAGTGGGTAGGACTGTGGGTGACCATCACAATGGTTGTGCCTTCACTGTTCAAGCCTTGCAGCATTTCCATGACTTCCTGGCCATGAGCACTGTCAAGGTTTCCGGTTGGTTCGTCTGCCAGAATGAGCTTTTGATTGCCGACTACCGCACGGGCAACGGCAACCCGTTGTTGTTGGCCACCAGACAATTGACTCGGCATGTGTTTCGCTCTGTGCGCGATGCCGACCTTATCCATAATTTGGGCAACCCTGTCTTTACGCTCTTTTTTAGCCATGTCATGGTAAAGAAGCGCCAGTTCAATATTTTCTGAAACATTTAGCTCGTCAATCAGATTGAATGATTGAAAGATAAAACCGATATTCCTTTTTCGGATTTGACTGAGTTGAGATTCAGAATGGTTGGATATGTCCTCGTCATTAAAGAAGTATTGTCCTTCTGATGCGGTATCAAGCATGCCGATGATGTTAAGGAGGGTAGATTTTCCACAGCCAGACGGGCCCATAATGGCGACAAATTCTCCGGTATCTATTTCGATATTGATGCAATTTAATGCGATGGTTTCGATATCGTTGGTGCGATAAAGTTTTGACAAATTGTGCATTTTTAACATGACTCGGTACCTGTTTGTTAATACTTAATTATTAGACAAATTCAATCTATCCATTTTTTTAAATCCTGAATACGCGCTCGTGACGACCTCTTCTCCAACATCCAAGCCTTCAAGCACTTCGATATAACGAGAATTTCTTCGTCCAAGTTTGATGTTCCTTTTATTGGCTTCAGTACCATTTTGGGAGAGGGCGAAAATCCAGTTGCCACCGGTATCCTGATAGAATGACCCGTTTGGAATCAGAATGGCATCGCTTGAATCCCCCAGTGTTAAGCGGGTTTGAATTGTCTGACCCCTGCGTATGCTTGTTGGCTCGGCACCGGTAAAGAGTAAATCGATGTCAAATTGACTGTTATTGACCTGGGGGTATATTTTACCAATTCTTAATTGGAATCGATCACCGTCCTTATCAAAGTAAGCGAATTGGCCAATATCTACTCGACCTAAATAGAACTCATCAATGCTGGCGCGTAACTTGAAACTGTCAGGGTCATCGATTTGCCCAAGGCGTCCGCCTCTTTGAATGCTCTGTCCGACTTCAACATCGAGTCCAGACAATCTGCCAGTGACGGGGGCTCGGACATTGAGGGCATCAAGGTTTTGTCTTGCATAAGCAAGATTATTTTCAAGCTGGGCACCCGTCGTTTTTAAGAAATCAAGTTGGGTTTCCTGCAAACGTGCATCGGTAGCTTGACTCTCAAGGGTGATAACTTGGCGAGCTTGATGGTATTCGAGTTCATCCTCGGCATCCTCCAACTGGCTTTTTATCACGAGTCCTGCAGAGTCAAGATCTGATAATCGCTCAACCTGTCGGTTAAGCCGTTTAATTTGATAACTTGTTTCGACCAGGCTGCGTTTGTGTGCGAGTCTGTTTTGTTCTAATTGCAATTCGAGGGTGCGCATATTGTTCAGTTGTTCTGTGATCACAGCTTCGTTTCGTGTTACATCGAGTTGAAGAGAAATATTAGAAAGAACAACAATCAGATCGCCTGCTTCCACATCGGCACCATCTTCTACGAGGCGTTGTTGCACTTGCCCACCTTCCATGACATCGAGGAAAACAGTTTTACGAGGAGTGACCCGTCCTCGGACGGGAATAAAATCTTCAAACACGCCCTTAGTGACGGGAGAGATAATGATCCGATTGCTGCCAATAACGAGGGATCGCCCGGTATTTGATGAAACGCTCATCCAGATCAGAACTGTTCCGGAAAAAATGCCAAGTAAGATGAGAAGTGTTCGAATGGGCAATTTCTTATTCTCTATCACGCGATCCATTCCTGCTCCAGATATTGCGCTTGGATTTCTCTTTTTGTTCTCAGCTACCATCTCGAACTTCTTTTCCCTTTTCTTTGTTTTTTAATGTCTGTCTCTTGCTCTAGCTACGCAATCGGCGTGCCATATCCTATCTGATTGATTATATTGACTATTATTTTTTAGGTCTGATGCTGAAGCGGGAATAGTGTTCATTAACGGACAGGAAGTGTACGATATCGCACGGTGTGGGTAGTATAAGCTCTATAGACAGGTTAGCCCCAGTGACAACCTCTTTTTATAAAACCGCCAAAGAAAAAATGATTTGATATGACTGCAAGTAAAAATAGTCAAAAGGATACATCTATTACTTTTAATACTACGATTCTAATCGTTGATGACGATGAGGATATTCTGGTCGCAGGTAAGTTGTTATTAAAACGCCACTATACAAAGATCGATACCTGCAACAATCCTACAGACTTGCCCCGACTAATTTCTCTTAATAATTACACCGCTATCATGTTGGATATGAATTTTGGCCCAGGAAAATCGAGCGGTGCGGAGGGATTTTACTGGCTAAAGAAAATTCTTGAAATAGATAACGATGCAGTCGTGGTGCTAATTACAGCTCATGGGGATGTCGAACTTGCGGTTGAAGCAATGAAGCAAGGCGCGACTGATTTTATATCGAAACCTTGGCAGAATGAAAAATTGGTTGCAACACTTTCTGCCAGCGTCAAACTTCGTCAGTCTCGATCTGAAACAGCAAAGTTAAAACAAACTAATATTGCCCTCGTCGAAGCAACCGGAGAATCCCGACAATCCATGTTGGGGTGCTCTCAGAAAATGAACGAATTGAAAGCCATGATCGCTAAAACAGCGCCAAGCGACGCAAATGTATTGATACTGGGTGAAAATGGTACAGGTAAAGAATTGGTGGCGAGATTGATCCACCAGCAATCGAGCCGACATAGTGAAGTATTCATGTCGGTTGATTTAGGCGCGATATCGGAATCTCTATTTGAATCGGAGTTATTTGGCCATAAAAAAGGTGCGTTTACCGATGCTAATCAAGACAAAGTAGGTAGGATTCAGGCCGCCGATGGCGGCACGTTGTTCTTAGACGAAATTGGGAATCTACCACTGCATTTACAAGCTAAATTACTTTCTGTTCTGGAGCAAAGACAAGTGATACCAGTTGGATCACACTCTGCCGTTAATTTTGATGTCAGGATTGTCGCCGCAACCAATCTCAAAAAAGAAACCTTACAAGATGAAAATTACTTTAGGCAAGATCTACTATTTCGCCTGAATACAGTTGAGCTTTTACTGCCTTCTTTAAGAGAGCGCTCAGAAGATATTCCTGAGATAGCCAATTACTATCTAGACTACTATTGTAAAAAATATGCTCGGGAGGCGATGACCTTTTCAGGTCAAGCTTTGGCGAACCTTACTCAATATCATTGGCCGGGTAATGTCAGAGCGCTGAGACATGCTATTGAACGTGCTGTCATACTTGCTGATAAGAGAATGCTTGATGTGTCCGATTTTCAAACTGAAGCTGAACCTGTTGAGCCTACACCGAGGGCTGAAAGTGAACTTAATTTACAGGAAATCGAAAAAGCAACGATAAAACAAGCACTTCTTAAGCGTCGGTATAACATTAGTCATACAGCGAAAGAACTCGGACTAACGCGTGCAGCTTTGTATCGCCGCATGGAAAAGTATGGGTTTTAATCATTTCATTGTTAGTCTGAGTATTCGCCTGGCATTTATCATGCTCAGTCTAGCCGTGGCAGTTTACTTAATGATCACTCCAGGCTATCCCGTTGCGACCTTGGTCATGATGACAATTATTGCTGCGCTCATATTTAATCTGTTTAGATTTATTACGCGAACCAATCAAGAACTAGCTAGGTTTTTAGGTGCGACTCGTTATGCTGATTTTAGTCAGCGTTTTGTATTTGATGATGTGGGCGCTGGTTTCAATGAATTGGGAGACACATTTACTCAAATATTAGATCGTTTTCGACAGGATAGAAAAGAGCAAGAAAGCGAGCTGCGTCACCTAAAAGCCTTGCTTGAACACGTGCCAGTTCCTTTGATCTCGCTCCACGGGGATGAGACAATTACACTCTGGAATAACGCATCGAGGAGACTATTTGGTACTGCGAAAATAGCAGTTCGTGATGATCTGAAATTGTTTGGTCACGCATTACACGATCAGGTTTCCGACGTTCAGCCGGGTGAAAAACGTTTGGTAGAAGTGACATTTGATGGTGAAAAACAGAGGCTCAATGTTACGGCGAGTGAAATCATCATTTCATCTAAACACGAAAAATTAATTGCCCTACAAAATATTCAAAGTGAACTTGATGGGATGCAAATGCATGCCTGGCAGGATTTGCTAAGAGTGCTTACCCATGAAATAGTTAATTCAATCACGCCTGTCTCTTCTCTCGCTTATACCGCTGCGGATCTTGTTGAAGATGCCAAGAATAAATTCTCCGATCACCCAGAGATTCAGGTAGATCTGAAAGATGTAAAAGAAGCAGTTATGATCGTTGCTCGCCGCTCAGATGGATTGTTAAATTTCATACGAAGTTATCGGCGTTTTTCTGATTTTACTGCTCCTAAAGTAGAACGATTTCCTATAAAAGATCTTTTCAGCGATATCACAAAACTTATTAATGCTGATTGGCAAGGCAACATTAAAGGCGGCGAAATCCATTTAACGGTTCGAGTGAATCCCTCAACCTTAGCCCTTGATGCTGATAGGCAGATGATAGAGCAGCTGCTGATTAATCTATTGCAAAATTCAGAACAAGCACTACGAGAATCTGACACCAAAAAGGTGGAGTTGTATGCGTACATTAATAAACAAGGGCGTATTAGCATTGAAGTGAGTGACACAGGCCCTGGAATCACTGATGAACATGTGGACAAAATATTTGTGCCTTTTTTTACGACACGTAAGCATGGTAGCGGCGTGGGTTTAGCTTTGAGCCGACAAATTATGAATGCCCACGGTGGCACGATTAACTATACTAGTCAGTCCAAAGAGGGAGCTAAGTTTCTCTTGGTATTTTGATCCTTTTTCCATCTCTTTCTATGCCGTCACCTTGATATGGGTCATTGAATTAGCTCGCATCCTATTGCAATCTTAAAGGACAATATTTGTCTATATGGAGTTGCTATGTCTGTTGACCATTCCTCGGAGCAATCACCGAGTACTGCCGAAAACATTTTTGACGTTCTCATTGTTGGTGCGGGGATCTCAGGAATTGGAGCAGCTTATCACTTGCAGGATCAGACCCCAGGGACTTCTTTTCTAGTATTGGAAACCCTTGATGACTTTGGTGGAACTTGGCTGACCCACACCTATCCAGGCATAAGGTCAGATAGTGATCTCTACACCTTCGGGTATCGCTTTAAACCCTGGGTTGGAGCGCCGATAGCGTCTGCAGAGGAAATTCTTAACTATATGGGTGAGGTCATTGATGAAAATGACTTAGATAAACATATTCGATATCAACATCATATCGATTCAGCGAATTGGTGCAGTACCCATAAACAATGGACCCTCAAAGGTCACCGGAAAGATACTGGGGAATCTGTGACTTTTATCAGTAATTTTCTATGGATGTGTCAGGGCTATTATGAGCATGCCAAAGGATATACCCCGGAATGGCCTGGCATGGATAAGTTTGAAGGAGAGATTATTCATCCTCAAACCTGGCCTAAAGATCTGGATTACAAAAACAAGAAAGTTATTGTCATTGGCTCTGGAGCTACTGCCGCAACATTGGTTCCTGCGATTGCTGCTGACTGTGAACACGTTACCGTCTTACAGCGTTCACCAACTTATTTTATTCCTGGTCGAAATGAGAATGAAATGGCAGATCAATTGAGACGTCTTGAAATTGATGAGACATGGATTCATGAAATTGTCCGGCGTCAAATTTTGTTTGATCAAGCAGAGTTCACTCGTCTGGCTATAGAAGAACCCGAGTTTGCAAAAACCGAATTACTCAATGGTGTAAGAGAATATCTGGGCCCAGACTACGATATCGATAAACACTTTACTCCGCGCTACCGACCATGGCGACAACGAATTGCTTTTGTACCAGATGGAGATATCTTTAAAGGCATCACCTCCGGTGCAGCGAGTATGGTTACCGATGAAATTGAATCATTTACAAAAGAAGGTATCTTGTTGAAATCTGGTGATTTACTAAAAGCTGATATTATTATGACAGCGACGGGTTTCAATCTAAGCGTTCTCGGCGGAATCGAATTCTCTGTTGACGATAAACAGGTTGATTTTGCTGATACAGTAACTTATCGCGGAATGATGTTTACCGGCGTCCCTAACATGGTTTGGATTTTTGGGTATTTTCGTGCCAGTTGGACACTGCGAGTCGATATTATCGCAGATTTTGTGTGTCGTTTACTGACGCACATGAAGTCTAATGATGTGAGTTCGGTTGAAGCAGCACTCCGACCAGAAGACATGGATATGCCCAAACTGCCTTGGATGGATCCTGAAAACTTTAATCCGGGTTACCTAATGCGTTCCATGCATTTAATGCCCAAACGAGGAGATAAACCTGAATGGCAGCACACTCAGGATTATTGGCTTGAGAAAGATGAGCTGCCGAAGATTGACCTTAAGGACAGCGTGTTTGTGTACAAATAGTCGGAGTTGATTGTGCCAGTTAGCGATTACATTTTCAGCACTTGGCTACATCAATGCAAGTGCCCCTCGAATGATCATTGCTAACAATGCAAGTGAGGCGAGGGCGAAGATTGAAAATCTTACAAGCACGTGATTTGTGGTGCCGTGAACTACACTGTGAACGACTCGTGCTGCAACGTAAAACCAGGCTAACCCTGTATTGATCTCATCTCCGAGCCCGGCTACTGCCAGGGCAATTACAATTGCGTAGAAAAGAGTCGGTTGTTCTAAGAGATGGTTGTAATTGTCAGCTTTCCACTGAACTTCTTTGGGTAGTTGTGCGGCCAATTCAGATGTACGTTGTCCTGCATCGGGACCTAGTTTTGCGGCGCTAATCGCCGGTAGACGCGTGACTACCATCCATGTCATTACAACAAAAGTCCAAAGACCCAGACAAAAAACGGGTAACAGGATAGGAGAGGCGCCAAGACCAAGAGAATCTAACATAAGTGTTTCCTTTTAGTTATTTTTAAGCATTATGGCGTGTTGTTGACTTAGATGGAACACCTTTGCTTGCACCATGCCGTGATCATATCAGCGTGTTTGTCTCGTGCATCGACAGGATATGTCAGATAATGATCGCCTTCAGTTAATGCGAGTTCTTTATCCTTGCTGCCTATTAAATCAAATATGTTTCTTGCATCTCCAGGGAAAACGCCCGTATCGGACAAAGATTGGATGACAAGCGTAGGTAAAGTGATTTTCGCCAAGTGCGGCGCGCCGCGACAAGGTGAGCTCTTAAGGCTCCACATGCTGAGCCAGGTTCTCAAAGTATTATTCAGGCCGATTCCTCGGGGCCCAAAATTAGATTTTTCTGGATTACCCGCATAACATATGCCGACCTTTCTATCCGATGGGTCAATAGTGCCATCCATCAAGCGAAGATCTGCCCAGGTTCTGTACATATTGAATGCACGATCGACCATACCGTGTTCCTGAAGGCGGTCGAGTTCAGCATATACCCAATCAGTAATTTTGTGATTTCTTGTTACCTGGGCAGCGCGATATTTTGAGATAAATTCAGGAGAGTAAGGAGGGCCATTTTCAGGATTGTACATATTGAGCGCTTGATCAATACTACAAGGGTCGTTTTCATTGCTAATGGATGGATCCATCCAGTCGGTGAGTACTTCCGGTCGACCTGAGTGCGCACAAAGAGACACATAGTAATCCCCGGGTATTAGCTCACTAGCCGCATCGGGCACCTTTAGCCCCGGTGTTGCTTCAAGAATCGGATCAACTGCTTGAGAGTGATAAGCCGCCATAAGTGATCCTCCGCCAGAGTTGCCGAGCAGGACTACATGTTCAACACCTGCAACTTCTTTTAACCATCGCACCCCCGCACCAATGTCAATCAGCGCATACTCAAGCAAAAAGAAAGCCTCGTTGCCTCTAAAACGTGTGTTCCAACCAAGGAAGCCGAATCCACGTTTCGCCAAGTACTCTCCAAGATAATGTTCACTGAAATCGACATTGTAGTGGCTAGCGATAAATGCAGTTTTAGGCTTTTCACCGCTTGGGCTTAGATAGAGTCCCTGACAGGGATGAAAGCCCGCGCCATTTCGACGACCCTTAGGGGATTCAATAGCAACAAACTGACGATCTATGTTGTGCATGTATTAAAGTCTCCGATGGGATGTCCTTACTTCGATAAGCTTCATTCTTGCAGTTAACAATGCTGTTGGAAAAAAATCCGATTTTTGGACTTGTGTTTTTACGCTTATATACTGGAATACCTATTGAGATACTTCCGCTTAGTGATAAATAACTCAGGTCTGAATTTCCATCTGCGATAACTGAGAGTCAGACCTGAGCAAGCTTAATGGTTTAGTTAGCCCATGTGATAGAAAACGGCCTTATTGCCATCTGGATCTCTGAAATATGCGCCATAGAAAGTAGCCATTCGCTCACCTGGTTCACCCTCGTCCGTTGCACCCATAGCAATGGCCTTTGCGTAGAGTTCGTCGGCTTTTTCTCTAGATCCAGCTGCGAATGCAAGCATATTGCCATTGCCTGGTGCTGGGTCGCTTTCATCAAAAGGGACGCATACAGCAAGCATGGGTTGGTCAGGCCCTGTTCCCATTAAAGCTATTCTGCCCATATCCATTAATATTTTCGCACCTAAGGGTGCCAACAATTCTGACCAAAATGCTTTTCCTTTCTCCATATCGCTAACACCGATAGTGACATATCCAATCATATATTTGCTCCATAAAAATAGTTCCGCCATTGAGATTTACCCTAATGGCTTGTGGTCGGGATGTCAGCATAACGCTGGTCTGATAAAAGAAACAGTATGCAATAGGAGATATGCCTCAATGGAATACGCTTACTAATATCAAATTGGGCTTATATTAAGTTGCCGCTATACTGGTATCTAAGGTATAACATAGCTTCTGGGCAAGCGTAGGTCGTTAATGAAGCAGGATCAATTTCAACGCTGGAAGACGAAGCTGAGTAAAAGGCTTACTCGAGTTTTATTGATCCTTTGTGCCCCAGTTATTATCTACAGCTCCATGGTTGCCAATGAACTTGACTGGCAAGTTGGTTTGGGTGCGTTTTGTCTATTAATAGTCCTGTCTTTTTCCAGACAGATTCCAAACTTTGTTAAAACTTACGCATTGATTATTATGCCCATGATTATAGGGACGGCTATTCTCATCAAATTTGGTGTGGTCGGTGGAGCTCGCTTGTACTTCGGTCTTTCCATCTTACTGGCGGTCGTTTTGCTCGGGCAACACATAGGCAACCTATTTCTAATAATATCCGTAGGGCTTATTGCCATTGTTGGAACACTGTCCCTACGTGGATTTCTGGAACACGACGACACCGCCTATCCCTTATCTCAAGAACTGACATGGTGGTTCTGGTTTGGTATCTCTTTCATTATTTCTATTGGAGTTGCCTTTTATTCAGTGGCTTATCTAATTAAAAAGCTCGAAAAAAACTTTGGCGAACTCGAATCTCTTCTAGCATCAAAAGAACATACCATTGAAGCGGAAAAGCAAAGTAAAGAGTTGTATCAACTCCTTGCGGACAATGTGACGGATGTAATTTGGACCATGAATCTGAAATTGGAACTGACTTATGTTAGTCCCTCTGTATTTGCAGCACGAGGGTATACACCAGAAGAAGTGATTCAGATGGGTGTGTCTGAAATGATGGTTTCAATACCACGAGAAAAAATCGACGAGATGTTACTTACTGAGCTTGAAAATGCTGAGAAGAGTGATATCGGCAAGCCGATACTCAGAATTGACACGCAACTTAGTCATAAGGATGGGCATTGGGTTGAAGTTGAATTTCTCCTTAGTTTTTTGAGAGATGAGGGGGGCGAGATCGCTGGTATTCTCGGCGTCAGTCGAGAAATTGGAGATCGAAAACGCCTTGAAACAGCAATGGATACTGTGCTCTCCGGGACTAAACAAAGATACGGGATTGATTTTTTTGATGCCCTAACCGGAAAACTGCAAGAAGCATTGGCAGTGCAAATGGTATTTGTCGGCAAAGTAAATGAAGACAAGACCATCTCTACTCTTGCGGTCTCAGAACAGGGTGTTAAAGGTGAAAATTTCAGCTATGACTTGGAAAACACACCCTGTCAAATAGTCGGTCAAGATGGTACATGCATTTATCCTTCCAATATCCAGAGCTTATTTCCAAAGGATAAAGCTTTGGTGGAAATGGGGGTGGAAAGTTACTTAGGTATTTCCATTCATGATAATAAAGAGCAGCCCATTGCAATATTAGTCGCGATGGATGATAAAGAAATGAAAGATGTTCAGCTTGGAGAGAGACTTTTTAATATATTTGCGTCTCACGTTCGCGCCGAGATTTTAAGACAGGAAGAAGAAGCGGATAAATACTCAATACAACAACAGTTGAATCAAGCTCAAAAGATTGAATCTATCGGCCAGTTGTCTGGCGGCATAGCCCATGACTTTAATAACCTCTTGGTAGTGATAAATGGATATGTCGAACTTGCAAAAGAACATTTGGATGATGATGACGAGGAAGATGAAGAGCTAAATAAATACTTGTCTGAAATAGAAAAATCTGCAAACCGAGCAACTGTTCTTACTCGTCAGTTGTTATCTTTTAGCAGAAGACAGATCATGGAATTAAAGCCCCTGAATCTGAACGAGCTAATAGTTGGCTTGAGTGGTTTATTAACACGCCTTATACCTGAAAATATTGAATATCAGTTCATTCCAGTTTCAGATCTTGGCACTATAAATGCCGATGCGGGTCAGCTAGAACAGGCAATTGTTAATTTGGCAGTTAATGCGCGGGATGCAATGCCTGATGGTGGAAAGCTCACCATTGAAACAGAAAATATTTTGATTGATCAAAATTATGTTAATACTCATCCTTGGGCGAAGCTCGGAAGATATGTTCTGTTTAGGGTTTCTGATACCGGCTTTGGCATAAGCTTGGAAATGCAGGAGCGGATATTCGAACCCTTTTTTACGACTAAAGCTGAAGGGGAGGGAACGGGGCTGGGCTTATCAGTTTTCTTTGGTATCGTGAAACAACATGACGGGTTTACTCACCTTTATAGCGAGGTTGGTAAGGGCTCTGAATTCAGAACTTACTTACCTATTGTTGAAAGAAATGCCGGTAGTCTGGAGAGAAAACTTGAACCAAAGTTAACTAGGGGGCAGGGACTCATATTGATTGTCGAGGATGAGGAGCAAGTTTGTCGCCTAGCAACAACCATATTGACGCGAGCAGGGTATGAAGTACTTGCCGCCGAAGATGGCGAACGTGCGGTTGAGGTGTTTAGTCGTCATCATAAAGATCTATCGCTTGTGTTGTTAGACGTCGTATTACCTAAACTCGATGGTCGTGGTGTCATGAAAGAAATACAAAACATCAATGCTGACGTGCCCATACTGTTCACCAGTGGTTATTCTTCCAATGGTATCCATACCAATTTTATTCTCGAAGATGATCTAATACTCCTGCAAAAACCTTATAGCGCTGAAAGCCTGCTTAGAAAAGTGAATAGCACTATCAAGGCCACGAAAAATCAA